>JBCBNT010000056.1:0-21699 GCA_039821685.1 Planctomycetota bacterium | reverse complement strand
GCAAATTCGTAATCGCTTACACAACAGCTAGTTACATGCCCAAACTTTGACCATGACACGTGCGGAATTTCTGCGACACCTTCGCACAAAGCGCGGCTTGACCCAGCAGCAGCTCGCTGATCGCAACCAGATATCTGTCGCGACGATCAGCAACATCGAGCGTCGCGTCGGCAAGGACCGCAGCGTCTACCGCAGCACTGCCCTTCGCCTTGCGGAAGTCCTGCACACCGAGCAGCCCCTCTCGCCCAACGAGGCCGTGCAGTTCGCCCGACATTTCGAGCTCCCAGCCCGTGAGCTGGCCCACCGGCTCTCCGAGATTGACGCCGCCGACGACGGGCTCGACGTCGCCGCAGCCGTCCGCACGCCGATCGCCCAGATCAGCACCCACGTCGGCCCGAAAGCGACGCTCGACCTGCTCAGGTTCATCGCCCTGCTCATGCAGACCGCGGCCGACCAGTCGAATCTCGACGCACAGAAAGACACCGCCGCCATGCTCGCAGCAGCCGCCGCAGATCCGAGTCGTTTTCAGCCGACCGAGTCCGGCCCGCCAGATCCGCGCGACCAAACCGCCAAGCAAGGACTCATCGATCACGACCCCGGAATCTCCGCGGACCAGGCCGACCAGCCGAGCGACGGGAGCGCTTCAGGCATGCGGCGGCTGATCAGTGTCCGCCAGCCCCCAGAGCCCGGCCCGGTGCCCGGCAGCGTCCGCGAGCGCATCGCGCACTACACCGTGGACGACGCGCTCGGCGAGGTCACGCGGCTGCTCGAGGTCGCCAAGCGTCAAGACATCCCGGCCGAAGACTTCCGCGAAGCCCTGCTCGGCATCGCCAACCGCACGACCGACGCCACCGACGCCGCAGACGCCACGACCTCGCAGACCAGAGCCGCCAACGAGTAAACTCCCTCGCATGTCACACCAGCCAACATCAGAGAGCAGCTACGAAATGTCCGACTCCGACGTGCAGCGCGAGCTGCTCCGCGAGGTCCAGCTGCTCCGCCGAGCCTACGACAAACGCAGCGGCATGAGCTTCGGTCGCGTGTTCGCCCTGCTGATCGTCGTGCTCCTCATCCTCTTTGTGCTGGCCGGGCCCAACTAACCACGATCGAGTAGCATCACCGCATGGCACGAGACCCCCAGACAGCCCAGCGCAAACAGGCCGAGCTCGAGGCCGCCATGGCCCGCCAGGTCGCAGCCTCACGCGCCGACCCGTCGACCATGACAAGCGAGGAGGTCAACCGCCAGATCCTCCGCGAGATGCAGCTGCAACGCGAGGCCGCTGAGCTGAAGACAAAGAAGAAGAAAGGCTTCAGCGCCGGCCGCGTGCTGATCGCCTGCGGCGTGCTGCTCGCCTGCATCCCGCTCAGCATCATCTACGGCTCGCAGGCGTTCCTCCTGGTGCTGGTCGTGCTCGTGGTCCTCGCCCTCGTCGGCTCGCTGTCCGGCTGACCACCGCCGCGGGCGGCCCACTCAATCCCCAGACCCAGCCTGAATCGTGCTGCCCGGGTTCGCCGGATCAGGCACGCGCAGCATCGGGTTGTTCACCGCCAGCCGGAGCGACCAGGCTTCTTGCTGGGCGAACGTCCACCGATCAACGACGCCCGAGCTGAGCGTCGCCAGCTTCGATTCGATCGACGAGAGCCGCCGCTCGTTCATCACGATCGCCGCGACGATCAGCACCGCGAGCCCCAGCGTCACGCGGCTGTTCCGGCTGATCGATCGCTCCCGGTCTTCGCTCACAACGCACCTCCCGCCTGACGCTCCCCGCCACGCACCGCGCGCGCACAAAGCGCCCAGACCCGCACCCAGGCCCGCTTCAGAACCAGCACGCACCCGCAGCCCGGCAGACGCGACGCCTTCTCACCATTGCCCCACGGCCGGCCGAAGCCGGGCACCATGAGCCAGCCGATCACGCGCTCGGGCATCGGCAGCCCCAACCAACGAATCTGCCACCGGATCTGCCAACCGATGACCGATCCCAGCACCGAGCCCAGCACCCACCGCCGCACGACCACGTCGTAGACCGGCTGTCCGTCGACAGTGAGCACCGCCTCGCCCGCGCCGTTTCGCCGCGGCTCGATCGACGCGTGCCGCCCGATCGGGCACAGCCCAGCAACCGCCAATCCGACGACCGGCCGGGCCATCGGATCAACCCGGCACACACCGGCGGCTTCCCGCGGGTCGGTATTCCACCGGCACACCGCGCACGCCGCCACATCGGTCAGCCGCTTCTGCCGCTCGGCCTCGCGTCTGCTCGCCGCCCCGCCGCACCCGCACATCAGCCCGAGCCCCGCAGCGCGTTCATCATCTGCACCGCGCTCATGCCCGGCGATCCGCTCATCGACTGCCCGCCGCTCATCGATTGCGAAGAGGCCCCGCCGGACTGCCCTGCCTGACCGCCGCTCCGCGCCTCGTTCCAGCCCGGCCCACCCGTCGCGAGCGGCAGCCCCTGCGTGCATTGATCAAGAATCGTGTGAGTGATCGACAGCCGATCGCGGAAGATCAGCGTCGAGCCGTTGGTAAAGACGTTGTTGAGCCTCCAGTCGGTACTCGGTCCGGGGTCGCAGTCGAGAAACCGCTCTTGCCGGAAGCCGGACGAGACAAGCGCGGTCACCTCCAGCGACAGCGACAGCTTCGAATACGATGCGTTGATGCGCCAGAAAACGGTCGTTCCATCGCGATATTCAACGAGTGGAAACGTGCCAAACGGTCCCGATCCTTGCACGTGCGACGCGCGGCCCCGCCCGCCGAGCGGGCTGTTGTAGCCGACCGACACCTGCGGAGACTCCGACCCGTACGCGCTCTCGCTGCACACCGAATCAAAGAAGAAATGCGGGTACGCCTGCGAGCCATCGGCACGGATGAAATCAAGCTGGTTGATCGTCGGGATCGCGGCGTACGGCCCCCCAACTCGCAGCGTCTCAGTTCGGCTTGAGCTCGTTGGCGGCGACGAATTATCTTCGATGCGCTCTTCTTCCACAAAGCAGCCGTCGTTTTGGTTGAATCGAATCCACAGACGATCCAGCAGATCGAGATCGTCCCACTGCTCAAAAGTGGCCGGCACCTCGATCGTGTCGGGGCAGGTCTCGACCGTCACTGATCCAGAACCAGACAGCCGGCGGCGCGTCCCGAGCGCGTTGATCTGATACCCGACAAGGCCGCACTCGCACACGTTGTTGAACTCGTGCGCGATGTCATGCTGCAGGTTGCCAGCGATGATGTCCGACGAAAAGCTGTAATCGATCCGCCGCCGCCGCCCGAACTGCGTCCCATCTTCCTCGGCCGGGTTGACCAGCTCGCCGTCGCAGGTCCGCGGCTCGAAGAACGCATCGAACCCGCAGCACGCCGGCACGCACACGGTCTCGCTGCAGCTGTCGAGCACCCGGCACCCCGAGCCCCCGGTGATCACGTACTGCTCATCGCCGGCCGGTATCACGGTCGAGCCGTCGGGCGTCGGCCCATCGGCCGCGAGCCAGTAGTCGCATGAGGCGTCGATCGTGAAGCAGTAGCGGTCCTGCCCGATGACGACGCTCACGACCTCGCCGTACGGGCTCTCGCCGAAGCACTGCTCGCAGCACGGCAGATACACCCGCGGCCACGGCGACACCGAATCGTCGCACGCCACCCCCCGCACATAGCCCGCGCAGCCGCAGCACGGCGGCGTGCACCCGCTCTCATCCGCCGCGTAATACTCGCCGGTCGACTCGTTGAAGCGCCACACGCCCGCCTCGTCGTCGGTCAGCCACGCCGTGCTCACGCCGGATCGGGGCAGCCGGCCCCGCCGATCTGCTCCTGGCTCTCGAGGATCAGCTGCGGGTCCACCTCGCCGCTCTCGTCAAACGTGATCTTGATCCGGCAGTGCCCTCCGATCGGCGCCGCGTAATACGGCCCGTTCCGGTGAAACCGGTTGATCGGCTCGCGGTACGCCGTCTCCGGATCCGGCGCACCCGAGAGCCGGACCTGATACTCCACGCTCTCGCCCGCCGCGACCGGCGTCATGTCGCCGACCGAGCCGCCGCTGACCAGCCGACGGGCCGCGATCGTCGCGTCCAGGTACCGGATCCCCGCGCCCGGCCCGGGGTCGAGCCCGAGGCTCGCCCCGCCCGCGTCCTGCACCACGCGCACGCCCGCCGCCCCGACGCCCACCGGCTGCTGGTTCACGCGCTCGATCACCCGGTCGACCGTTCGGCCGACCTCCGGCAGCGAGCGGCCGGCGCCAAGAGTGCCGATCGATCCCGTGGTCAACTGATGAAGTCCTGGAAGTTCTGGGTGCCGTACCGCTGCTCGGCGAACGGCCCGCCCGTCCGCTGCATGTTCGCGTCGAAGGTCGACCAGCGGTACAGGTGATCCGGGGCCACGTGGAACCGGCACCGAAACTCGGTCTGCCCGTTGCCCAGGTCGATCTCCCGTGCGCCCAAAAACAGCATCTGCCCCGGCGTAAACCCGAAGGTCTTGGTGCTGTTGACCCCGCCGACCCGCGGCACGACGATCGTGTCCGCGTTGACCTTCGGCGGGTCGATCGCCGCGAGCGCGTTGAAGCTGATCCCCGTCGGCACCGCCCCGCTAAAGAACCGGTGCGTCACGAGGATGAGCCGGCAGGCTTCCCGCGGCATGCCCCGCCCCTGCGCGACCGGGTCGCTGCCCGACTCAACGCCCGCGTTGTCGACCGCGTACAAGACCTGCTCGGTTTCGAGCACGGGCTCGAGCTCGGCGTACGCCTGCACCGGCACCAGCACGCCGCCCGACCCGTCCGGCGGCCGGTACGTCACACGCACGACCGACGTGTCCGCCCCGCTGCCGGGCACGCCGCCCCGCTCGATGATGTCGATGTCCTCGACAAACGTGCCCGCCTTGGTCGGGTGCTCGTCGCCGTAGGTCGGCAGCCCCGTCGCGGCCTCGATGGTGTCGAACCCGCGACCATCGACCGTGTAGTGCTCGACGATGGTCCACCGCCCGCGCTGCTGCCGCCGCTGATCGGTGTACGGCCGCAGCCCGTCGAGCCTCGTCGCGGTCGCCATCAGGCAGGTCTCTGCTTCGTCAAGCGCAGCATCACGTCGTCAGCGCCCCGCTGCCTTCAAAGGCCCGCGTCTGCTCGCGGGTCTCGTCGAGGATCTGCTGCAAGAGGTCCACGCTCCGCTCGGCCTGCCGCCCGGCATCGCTCCCGCCCGCCGGCCCCGGCGCGACGCGTACGCCCGGCCCCGCCGGAGATACCAGGTCCGGAGCCGCCCGCGGCCCATCGATCGGCACCGCTCGCCCGTCCGCGATGGCCGCAACCGCCGAGCGGTCCTCTGCAAACCGCCGCCGGCGAGCGATCTGCAGATCCAGCGCAGACTCCGCGCCGATGACCGACCGCGCCGCGTCGCCGCCCGGGCCGACCACGGCCGAGGCGATCGACGCGTTCGTCGTCCCCCGGATCCCGTCGCGGATACCCCCGTCCCGCGTGGCCCGCGACCGGCGGTCGAGCAACTCGACGGTCTCCCGTGTCAGCCGCTGCTTCTGTTCCTCGGTGAGCAGCTCGTCCTGCGCAATGGCCCGCAGCCGCTCGCGCTTCTCGATCTGAATCTCGAGGGCGCGGGCCGAGGCGTCGTGGCCCTCGATCCGCAGCGTCTGCACCCGCAGCCGTTCGAGGTCTGCTTGAGCGCCCGCCGCCGCCCGCGTCCGCCGCTCGCGGTCCGCGTCGGCCTCGCGCTGCGACGCTTCCTGCTCGAGCCGCTTGCGCTCTTCGAGCTCCTCGATCTGATCCGAGTACCCGCTGCTCGCCTCGGCCTGCGCCGCGATCACGCGGCGTGCGGCGTCCGGCCCGTCGACGCCGAGCCTCGCATTCTCGTCCCGCTGCCGCATGCCGGCCTCGATGATCGCCGCCCGCCGCTGCGCCTCGATCTGCGCGGCGCGATCGTCCCGCAGCCCGGCCCGCCGGGCCTCGGCGCGTGCCTCGGCGGCCCGCCGCTCGTCACCGCGGCGTTCCTGCCGCTCGCGTCGTTCTTCTTCGAGCAGACGACGCCGCTCCCGAAGCGGCGCGAGCTCGGCCTCAAGCTGCTTGTCCGTCTCCTGATTGACAAACGACCGCTCCGCCTCGGATCCTGCGCCCGGATCGACCGCCCGCAGCCGTTCGTCGCGGAGCTCGGCGTAGCGCTCGGTCGTCTTCTCGATCTCAAGCTGCAGCCTTGCCAGCTCACCGGCCTGCGGGTCGTCCCGGTTCAGCCCAGCGATGCCGACCGCAGCCTCGCGCCGCGCGTCGCGGGTGCCGAGTATCAGCGCTTGCTGCCGATCCTGCCGCACATTCGTCTGCATGGCGGCATCGACCGCGGCGCCTTGTCCGCGATTGAGCGACATCAGATCCGAGATCGAATTGACGTAGAACCGATACACATCCCTCTGATGATCGATCAAACTGGCCGCGCTCGTACCGACCGACTCAAAGGCGAGCACGAGACCCGTGCCGATCGACTGCCGCAGCCGGTTGGCCGCGTCGCTCGCATCGGTCATGTCTTGCGTGAGCCAGCTGTTGCGCTGAGCGGCGTATTCCATCGCTTCGGCGGCTTCTTGGAACCCTCGTGTGATTAGGCCGATCGTGATGAATGACTTCGCAAACTCCCCTGCGACGCTTGCGCCGCCCTGGCCGAGCAGCTTCTTCCGCGATGATTCATCTTTTTGCCGGATCTCAGCCGCCTGCCGCTGGGCAAAGATCCGCGTCCGGTTCTGCATCCGCGACGTGCTCCGCCCCGCCTCGGCCTCCGCATCGCTCAGCACGCGCTGCATCTCGGTCTTGAACAGCCGGCTGTTCAGCCCGATCGTGGTGGTAAAGTCGGTGTTGCTCATCGCGCCTCGATCATCATCACGCCGCCTGTGTCCACGCCGTGCCCTCGCCGACCGACCGCACGAACGTCCGCTTCGACACCCGCCGCACCCTGGGCTCTTCGATCTGCTTGAGCGCGTCGCTCATAAAGCGGGTGTTCCGCTGCACCAGCTTCACGTGCGGCTCGTGGCTCACAAAGTGCACGAAGGCCATATCGCCGGTCGCGACCGTCTTGCCCGACCCGCCGTACACCTTCTTCCGCACCGTGATCGCCCGCTTGGTGACATGCGTGGTCGCGGTGCCGATGCCGACCTCGCGGAACGCCGCCAGCGCGTTGACCACGATCGCCGTGCCCTCGGCCTGGTTGAAGTCAACCCACGCCCGCTCGGCCGCCTCGAGCCGCCGCCGCCACCAGTTGCGCTGCTGGCGGATCTTCTTGTAGTAAGGCTGCGACATCCGCCGGGCCTTCTTCTTGCGGCCCGTGCGTCGCCGCTGGTCGTAGCCCCGGCTCGCGTCGTACCGCTGCGCCGCCGTGATCTGCCAGTCAAGAAACGCGAACGATTGCTGCGCGATCTGCAACTGCCGCAGCAGCACGGCCCGGTGCTCCTCCTCGTCCGGATCCGGCACGATCGGCGGCACCACAAACCGGCCGATGCCCGCCTCGTTGCCCGCCTCGGCGTACGACGCGATCAGCCGGTTGGTAGTCCTCGGCCCGTAGTCCTGGATGTGCCGCACGACCACGGCCGCCTGCGGCTGCACGGTCTGAACCATCGCCTTCGACCGGTTGCGCTCCGCGACCGCGGCGTTCTGCCGGAAGCCATCGGTCTCGGTCTTCAGCTCAATCACGGCTGCCGTATCTCCGCTCGTTGCGTTAGGGCCCGATCGTGGTCGCGCACGTCCATGTACGCGTCCAGCACCGCCCGCTGCTCGTCGGTCAGGTCGTCGATGCATTCGCCCGGGAAGGGCCGGTACCCGAGCCGCTCGCAGAGCTCGAGCCACCGGTACTCGCCGCTCCGTCCGCGGTGCGCAGGCTTGAACGGCCCGAGCCCCCCCCCGCCGCCGCGTCCGCGTCTGCTTCGTCCGATGCCTGATCCGATTCCGCCGTCGATGTCCCGATCGATGTCTGGGCAGAGGGCTTTCCCGCCGCATCGCGCATCGACCTCCCGCTCGCCGCGTCGACCGACGCACGGATGATCGCATCGACGTGCTCGGCAGACATCGACGCCTTGACGATCGGCGCCGCCAGCCGCATGTACTCGACCTGCGCGAGCGACGCGTCCAGCGCGCCCCACGTGTCGCCGTACGACACCAGCTTCATCGGAGCCGGCTGACCCTTTGCAGCAGGAATCCCGCTCGGAACCTCGATCGGCAGCCCGACCACCGTTGCGGCGATCGCCGCTTCGCGATCGCCGACGATCAAGCCCGCCCGGGCCTCGTACTCGGCAAGAGCCGCTTTGTACTTCGGCCCCGGGTTCTTCTGCGGCGGCGGCGGCTCGGGCGACGGAAACGCCGCCTGAGCCACGTTGCGGATCCCGTAGCCGAGCCCCTGCACCGCGAGCGTGTGCGTCTCGCCGTCGATCTCGATCGTCACGCTGCCGACGCTCACCCGCCGCAGCAGCTGATCGAACACGCTCGGCCGGCCCGTGCCGGTCTTCGCTTCCGTGGCGGCCTTCGTTTCCGTGCCGGCTTCCGTCTGAGTCTCTGTCATCGCTGTCCCCTCCTGCTGGCTTACAAGATCAGTCTGAAAGAGTCGTCCCGCTTGTGCACCGCCGGTGGCGTCGTTAGGCACCCACCGCCGCGATGACCGGCTGGCCCGCGTTATGGAGCAGCGTCACGTCGAACATATCCCCGTCGTCGCCCGAGGCCACGCTGTACCGCACGCCCTGGTCGTCGAGGAAGCAGCCGCTGAACGTAAACGACTCGCCGACTGGACCGCCCTGCTTGTCAAACACCGTGACGACGACGTCCTGCGTGACGGGCCGCCCGTCGGCCGACGCGGTCAGGAACTTCTTGAAAACCGAGTCGGTCTCGTTCCACTCGCCGGTGTACGGCAGCCGGAGCGTCAGCTGGCCCCGCTGCTGCTCGCCCTCAATCGGGATCTGCAGCGAACCCTGGTTCATACCGGTGGCCATCAGCCGCCGCCGGGGCAGGCTCGAGAAGCTCATGCCGGCGCCGTCCCCGCCGATCTGGATCACGGTATCGGCCCCGATCTGCAGCGTGCCGCCGTTCGCAAACCGCCGCTGCTGCCCGTCGTTGATATCAGCCATCGCTCGTCATCCTTTCGTTGTGCCCGATGTTCGAAGCCGGGCTCACTCGCCGCCCGCCGCGATCGTGTCCCGGCCCCGCAGCCGCTTGGCCATCCCGTGCACCTCGAGCTGCACCACGCCCTGCGGCTCGAATCGCTCATTGAGCAGGTCCCGCGCGACCGCGCGGTGCAGCTCCAACTCGTGCGTGCTCTCGTACGCCTCGCCCGTGGAGCTGCTCTCGGCCGCGATCGTCCGCGTGTCGACCGCGATCACCCCGGTCAGCTGCCGCCGCACGACGGCCGCCGCGTGGTGCAGCCGCGCCGCGCCGCGGTCGGCGCCGTCGCCCCCGACCTGCGTGTGCTGCACGTGCACGACGATCCGAACCGGCATCCGGTCCTCGCCGGTCTGCAGCCGCTCGTGCCGGCCGGTCAGAAGCTCCATCGCCCGCACCCGCCCGTACGGCTGCTGCTCGTCGACGACACGCTGCGTCGGCAAGTAGAGCGGCACACCGGTCACCGTCTTGGCGATCTCCGCCAGCAGTCGGTGCACGATCTGATCGTCGATGACGGTCAGCAACCGGTTGCGAGAGATCGTCACAGCCATGCGATCTCCGAGCTCACCGCGTCGCTCACCGATCGGCCGTTCATCAGTCCGTCTCCGTCCCCGCCCCGATCGAGCCCTGCGCCCCCGAACCGCCCCGGTACATCACCCGCCTCCCGCCGCCGAGGGTCACAAAGTCCGCGTAGTCGACCAGCACGATCGTCCCGGCCAGCGGCCCATCCAGGAACTCGATGATGTCGTTCCGCTTGGCGTCGAAGTACGCGCCCGAATCGGCCTGGTCCACGGGGATCGTCAGCGTGCCCTCGACCAGCCGCAGATCGCCCATCGCCGGCTCGACGTCCGGCGCAGGCGCCATCGCCCTCGTTTCGTACAGCCCGTCCGGCTCGCGCTGCGACACGCCCGTCGCCGCGTTGTACGCCTCCTGCGGCAGGCCGTTCTCGCCGACGTAGGCAAACCGCGACACCCGGATCCGCGTGCCCATCTGCGACGCAACCAGACCCGGCAGCCCCCGGATCTGATCGATCAGCGACATTCAACTCGCCCTCCGCACATCCAGAACGAGCATCTTCCTCCCGCTCGCGATCGTGCCGTCAACCACCACCGCCGACACGTGCGGCAGCTGCGCGATCAACAGCTCCGCGATGCCGTTGGCGCCATCATCAAACGCGGCTAGGTCGCTCAGCCCGTACCGAGCGAACAAGTACGTCCCGTAGCTGCCCATCGCCACCGCGATGGTGTCCGCCCAGCGGACGGTCCGGTCCTGCCCGTCCACGCGCACGGTCTCGGTCAAAGTGCCCATCGTCACCGTCAGCGTCGCCAGCTCGCGGACCCGCCGGTGCGGGTCGCCCGAGCCCTCGCCTGCCACGGGCTGATCGACGTACAGAACCACCTCGACCGCGTCGTTGTCGGCAAACGCGAAGGCGTCGCCCACCGCCTCGGCTACGCCGCCGATCGAGAGGGCCATCCCGCTCGCCGGGTTCGGCTCGCCGAGCGAGATCCGCGGCCGCCCGCCGAACAGATTGCCGGCATTGCTGCGCGGCTCGCTGTCGCGATCGGCGACGAGCGCGGTATTGGTGACCGCCATCGCCCGCAGCCCGCCGTGTTCGATCAGCCTGCTCATGCGTCGGCTCCTGTCTGTCTGTTCCAGTCCATCACGCCGCCCTCGCGCCCCGCACGCCGCCGACCGTCTCGCCCCGTGTCCCCCGCAGCCCGCGGACCGACGACCCGCCGCCCGCGGCCGGCAGCTCGTCGATGACCGCCGACACGTCGACGGGCTCGAGGTAGGCGTGACCGGCGTTCGCGCCCGTGTCCGGCTTGTAGATCAGCTTCTCGACGGGAATCAGGCCGTTCGATGCGACGGCTCCCGTGATCGACCCCATGCGTGCCGACAGCGCGCCAAGGTTTGTCAGGTCGATTGACTCGTCCGACATGTACGCTTGTGACAGGTCGGTCAGCGACGGCACCACAAGGAACCGCATCCGACCGCCCCATATCTGGGTGTTGGCGTAAGCGTTCGTCGACGTATTGAGCGGTACGCCGTCCTGCTCGATGATTGGGATGTACACGCCGGCCTTGCCGGGCGCGTCGTACACGCCGCTGATGTGGTGCAGCTGCTTGTCGTCGAGTTCGTTCTCTGCGATCTGGTTCGCGCCGGCACCAACGACGACGCTGGTTACGTCCTGGTCGTTGTCTTCGGTGAATCGACCACCGGCGTACGTGTAGGTCGTGAGTCTCCACTCGGTCACGTCTCGCGTCGGCGATTCGAACGCACCCGAATCAATGCCACGGAGCGTAATGAGTGTGTTGGACTTGTACATCGGCGACGAGATGACGACGGCGTCCTTTGATGCGTCAGCGACGCCGGCGTTGTCTCGGTCGATCAGGAAGCCCTCGTCGCCGGGGTCAATCGATCCCAGGTCGGGCCGGCCGCTCAGACCATCGCAGGCCTCGCCGGAACCTGCCATCCGCCAGCCGGACTTGCTTGTGAAGTTGGCTGTGTCGACGATGATGCCGCCAAGGCTGGCTTCTCGGTCTTCTTCGCTTAGCATGAACTGCGTGAGCAGGACTTCCGTCCCTGGAAGCGGGAAGATGCCGCAAGGCAGGCCGACCTTGTTGCCGTCGGACGACGCGTTCGGCGTGGTCGTGACGAACTGGTACCCGGTGCTGTTGTCCGACGGGTCAAAGAGCAGAACGAGATGCCGTCTCGATCCACCCAATGACTCCCTGGTATCAAGCAGCAGCTTGCCGTCGGCCGTCACGAGACCCTGCACGTAGGACGTGCCCAGGTCTGCGAGGGCCGCTCCGCCGATTGATGGGCGGACGTGCGACTGCATCCCATCGCCGTCCTGCTCGATGACGAACTGCACGACGTCGAAGTACGTGCCGTCGTCTGCGTCGTGCCCGCTGGGGTAGCCGACGAGCTTGCCGCCGACTTCCCACAGAATGAGAGCGTTGTGCGTGTCCCGTGGGCCGTTGAGGTAGCCGAGCAGCTCTGTCGTGCCGTTGTAGCGAACCGGATCGAACGGCACGGGCTCCTTCAGCCTAAGCAGCGTGTCGGCGTCGACAAGCGATCGGTAGTAGTGCAGGTCGTTGCTGGGGTCTTCGGCGCAGATACCTTCGTGAAAGACGCTGGGATTGGCTGTCGATTTGTTGAGCCTGCTACGAAGGTTCTGCCCCGTCGTAGTCTGCCCTTTGGTCGCCACGTCGTACATCGGCCTGAACACGGGCGTTCCGCTCAGGTGTGTGAACGGCTCAGAGACGTGCCCGGTGTGCGGGCACTTGACCCGATAGTCGCTGGCGTTGCTGGCGGATATCTCGATCCGCTCACGATTGAGGATGCGCTCTTCGGTCGTCGCGTCAACGAGGTCACCGGCGATGTCGTACAGCTCTTCAACTTCGCTATGCAGGCCGATCATCGTCGGGTCACGCAGGATCGCGATCTTCTCATCGTCGGTCAATGCCGACAGGCTGTTCGCGTTCGTGTAGGCGGCGAGGCATGTATGGACCTGGCAGTTGCCGCCGGTCGTGATATTTGAGCCGCCGACGTAGAAGCGGCCGTTGGTCGCGCTTCGGATGGACGCGAGCGAGTTCTGCGTGCCGGAGGGCAGGCTGGCAGATGTCTTGTAGAGCGTGCCGTCGGCTTTGAGGTATTCGAGATGCATCGTGCCGACGCTTGCTGCGCCGTCGGTGTAGATCAGGACTCGGTGCCTGCCGTTGGCCAGAGCGTTGAACTCGGTGGCCGGGATTGACACAATGGTGTCGTTGTCGCTGAATCTCGTCTCGACTTGCAGCCTATTGGCGGTGCTTGATCGCACCCAGCAGTCCAGCTTGTTTTCTTCGGTCGTTCCGTTGTTGCCACGAAACGCGAACATGCGTTGCAGGCCGGATCCGGACGCCGAGCCACACAAGACAACGGCCCAATTGCCGGTCCAATCGGTGATCGGGGCGTCCCGTATCTCAAAGACGCCCGCACCACCGTCGGCGTCGTATGCGAGGTCGCCGGTACGCACGGGCGATCCGAGCGTGAGGCCGGGGGTGGCGGTGAGGTTTGTGAGGGCCATCAGGAAGCCGTTCCAACCTTCTCAAGCGTGCGGACCTGATCGACCCGACGCTTAGCGGAGTCGCTCAGGTTCGCCTCGATCGTCGAGCCCGCCGCTTCAAAGAACGGCTTGGCGGTCTCTGGGTTCCGACGCTTGGATTTTTCGATCGCCCGCACGAGGCTGACCATGTCCCGCTCGGCCTCGATCGCGATCGCGACCTGCTCATCGATGACCGCGTCCTTGGCGGCCACGTCCCGCCGTCGCCGGATCTCGTTGGCGACAAAGCCGACAAGGGGCCCGCCGATCAGCGTGGCGATCGGGATCCACGGAGCAACGGCCGCGGGCGCGACCTGCGCGACGCTCTGCCCGATCGCGTTGATCGCGTCCTGGTTCACGTTGCCCTGCTCATCGATGACTCCGGACGCGGCCTCGATGGTCGCGGTCACGCCCGACAGCACGCTCTCGGTCTTCGAGACCGCGGCCAGTGCTTGTGCGCCGGCCTCACGCTGCTCGTCGGTGATCGTGGGGTCGGCGAGCAGGGCCTCGAGATCGGCCCTGGCCTGCGTGGCCGCGGCCGAGGCATCGGCTGCGGCCTGCCGTCCGGCGTCGGCGCCGCCGAGCAGCGAGTCGTACGACGCGCAGCCGTAGGCCAGCACAAGAGCGGCCGCCGAGAGGGCGGCCAAGAGAATCACGTTCCGCTTCATCGGTTGTCTCTCCACGCGCCGCGCCGTCGCGCCGCATCTCTGCACGGTCAATCACGCCCCCCGGCGGGCGCCACGGGCCGAAGCCCGGGCCGCCCCGCCGAGTCGTGAGGGGTCACGCTCCGCTTCCGTCTCAGCCGCCGGCTCCGATCCCGCGTCAGGCCGCGGTCGTCGTCAGCACCAGGCCGCAGTTCTCGTTCAGCAGCTTGGTCTTTCGGTCCTGTCCGTACCAGATCACCATCGAGTGCCGGTTGTCAGACATGAACGATCCGAATCGGCCGGAGCCGCACGACTCGCCATCGATGTTAAAGATGGTCCTGCCGAGCTGCACCTCTTCGATGCTCGCCGCCGGATCGACGTACGCCATGAAGATCTTGTTTGCTGGCCACAGGTTCCGCATGAGCGCGGCCTGGCCCTGCGGCTTGCCGTTGTAGCTGACAAACGGGAAGTACACGCCGGGGATGTCGATGATCTCGGCGATCATCTCGGCGGTCAGGTTGCCTGGACGCGTGCGGTCATCACCATACTGGTTACCAAACGTCGTGTTTGCGCTGATGACCCGACGCTGCTCGCGCGGAATGGTGATCACGTTGGGCAGCAGGCCGCAGTTCTCTTGAAACTGGTCCTTCGCCCGCTCAATCTCACCCAGAATGTCCGAGTCCGCGGCAAAGGTCTGGCTGACCGTCAGCGCATTCTTTTTGGCCGCCGTGAAATCGGTGGTGTTGCTCACCGTCGCATCGATGACCTCCTGCTCGCGGCCTCGCAGCACACGCCGGTAAATCATTCTCGACCCGGTCTCTTCCTTTTTGCGGATCATCCGCGAGTTCCGCGCACCCTGGCGGAGATCAACCGCATGCTGCTCGCCGTACTCACGGGTCGCGTACTGATCGCTGCGCGTCTCGTGGTTCGACTCTCGAAACGCCGATCCCGCAGCACGGCGCTGATCGGCAGCTGCGACGAGCTCCTCGTTCGTCCCGATAATCAGCTTGTCAAACTCTGCCGAACGCTCGTCGGTCTCGTACGCCGGAAACAGATGATCAGCGACAAACTGCTGGTCTTTGAACGAGAACGACTCGCTCAGAACATCGAGGTCTGCGCGAGGCCGCGCCGTGCTAAACGTGGTCATGGGTCTGCCCTTTCACTTTCCGCCGGTCGGGCTCTGGCCCCCGGCTCCGTCGATCGCCACACAAACAAGCCCGGCCGCCGTCAAGCGTCCGGGCTGATGTCCCGAAGAGTGAGTTTCAAAGGCTGCCCAGCCGGCCAGCGATCCGATCAGGCCGCCGAAGGCGACACGACGAACGACACAACGTCGTTATCGCTCAAACTCGTCGCGCTGAAGTTGACGGTGCCGTCGGACTGCGGCGCGATCGCCCAGCCCGTTTCGATCGCGTTGTTGACCAGGGGCACGCCGAGCACACGGACCTCGGAGCCGAACCCGGTCGAAATACCGCTCACCGCGTTGGCCGACGCCTCGGCCGCCGTGACCACGTGCACGACCGGCTTGCTGCGGTCATGCCGCAGCCGCGCCCGGAAGCGCTTCGTGCCCGACTCCGCGACGGCCTGCACCGCTTCGAACAGCAGGCCGGGCGAGGGCGTCTTCGACACCTTGCCGTCCGCGGCCTGCCAGAACAGCTCACCGATGCCGACCGTCGCCTCGTCGGTGGTCAGGATCAGCTCGCCCTCGCCCGCGATCAGCTTGACCGGCGTGAAGCCGTCGGGCAGCGACGTGTCGTTCGCGTCGTAGCGGTTCATGGTAATCGCTGCGGCGTCGACCGCCGCCGTCGCGATCGTGTACGTGCCGTCGTTGTTGGGATCGGCGATCAGGATGCCGGGCTCGACGCTCTCGCCGAGCAGCAGCTGCGACCGGGCCTCGTGCTCGCACGGGCCGATGGAATCAACGCTCATCGTGTCTGTCCTTTCCTTAGCTCAGGTCATGGGCTTTGGTCATGCTCTCAGCATGTCGGCCCGTGCCGTTCGCATGTGTGTCTGCCCAGCCGCTCAGCTCGCCAAGCCATGCTGCGCTTTCCAGTGCCGCTGCGTCTCGTCCGCCTGGTACGCCGCGTAGCCGTCCGCATCGGTCGGCGCCAGCGCGTTGATCGCCTGGCCCTCGGCGGTGATTTCATCGACGCCGCCCTTGGCCAGGATCTCGGTTGTGCGCCGCCGCACCATCGCGCGGAACCCATCGGCCGTGCCCTTGAGGGCCCCGCCGCCGCCGGCACCTCGGCCCGCCCCACGACCGGCCGAACGCGGCCGGTGCGATCCCATCGCCGTCACCGACTCGTGCTGCGAGGCGACGTCGTACTGCTTGACCACCTGGTCGATCGTCATGCCCGCCGCGACGCAGCTCTCAACAAACGCCACCGGTGCCGTCGGGATCCTGGCTTTAATGGTGTCTTCGGTCGCCGCGACCGGGTCGTCGTCATCGTCGCCGCCCATGGCCGCGGGATCCTCGACGTCCTTGCCGCCCTTGCCGCCTTCGGCCGACGGGTCGTCGTCATCGGTCAGCATGGACTTGATCTCGTCAAACCCCGCCTTCATCGAGTCGGTCACGCCTGCGATCGCGTTGTCGAGCTGCTCCTGGCTCACGTAGTCCTCGCCGCCCTCGGCGCCCGGCTCGCTGTCGCCCCCGCCGCTCGCCCGCGGCGTGCCGCCGCCGGCCTTGGCCCCCGGTCCGCTCCCGAACCAGCTGTCAAGAAGCCCGCTACGGCGCTGTTCTTTGTTTGGCATCACGCCACCCTTTCGGTTTGCAAGCCGAGCGCCCGCTCGGCAAAGGTCACATCCAGCCCATCGGCGGGCACAATGTCATCGATCAGCCCGGCGTCGAGCGCCTCGCCCGCCGGCAGCACGTGCGCGCCGATCGCAAGCACGTCCGACTCGGCCATCCCTCGACCCGCCGCCACATCCCGGACAAACGCGGCCCGCATCGGCCGGAGCCGCCGCCGCACCGCCTCGCGGTCGGCGTCGGTGATCGGCCCCGCGCCGGTTGCCAGCGCCTTGCCGTCGCCCTCGGCGATGACCTCGCGGGCCACGCCCTGCTTCGCCCGCCGCTCGCTCTCGTCGTACAGTTCGTACCGCACGCCGATCGATCCGACATTCGCGTACGCGGTCGCCGCCCAGATCTGCCCGCACTGCGATGCGATCCAGTACGCCGCGCTCAGCGCCCGCTCGTCGATATACGCCAGCGTCGGCTTCACGCGGCTCAAAGACGCCACGGCATCGACCGCGTGCCGCAGCCGGAACACATCGCCGCCATCGGAGTCGATCTCGAAGATCACACCCGCTACGTCGTCGTCCGACCGCATCGCTTTCGCGAAGCCGGCCAGGTCGTCGATGCCGCAGTAGGATCGCCACGATTCAATCAGATCGCGACCGGGCTCGGTTACGATCTCGCCGCGAACCCTCGCCCGGACAATCAGCCCTTTCGACGAGTCCTGCATGCTGATCATGGCTGCCCTCCGGACCTGTTCACATCGTTCAGATTGTCCGGGTCGCTCGCGCCATCGAGCGGCGCCCCGCCGCCAGCCTCATCGCCGCCCGCTCGCTCGCCCGGCAGCGGCTGCGGCTGATCTTGGCCCGACTCGGGCACGACCATCACCGCCGCCCCCATCGGGTTCGCCACGCCGGCACTCTCATAGAACGCCGCCTGCTCGAGCACATGCCCGCGGTACTCGTCCAGCGACTCGCCCCGCATCGCGGCGATGTCGCGGTCAAGCGTCACGCCTGTTTTCGTCTGCGTCAGGATCCGCACCTGCGTCTTCTGCGGGTCCGGGTCCGGCATCTCCGGGTGCGTCACCGTCGGCCGGTCCCATCCGATCGGCAGCCGGCTGGCCTTCAGATCGCCACGGGCGATCAACCACGGCACGAACACACGCGTAAACACAGGACGCAAGAACATCCGCTCAAGCGCCGACTGCACCACGGCGATCCGCCGCCCGGTCAGCTGCATCGCCAGCCGTGCGCCGTTGAAGGTCATCCCGCGGTAATCGCCCGACGCGATCTCGTACGTCATGCCGAGCGACGACGACACCCGCTGCAGCTGCGACCGGATCCACGGCTCGATCGCCTGCTGCGGATACTGGCTCGTCCCGCTCACGATCTCGTCGCCCTCGCGGACGACCATCAGGCCCGTGTTGACCATGCCGATCTCAAGCTCACCCCGGCCGTTGATACGGAACCCCTCGGCGAGCGGGTTGCCGCTGCCGATGCTGTCCAGCATCTCATCCGTCGGCGAGCCGGGCTTGAGGTAGTCTTTGAGGTTCGCCTCGCGGATCGCCGCGTCCACGACCGTGTTGATGACCGCCGAGAGCTGCGCCATGGGCAGGAGCGCCGCCGCGAGCGCCGGCGGCGGCGCGATCAGGTCGAGCTCGGTCGCCATCGGGTTCGGCACGTAGCCCACCGGCCCGGCCGACGCGTCGATGAACCGAGTCTCAAGACCCAGGTACATGCCGCCGTGCGACCAGCCGGCTACGTGCAGGCCGAGGAACTGGCCGTACGCTCCGAGCTCAACGCCCGCGATCCGCGAGTCGGTGTCCAGCCCACCCGACGGATTCATGATCCGCACGCCGTCAAAGAGCTGCACCGACCCCGCCGGGTCGTTCTCTCTCCTGACGCTGTCGTCCGCCTCGGCATCCGTGCCCACGCCCGCCCAGCCGTTCCGGCCCGACACGCACGACGCGTTGACCTGGCTCCGCAAGAGGTGCGTCCCGGGCACCATCCCGCGGCAGTCCATCGTGCCCGGTCCGACGTCGCCGAAGTACCGCGGCCACTCGCTGTTGATCAGATCGTCGTAGTACCCGTCGCCGGTCGCCGACTCGAGCTGCGGCCCCTCATCCCCGACGACCAGATCCTCGAGCCGGCCGACGTGGGCCCGCGCCTCCGCGTCGTTCTGCATCGCGTAGGTCGCGGCGCCCTGCAGGTCCTCTCGGGCGATCCGATCGATCATCCGCTGCAGCGACTCGCGGGACGACGGCGTCTGACGGAACCGCGACAGCCGCCGATGCTGGTCGAGCACCGGGCTGCCGCCGTACATGCCGCCGCTCATCCGTTGAAGCTCACAGGGATCACCCGCAGCCTGCCTCGGGTCCGCTTCTCAAGCTCGTCATGCTGCTTCTGCAGGCTCTCGTAGTACAGCCGAACGGGGCTCGACAGCTTCTTGAACCCATCGCCCTCGACGTCGACCGTGATCTTGTCGGCGACCTCCTGCATGTGCAGACGAAGCCTCTCCAGCCGAGCCGCATCGCCCGGCTGCTGCCGCCAATTGGAATAGCTCCACGCCATCGATCAGCTACAGCAGCGACTCGTCATCGTCTCCGCCCGCGGACGGTGTCTCTGGCAACGCATGCGACAAGCCCTCCGCCGAACCGCTCAAAACATCCTGTTGCAACCGATCAATCACGCTCTCGAGCTCGACGACACATCCCGAGATCCGGTCCGCGGCTTTCGCGGCATCGACCCGCTCGTTCCGCACCGCCCGGGCGGCCGCGTTGGACGCGACGGCCACGAGCCGGCCGGCGCTCTCGGCCGCAGTCAGCCCGCCGCGGATCTCCGCCTCGACCGCCACCGCCTGCTGACGGAGATCAATGACCACGCCGCGAACGCTCTCGACACCGGGCGCCAAGGACCGAGCAGGCTCGCCCGTATCCCTTGGGTCGTCCAGTGTGTCCGGCGTGCCCCCCGTATCCAGCGCATCCGCTTCGTGCTGCTGATTCGCGTGCGCCGATCCGCTCGCGCTCACGGTCAGCTCTGTCGCCTGCGACAGCATCCTCGCGGCGTCCTGGCCGCGTTCGACACTTAATCGAAGCAAGGCGTCCAGCCGGCCAGCCAGGCGATTGGTGAGGTCACGGACCTCGCCCGCGACCGACCCGATCGTGTCCGGCGGGAAATCAGATCCCGGATCGACCAGTGAATCAGAAGGCCGACCAGAAGACAGATCAGCAGGCGGCCGAGCCCCCTTTTGTCCGCCCCGTGGCTTTGGTGTTGCTGTCCCGCTCTGCTTGCTCATATGTGCACCCCTCTACCAATGGGCACACCCCGGAAGTGGAGTGACCGGAGGCCGCTCAGGCGTCGTAAGGCCGTTCCGAAGGGGCCGTGCCGCCGGTGCGAGCCGCACGCGAGGGCTCGGCAGACGATCCGCGTGGGCGTTGGCCGGCGGCCTGCAGATCGGGCCGGGCCTCCATCTGCGCGATGCCCCGCCGCTCGACATCGGCAAGCCCGTACCGCTCGGCGTCGAGGGAGTGATCGTCGCGCCCGGCGATGACGACCCATTCGAACCGCTCCCGCTGGGTCTGCTTGTGCCGCACGGTCCGGCCCTCGACCGCCGTCAGCTCCCTGAAGTGCCGCCCCGCGCCCATGGTCTGAGCGGCCGAGCACGCGGCGGTCACCGAGCACGCCTCGCCCTCGCCCCAATCGGCGGGGTAGACCCACGCATCGGCCGCCGACAGCCCGGCCGGCCCGCCGGCGGCGAGCGTGCCGTCGTCCTGGCCGGCCGCGAGCGCGCCGCGCACGCGCCGGTAGACCTCGGCGGTGTAGTGATCACGGTTGACCCTGAGCACCTGGAACCGGCCGAGCTTGGCCAGCAGCCCCGCGTGCTTCATCTGCCGAGGGTTCATCGCCCGCGGATCGACCCACGACCGATCGTGCGGCTTCTCGCTCTTGCCGCTCATGCCCTTGCACGGCCTCGCGTTCGGGCCGAGCCCGGTCACGTCCCGCGCCGCGTTCCAACGTTTCGCCCAGACCCACACCTCGGGCGCCCGCTGGCCGTCGCCCGAATCGACCGTCACGCACCCGATCGGCAGCGGCGGCTCGCCCGTCCGCTGCCAGATGGGCACCGACAGCGTCCGCAGGGGGTCGATCTCGACAAGATCCGCGCCGAGCGCACACGGCACCTCGCCGACCCACACCAGCCCGCTGCGCTCGCCGCGGGCGCCGTACGCCCGCAGCGTGATCACCGCACGGTCGCGCTGCAGGTCGGCCTGCATGGCCAGGAACAGGGCCCACGGCGGCGCGTACCCGATCGGGTACCCGCCCTCCTCGATCGGCGTGCACAGCTTCGCGACCATCGAGGGCTCAAGCCGATCGCCCGGCTCGCGGTGCGGCGTGCCGAGGTAGTGCCCCGAGAACGTCCGATCGGTCCGCCCGCCGCGTCCGACCCAGAGCCCCGCCAGCCGGCCGAAGCCGTTGAACGGCGAGTACACGCTGCCCATCTCAAACGCGACACGCGGCGGCAGCCCCTGCCCGCCGACCACGCTCACGCCGAACTGCTCATCGGCCAGCGACGCGTCGCGCATCTGGTCGTACGTCCGCCTCGCGAGCATGCGTCGGCCGAGCTCCGCCGACGAGAGCGACCGGGTCGCGAGCACACGGCCGGGATCATCGACCTCCACGTGCTCGACGTCCCCATCCGTGTTGTACGGATCCCGGGCGACCCACACGCCCATCGCCAGCATCCAGGGCTTGTGCACGCCGAGGATCCGTCCCCCGGCCGGCCCCTGCACGCACGCGTGGTTGCAGCACCGGTAGAAGGCGGTCCGCTCGGCGAGCTCCACCGCCCGGGCCGACCGCCACCGGTCGCCGGTCTCCGGCTTGTCCCAGACCACGCCCGAGCCGTTGGGCCCTCGGAAGTGCAGCTCCTGATACGTGCCGCAGTGCGGGCACGGCACCTCGTACCGGTAGACCTGGCTGTTCATCGCCCGCGCGTGCAGGCCGTGACCCCAGTCGAGGTACGTCGACGCCAGCGTCATGCACCGCTCGTCATCGGGGAACGACGCGCTGCGGGCCGACAGCTTCTCGAGGCTGTCCTCGTTCATCGCGTCGTCGTCGACCTCGTCGCCGATGCCCTCGGGGATCGCCGGGCCCT
>JBCBNT010000055.1:0-21855 GCA_039821685.1 Planctomycetota bacterium | reverse complement strand
GCCGGCGATCGTGCGGGCGCCGGCCAGCAACGAGCTGCCGATCGCGATGGACGAGACGTTCGCGCCGATCTGCTACGTGTTTACCTATCGCGATCTCGACGAGGCGATCGCGATGCAGATCTCGGTGGACCAGGGGCTCTCGAGCGCTATCTTCGCAGGCCGCGTGCGGACGACGGAGCGGTTCCTGAACGTCGACGGCTCGGGCAGCGACTGCGGGCTGGCGTACGTCAACCTCGGGACCAGCGGCGCGGAGATCGGCGGGGCGTTCGGCGGCGAGAAGGACACGGGCGGCGGGCGGGAGGCCGGCAGCGACAGCTGGAAGGCCTACATGCGCCGCCAGACCTGCACGATCAACTTTGGCAGCGAGTTGCGATTGGCACAGGGGATCCGCTTTGAGTGAGCAGCAGACCGCGGATGTGTTGGCCGAGGCGGCGGTGCGCGAAATCCAGCCGGGCATGCTCGTCGGCCTGGGCACGGGCCGGACGGCTCGCCGAGGCGTGAAGGCCCTCGCCGAGCGGATCCGCGCCGAGGGCCTGAAGATCGACTGCATCGCGACCAGCGAATCGACCGAGCAGCTCGCCCGCGAGCTCGAGCTGCATGTCGTTGATTTCGCGCTCGTCGAAGAGGTGGACTATCTGTTCGACGGCTGCGACGAGGTTGACGCGCAGCTCCGCATGCTCAAGGGCTCGGGCGGTGCGATGACGCGTGAGCGGATCATCGCGTGGGCCGCCAAGCGCCGCGTGTACATGGTCGATGGGCACAAGGTCGTCGAGAACCTCGGGACGAACGCGACGCTCTCGGTCGCTGTCATGGCCTTTGGTCTCGCGAGCACGCGGGCGTCGCTGCGCGCCGCGGGGCTCAACGGCGTGTGCCGGCGGTCGATGGACGGCGACCTGTTCGTCACCGACAACGGCAACCTGATCCTCGACGTGCCGCTGACGCCCGACCACAGCCTCGAAGAACTGGCCGCGCACCTGAACGACATCCCGGGCGTGGTCGATCACGGGCTGTTTTTGGGCGAGGCCGACGAGCTGCTCGTCGATCGCGGGGGCAAGATCGAGAAGCTGACCCGCTCGGACTGAGCACCGCGCGCGGCTCGTTACTGTCCCTGCGCGAGCGAGTAGCCCGGCTTGCCGTCGTACCACTTCAGCGGCTGGAAGTCGGTGATGACGAACTTCTCGGCGACGCGTTCGAGCAGCCAGACGGTCGGCAGCTGGCCAATGTCGCCCCGGGCGCCGGGGTCGCGCAGCTCGAAGCGGACCCGGAAGTAATCGACGCACTCGGTGTAGATCGAGCCCGTGGGCCAGACCTGGGTGCCGCGGTTCGACATCATGGTCAGGTGGAAGGGCGTGCCCTCGCAGATCGCGCTGAGCTTGTCGGCGAGGGCGGCGGGCGAGAGCAGGGTCTCGATGTAGATGTCGCAGCCAGCAACGGTGTTGGTCGACGTCTCGAACGTCCGCATGAGGCGGTGCTCGCGGGGCGGGGCGGGCGCGACGAAGCTCGGCTCATCGGCATCCGGCACGTGGCGGGCCTCGCGTCCGCTCGGCGTTTTGCCGAGGTTGCCGCCGATCGCCTCGGCGAATTCGCGTGTGCCGACCGGGTCCTTCTCGCCGCGGACGTCGCCCGTATGGACGCCCGATTCGAGCGTGTATAGCAGCGAGTTTTCGATAAGCGCAGCCGCTCGCTTCAGCCCGATGTGCCGGAGCATGATCAGGCCCGAGAGCAGCAGGCTGGTCGGGTTGGCCTTGTTCTGGCCTGCGATATCCGGCGCGGTGCCGTGGACGGCTTCGAAGATGCTGACCTTTTCGCCGATGTTGGCGCTCGGGGCGAAGCCGAGCCCGCCGACGAGGCCCGCGGCGAGGTCGCTCACGATGTCGCCCTGCAGGTTGGGCAGCACGACCATGCGGTACTCGTTGGGCCGAAGCACAAGGTTCATGCACAGCGCATCGATGATGACGTCCTTGGTCTCGATGCCCGGGTAGTCGCGGCCCGTGTGGTAGAAGCGGTCGAGGAAGAGGCCGTCGGTCATCTTCATGATGTTGGCCTTGTGGCCGCAATGCACGGTCTCGATGCCGAAGCTCTTGGCGGTGCGGAAGGCGAACTGGTGCACCTGATCGCATCCGGGCGCGGAGATGAGCCGCTTGCACTCGACGACGTCGGCCGTGAGCCGGTGCTCGATGCCGCCGTAAGTGTCCTCGATGTTCTCGCGGACCACGTAGAAATCGACGGGCACGCCCGCGCGGCTGTAGACGGTCTCGACGCCCGGCAGGCTCTGGAAGTGCCTGAGGTTCGCAAAGGCGCCGAACGTCTTGCGGAGCGTCACGTTGATCGACTTGCCGCCGCCGCCGGTGGGGGTCTCCATCGGGCCCTTGTAGATGAGCCCGCACGCTTCCAGGGTCTCGACCGCCTCGTCGGTGATGCCCCGGCTGTCGCCTTTCGAGAACACGCTTTTGCCCATCTCGACGGGCGTGAACTCGACATGGTCCATCACACCCGCGGCCTCGAACACGTCGAGGCAGGCCCGCATAATCTCGGGGCCGATGCCGTCACCCGGCGCGAGTGCGATGCGGATCTTGTTCGAAACGTCGGCCACGGTGTCCCCTCCGGCTGCAAGCGTGCGGTCGTCGGCGCCGTGCAGGACGGGCCCCGGCAATATAGCAGTCGGGTGCCGTCGGCTCGATCGCTTACCGCGTGACCGGGGCGGAAATCAGCCCTCTGGGTCGGTGTCGGGTTCTGCCGCCGAGGCCCGGCGGAGCCGGTCGCGGATCGCCGACCAGATCGGGTCGTCGCCCGCGGGCGATTCGATCAGGATGGCATCGGCATCGGCCCGGTCGGCGAGATGGAGCGCCGCGTAGAGCCCGCGAGCATATCCCTCTGCATCCGAGGGCAATCGGATGACCGCCGGATGGTCACGGTCGATCGCATGGCTGATCACCACTAGCCGCTCGCCCGCGGCGAGCCGGTCGACGACCGCGTCGCGGCCCCATGCATCGAAGAGCCGTGTCGGCGTCATCGGCGCGTAGTGCCTTTGGAGCAGCCCGGGGGAGCGTAGCGGGGCCTCCGTTGCGTGCGAATCACCGGCCGAGGCCGGTTCGGTCGGCCCTGCGATCTGTAGATCGGTGTGGGCTGCGATCTCCGCGGCGGAGAGCGATCCGAGCCGCAGCATGCGAGCTGTCGCGCCTTCGATGCCGACGACAGTCGATTCGATACCGCGAGTGCAGGGGCCGCCATCGAGCACGTGCACGCCGCCGCCGAGCGAGTCGCGCACGTGGTCGGCGGTCGTTGGGCTGATGCGGCCCGATCGGTTGGCGCTCGGGCCGACAATGGGCCCGCCGAAGGATCGAATCAGCGAGAGCGCGACGGGATGGTCGGGGCACCGCAGCGCGATGGTCGGGCCGCCGGCGGTAGCGATGCCGGGGATCACGGAATTCTTGGGAAGCACGAGCGTCAGCGGGCCCGGCCAGAACGCGGCGGCGAGATCGTCGGCCGCCCGCGGCCACTCGGTGACCAGGGTCCGTGCCTCTTCGATGCCCGACACGTGCACGATCAGCGGGTTGTTGCTGGGCCTGCCTTTGGCAGCGAAGACTCGGGTGATCGCGTCGCGGTCTGTGGCGTCTGCCCCGAGGCCGTAGACCGTCTCAGTCGGGAATGCCACGAGCTCGCCTCGGCTGAGCGCTTCTGCGGCCCGGTCGATCTCAGCGGCGTTCGGTGCCCGTGTCAATCGCCGCGGGTCTCGACGTCGAATTCGATCGCGTTGTGCGTCAGCGTCGTGCCGAGCACGCTGTGCAGCCTGGCGACCGCGATGTTGTAGCTGATGAGCGACTCGGCCTCTTCGAGCTCGGCCCCGGCGAGCTGCAGCTGCCGGTTGAGCCACTGGTCGAGGTTGAAGGCCGTGTACCCGCCGGTGGTCTCGATCTGCACGGTGAGCGCCCGCAGGTTCTCGGCGGCGGCCACGCGCGCCGTGCGGGTCTGCTCGATCAGCTGGTACCCGGTCACGACATCGCGCAGCGCGTTCTTGACCTCGAGCGTCACCTGCTGGATCGTGTTCTGATAGCTCGTGATCGCCTGCATCTGTTCGAGCTGGGCCTCGCGGAGTGTCGCGTTCGCGAACCGGTTGCCGAGCGGCTGCTCGAAGGCGAGCCCGACGACATAGTCGATAAAGCTCCCGTCGAAGACGTCGTCGTACGCGTCGTTGGGCCGAGCGCCGAGCGCCGAGTAGCGGGTTTCAAAGTTCAGATCGAGGCGAGGCAGGATGCCGTTGCGGGCGACCTGCCGGCGGATGCCCGTATTTTCGAGCGAGATGATCGCCTGCGCGACCTCGGGCCTCTCGGCGAAGGCCGTGGTGAGCGCGTCGGCCAGGCTGTAGCGGATCGGCTCGTCGACGGCACCGTCCGCGGGCAGCACGAGCAGCTCGGACCCGATCGTCAGATCCGGGTCGTTGATCAGCACCTTGAGCTGGTCGCTCGCCTGCCGGAGCGTGCGCTCGGCCCGGATCACGGCGGCGCGTCGGCTCTCGACCTCGGCCCGAGCATCAGCGATTTCGGCCTGCGTCGCGTCGAGCTGCTCGCGGTTGACGATGATGTCCCGCACGCGTTCGCCCCGGTTGAGCAGCCGCTGCTGCACCCGGAGAGACTCGAGCGCGAGCTGCAGGTTCCAGTAGGCCTCTTCGGTCTGCAGCACGGTCCCGATGAGCGACGTCTTGAGCTGCTGGACGCTCGCCCGCTCGGCGTTCGCGGCCACCCGGATCGTCGCCCGGGCGACGTCGGACCCTGCCCCGCGGAGCAGCGGCTGCGTGAATGTCGCGCCCACGGTGACCGTGTTCGCCGGATCCGGCACGACGACGATTCCCGGGTTCTCGTTCTGCGACCAGCTCCAGGTGGTATCGAGCTGCAGCGTGCCGCCGGTCGTGGTGTTCTTCCGCAGCCCGGTCGAAATGTCTGACTGCTGGAACGAGTTGAACGACGCGCCGAAGAACGTCGTGCTCGTCCGCGGCTGATCGCGGTACTGGTACTGGCCGTTCACAAAGAAGGTCCAGTCGAAGTTCGCCAGCGCCTGCACGAGCTGGGCTTCGGAAATCGCCGGTGCGAGCCGCTGAAACTGCAGAGCCAGGTTGCGCTCCGCGGCCGAACGGATCGCCCGCTCCAAGCTCACCCGCACGGCGACCTGCTCCGCGCCGACCAGGTCTTCCGATACCGGCGCGCCGACCCCGGCGTACGACGCCGGCCCGCTCAGCTCGTCGAGCTCGTCCAGCCGGCGGTCTGGGATGTTGAGGCTCTGCACCGTCGAGTCTCTCGTGATCGAGCGGTAATCCGGGGACTGCTCCGCAAGCCTCATCTCGCGGCGAACCGCGTCGATCACCGATCGCTCCGCGACGTCGTGCTGGCGATCGCTGAAGGGCGTGCCGCAGCCCGAAACGAGCACGAACGCCGCAGCCGTAACCACCGCGGCGGGGTGAGCAGCAGGAGTTCTTGCGATCCGGCGTGCGGCCCAGCGGCCTCTAAGACAATCGAGCGGTCCGTGCATCGGGATCGAGTCCTGTGGCTTGGAGAACGGGGCTCCCGCGTCGACACCCGCGTCGACAATGGCGGCCGTCGGTCTCGCCGCCATTCCGGATGCGGTAGACTATGCCTTCGGCCGCCGGCGGTCCGCGGTGGGAGCATCGCGGCGAAACGCCCATCGGAGGCGGCCCGACACAGCACGGGAGTCACCCGCGATGACCAGCCAGAGGATCTGGGCTTGCTTCGTTCTTGCCGTCGCCGCCGCAGGCGCCCCAGCGATCGCCGCCTCGGCACAGCTCTCGACCAGCGTCGAGAGGCTCGAGGCGTACAAGGCGGTCGTCGCGGGCGATCGAGCGATCGTCAGGTGCGGTCCCGGTGCGGCCTACTACCCGGTGTCGGGCGAGCTGAAGCCCGGCGCGATCCTCGATGTCGATGGTCAGACTTCTGCCGGCTGGCTCCGCGTGCGGTACCCGTCGTCGGCCGCGGCTCTTGTGCGTGCGGACCACGTGGATGTACAGGCCGACACGCAGACCGCCAGGCTCAACCGCGATGACGCCTTGCTCGCCTTCAACGCGTCGAACGGCGCCCGCGGCAGCTGGAGCAAGCTCCTCGCCGAGCCCTTGCCCGCGGGCACCGAGCTGCGGGTCATCGGCGAAGCGGTGAACGAGCTCACCGGCGAATTGGCTGGATATCAGGTCGAGCCGCCCGCGGATGCCCGCGGCTTCATCCGCGCCGATGCCGTGCGGCGAGCCACCAGCGCCGAGCTCGATCAGGCGGCGGGCGTCGCCGCCGCTGGCGGTCAGGCCGACGCCCCCGGGGACCGGCCGGCCGACGGGACCGAGTCGGACTCCGATCCGATCGTCGACGCCGAGCCCATGACGGACGACAACCGCTCATCAAGCGAGCCTGCGGGCGGCTTGGTGCCGGTCGCGGAAGACACGGCTCGCGACAACCCAGCCGAAGACGGCATGGCAGGCGATGGGACGGACCGGGATGGCATGCCGGCGTTGGATGTCGAAGGGTCGTCTGCGCCCCCGCCGATGACGGCTGCGGACGAGGCGCTCATGATGGGCGACACCGCCGCGGGCGGCGAGGAGCCCGACGCGGAAACGACGCCGCCCCCGGCGCCCGTCGTGATCCAGTCGCTCGAAGACCTCGAGGCCGCGTTTGCCGAGGTGCAGGAGCAGCCGATCTCCGAGGCCGAGTTTGATCAACTTCTCGCCGAGGTGGGTCGGATGATCGCCGCAACCGACCGCACGCCCGCCAACATGGGCCTGATCGACGCAATGGAATCCCGCCAGACGGTGCTCAGGCTCCGGCAGCGGATCCAGCGGGTCTACCGCGAGAACCAGGCCGCCGCCAATGCCGCGAGCGACGCGGCGATGCAGACCGAACAGGCGGTCGCACGCATCAAGCAGGACCTCGGGTTCACCGCCATCGGAAGGCTGCTGCCCAGTGCCGTGTATGACGGACAGCGCCTGCCGCGGATGTACCGCGTGCAAGCCCTCGACACCACCG
Organism: Planctomycetota bacterium; assembly: GCA_039821685.1. Taxonomy (GTDB): domain Bacteria; phylum Planctomycetota; class Phycisphaerae; order Phycisphaerales; family UBA1924; genus JANQQZ01. Next base: position 14,839 of record JBCBNT010000055.1, on the reverse strand, counting down.
AGGCCCCCCGCACGCTCGGCTACCTCCGGCCCGATCCGGCGTTCGGCTTCGAGGCCAAGCTAAACCAGACCGTCGGCGTCGTCGGCGCGCTCCGCAACGACGCGCGGATGAACCTGCAGATCATCGAGCCCATCAGGGTCGAAGTGATCCAGCTCGACGTCGAATAATAACGCGGATCAGCTCGCGGTCAGTCTGACGCTGATTCGGGCGACGGCTTCGCGGGCGTGGGTTCGACGAACGGGTCTGCCGGCGCCTTCTTCGGCACCTTGGGCCTTGAGAGCAGCAGCAGCGCGAACGCCGCGGTGCTTGTGCCGAACAGCAGCGTCAGCGTGCGGCCGAGGTACGCCTTGTCGGTCCGCGGGATCGTGATCGCGTCGCCGGTCAATTCACGCTCGGCGTCGGCGTAGAACTCCGACAGGGCTCCAGGCGTGTCCTGCCTCGCACCGGCGGCGACCTGACGCTCGAACTCACCCACAAAGAACCCGTGCACGCCCGACGAGCCGTATGCGACCGGGATCCGCATGAGAAACCCGATCGCGAAGACCAGCGGCAGCAGCATGCCGACGTGGATACCGATCATGCCGACCTTGCGGTTCTTCTCGATCATCAGCGAGCACACGCCCATCGCCGACATGAGCGCCGCGGCGACCGCGCCGATCACGATCGCGGTCGATGCGTTCGCGCCCTCGGGCGCGATCGAGTAGGCGAGCACGCTGAGCCCGACGACGAGCCCCGCGTAGGCGAACATGATGATCGCCGCTTTGTTCACGTTCCGTTTCGATCCGCTCATGGGCTCGTGTCCTTCCGGCTTTGGCGTGCGTTTATCTTGCAGGATAGGTGCCCGCCGGCCGGCCGCCGCGGGATGAGTACGATCGCAAGAGATGCCCGAAGCCGCAGAGAGCTCGATCCGTTTCGCGTCGGCGTTGTCGACGCGCCGTGACGCGTCGGCCGCGGCCGACGAGGCCTGCGATCGGGTCCGGTCGCGTGCCCCGGGGGTCGACGCGTTCGACTTCGGGCTGCTCTGCATCACGGCGGGGCACGGGCCCCAAGCAGCGGATATCGAGCGAGCGATCCGTGAGCGTCTGGGCGTCCGGTCGATGCTCACGGTCGCGGGCTCGGGCGTGCTCGGCGACGGGCTGCAGGTCCGCGGAGCCCCGGGGGCCTCGCTGCTCGTCGGGTCGCTGCCGGGCGTCGATGTGCACGCCTTCCGGGTGCAAGACCTGCCGAGGCCCTCGGCTGAGACCGACGCCGACTGGAGCCTCGAGCACCTCGCTGCGCCGCTCGGGCTCGACCGCCCGGACGCCCGCTGCACGATCCTCATGACCGATCCCTACAGCGTGCCCATGACTCGGCTGCTCCCGGCGATCGCCGACGCCCGTCCCGGTCCGGGCGTGCCGATCATCGGCGGCGTCGCCTCCGCGGGCCGCGGGCCCGGGCAGAACGTCCTCGCGCTCAACGGCGCCGTCATGCACGCCGGTGGGATCGGCGTCACGCTTTCCGGGCCGATCGGGGTCGACGCGGACGTGAGCCAGGGGTGCCTCGGGTTCGGGCCGACGATGGTCGTGACGGGCTGCCGCGAGAACGTGCTGCTCGAGCTTGGCGGCCGGCGCGCGTTCGATGCCGTCCGCGAGGCCGTCGTGGGCCTCTCCCCAGACCAGCGCACCCGGCTCAGCTCGGGCCTGTTCATCGGACGCGTCATCAATGAGTACAAAGACCGCTTCGGCCGCGACGACTTCCTGATCCGAGGCGTGCGGGGCTTCGACGAAGACGCCGGCGCTGTCCTGACGGACGACTTCTTCCGCGTGGGCCAGACCATCAGGCTTCACTACCGCGATACGCAGACCGCCCGAGAAGACCTCGGCATGGTGCTCGATCGGCAGCGGCTCCGGCCGAAGCCCGCGGGCGTGCTCGTCATCCCGTGTCAGGGGCGGGAGGCCGGGCCCGCTGGCATGCCCGGCTACGACGCCTCAGCCGTCGCCAACGCGTTTGCCGATCGCCGCCACGGAGCGGACGAGGCCAAGGGCGGCATGCCGATCGAGCCGGTGTCCGATGATGTCCCCGCGATCGCCGGGTTCGAGGCCGCCGGTGAGATCGGCCCGATCGGAGACGGCGTCCACATGCACACGCAGTCCGCCGTGATCGCTTCGTTTCGTGCGCTCCGCGAGGCGCACGATGACGAGTCTTCCGAGCAGGTGAGCACAAAAAAATGACCGCCCACTGCGCGGGCGGCCAGTCGTGGTCATGTGTGCTTGCGTTCGCCAAGCGAAACGCGGCGGATCAGATCGGATTGCCGTGCCGATCGAAGCCCGCGAGGCTATCACCGCAGCCGCACACGGCAGGCATGCCGCCGTGGCCCTCAAGGCCGTAGTAGAAGCCCTGGGGGCACTTGCCGGCCTCGATCACGTCTTCTGTGACGCCGTTGATTTCGATCTTGGGGCCGTTGCGGACCCGCTTCTGAAACTCGGCGAGCGTCATCTCGACGCCGGTGGTGTTGTTGGGTCCGACCGCGGAGGCGAGCGTGAAGTACTTCATCTGGTTGGTGTCGACGGTGCCGCCGCTGCCGCCCGCCTGCGAGATGCCGTAAATCGCACCGCCGATGGCGGCAACCGCGATGACGATCAGGACGATGTTCTTCATGGCTCGTGTACTCCCTTTCATGCCGCCGCAGCGGCTCTGCCAGCGGAAATCGTAGGCCTGTCCGCCGAAGCCCGTTCCTGAACGCCGTCGCTGTCGTCCGAGAACTCCCGCCCGACGCCTCGGTCACCCGATCGCGGGCTCGATGATGCCCCGGCACTCGCCGAGGCCGATCCGGCGGAAACCCTCCCGCTCGCAGGAGCCGCGGAGGATGACCTCGTCGCCGTCCGCGAGAAACTTCCGCTCTTCGCCCGTGGGTAACCGGATCGGCGTGCGTTGTGTTCCCGGCACGAGCACGGGATCTTCGGCGAACGGATCGCCGTCCCAGGTCAGTTCCAGCAAACAGCCCCGTGAGTCCCGCGTTGGCCCTGAGACTGTTCCAGACCCCAGCAGATCCCCCGGCTGCATGTTGCACCCGTTGCTCGCGTGGTGCGTCACCATCTGGGCGATCGTCCAGTACATGTCCTTGAACGAGCCCTTGCTCAGGCGGATCGGCGTCATGCCCTTGTCACGCATCTGCTTGCTGGCGAGCAGGACTTCGAGGGTGATGTCGATCCCGCCGTGGCTTTGATCGTGCTCGTCGTGCAGGTGGGGGAGCGGCTTCGGATCCCCTTCTGGCCGCGGCATGGCGGGCGAGCGGAACGGCGCGAGCGCCTCCATCGTCACCAGATACGGCGACACGCTCGTCGCGAAACTCTTGGCGAGGAACGGCCCGAGCGGCACGTACTCCCACTTCTGCATGTCGCGGGCCGACCAGTCGTTGAGCAGGCACACGCCGAGGATGTGGTCCTCGGCTTCGGCGATCGGGATCGTCTCACCGAGCTCGTTGCCCCGGCCCATGACCACGCCGAGCTCAAGCTCGTAGTCCAGCAGCTTGCAGGGCCCGAAGCTCGGCGCACCGCCTTCTTCCGCCGGCGACAGCTGCCCGCTGGGCCTGCGGATGGGCGTGCCGCTGGGGACGACCGACGACGACCGGCCGTGGTAGCCCACGGGGATCCACTTGTAGTTGGGCAGCAGCGGGTTGTCGGGTCGGAACATGGAGCCGACGTTGGTGGCGTGATAGACGGAGGCGTAGAAGTCGGTGTAGTCGTTCGGTGTGAAAGAGAGTGTGTGGTGCGCAACGTCGGCGATGGGGATGAGCGACACATGAAGCAGTCGCTTGTTCTTGCGTAGCTCATCGCTGTCCGATCGGAGCAGCTGAGAAAGTCGGTAACGGAAGTTTGTCCGTGATTGAAGCGATGCGTTCAGGAGCGCTGCCGTGCTCCAGAGTTCTTCTTCCAGAGGGAAATCGGCGTCTTCTTCGGACGTAACTCCATCGAACAGTCGCGCTTCTGCGAGCGGGCCGATCTGAAGCATGTAGTCTCCGACCCGTACACCAAGTCCCCCATTCGGCAGGTTGTTGTCCTGACCATGCTCCCTGATGAACTCGCACAACGGCAGATTCTGAATCGGAAAGTCCGTCTCCGGGTCGTTGGCCGACTCGACCCAGCTCTCGAGGTTCGGGTCGTGCGTCTCGTCGATGGCGTAGGGCATGTGGTTCTCCGTCTCTCTTACAGCCAGCCCAGCTCGCGGCTCTCGTTCACCGGCTCATCGAAGCTGCACGAGCCGTAGCTCAGCGCCAACCGCTGGCGGCACTTGATGATCTCGTCCGTCGACACCCGCAGCTCGCCGTCGGGCGACTGCCACGCCGCGCCGTCGTCATCAAACGACAGCTTGCTCGCGTCGGTCACATCGAGCAGCGCCACGGTCAGATCGTGGCTGATCTTCTTCGCGTGCACGAACGCGGCCGCGAGGAAGACATTCACAAACCCGTGCATCTCCCCCATGGGCGGGTTGTCCTCGTATGTCAGCCGATACTCGCCGCGCACCGGGTGGTGCAGGCCGGCCGTCGCCTTGAACGCGACCTCGCCGAGGGCGCACGCGTGGATGAATCGGCTGACCTCGTCGCTGGTCGGCATGCCCGAGGCTTCGACGGTGCCGCAGCGGATCTTGGCCGCGGCCCGCTGGCCGCTGAGCGCAGCGATCATGCCGCGGGGGTCCTCTCGGTGGTCGATCTCGAAAAACGGAAAGAGCCCGCCGTCGATCGCCCGGAGCGCCTCATCGATGAAGTCGGCGGTGGGGGCCTTGACCTCGATCGATTCGACGCGCGCGAGCCCGCGGTCTTCCGTGCTATGGCGCTGGTTGAAAGCGCCGATCAGGCTGAGCCCCTCGCCCGGGTGCTCAGGGTGCAGGATCGCGGCGACCGACCAGGGCTCGCTGACGTCAGCCATCTCGCGGTAACCGCTGGTTGCAAAGGTGCCCGGCATGAGCATCGCGCCGTGCTGGCTCAGCTCGTCGAGCCGCTGCGCGGGGCAGACGAAGTGGCTCAGCCGCTTGGCGTCGGGCGACTGCAGCGCGCGGGCGTATTGCGAGCACGCGGGCGACATGTCGAGCTTGGCGGGCGGGAACAGGCCGGCGTAATCGATCAGGCTGTCGGTCAGCGCGTCCATCGCGGCGGAAGCAGGCATGACGGGCCCCCTTTCAGCCGACGATAGGCGGCCGTGCGGGAGCCGCCGCTACTTCGCGAGCTTCGCGATGACCCGCCACAGGTCGTGGTGCGAGAGCTGCAGGCCCGTCCGATCCGCAAACGCCGACGCGACGCGGTCGAACCCCTCTGCATACGGCAGCCGGTCGCGCTGGCCCAGCGAGCCCGCCTGATCCTGCACCAGCACGATCAAGAGCTGCTCGTGTTCTTCGCCGAGCTTTGGCGGCGTTGATGCGCCCCGCCCGAGCCGTGGCAGCTTGCCCGCCTTCCGCAGGTTGTGAAGCCGGTGGAACACGTTGCGGTGCGATGCCGCCGGGTCCGTCTGCAAGACGAGCGTCATGAGCGTCTCGAAGTCATCCGTGTAGGGCAGGTCGTCGAGCATTCGGCCCGCGTGCCGATAGGCATCGACGATCGCGTCATCACGCGCATCGCGATCGGGCTCATCTCCAAAGAGCGTGCCGCTCACGTGTCGTCTCCACGCATGGTCGCCGGCGGACGCTGCCCCTCGACGCAGACGCTCTCCCATGCTGCCATGACGGACATCGGGTCGTTCGAGGCATCGAGGAAGTCCGCGACGAAGCGGTCATACATCGCGTGGCGGCGGGTATCGGCGATCCCGCCTTCGAAGTGCCCGAAGGGGGTCAGGAAGCGAGTCTTCTCGCCGGGTGCGCAGCCCAGGGCGTTGAAGACCGCGTGCTGCGTCGGGGCGGGGACGACGTCGTCGCGCATCGCGAGCTTGCAGATGGTCGGGCAGCGGACGAGCTTGGCATGGATCGTCGCGTCGAAGAGCGCGAGCGCCCGCCGGATGCCCGCGTCGTCCCCGTGGTTGGCCATCAGAAACCGCTGGACTTCGCCGCCCGAGCCGGGCGAGCGAGCGTGGGTATGTTCAAGCCGCCAGGGCCAGTCGCCGAACGTTGGCACGCCGACCGCGAGCCGGTCGATGCGTACTTCTGGGTGCGAGGCGGCAAGCGCCGCGGCCTGGCCCGCCGCGATCACAGCGATGCCGCCGCCGAACGACTGGCCCAGCACGAAAACCGGTGCGCCCCGTGGCAGGCGCCTCCGCAGCGCCGCGATGGCGTAGAGCGTGTCCGCCACGGCATCGGAGAGCACCCAGTCGGTGGGCTTGCGAGGATCGTCGGGCACGCTCGCGAGCCCGTGGCAGATCCAGCCGTAGGGCTCCGCGGTGATGTCGCCGACGCCCGCCCGCGATCCCGGGTAGCCGCGCATGCGAACCGCGAGGACCGCCGTGCCCCGCTCGACCAATTCGGCCCGCCGATCGATGGATTCGGCGAGCGTGGGCACCTCGGCGTAGCCGTGCAGCACCACGACACCGGCGCGAGGCCGAGCCGGCGATTCGAGGCGGCAGCCGATCGACGTGTGCCCCATGCCCTCGAACGCGTGCGTGACCGTTGGGTCGCTCGGGTCGTCGCTCGACCGAACCGTTTCGAGCGTCGCGCGGTGATCCGAGACCGCCCGCACCCACGCCTGCCAGAACGCGCCGTGCATCTCGCACCGCGCGGACGCGGCGCATCGAGAAAGCGTCTGCTGCCACGTCAGGCCAAAGTCGTCGGGCGCGAGCATCGCCCCAAGCGTATCAGCACACCGAAACCCGCGGCTAGCATCGCCGCAGATGACCGGCCAGCTCGCCATCGTCCACGCGACCCGGCACTACGCCGTCGTCGACAAGCCGGCCGGCATGCTCAGCGTCCCGGGCAAAGGTCCGGCCAAAGCCGACTGCGTGGCCCTGCGCGTCGCCCACGCCTTCCCGCATGCCACGGGCCCGCTCATCGCGCACCGGCTCGATATGGACACCTCGGGCCTCATGATCCTCGGCCTGGACCCCCATGCCCAGCGGTACCTCTCGCTCCAATTCGAGCGCCGACGGGTCGAGAAGCACTACGTCGCGCTCATCGACGGCTCACCCGCGCACGACGCCGGCGAGATCTCTTTGCCGATACGTGTCGACTGGCCGAACAGGCCCCGTCAGATCGTCTGTTTCGAGCACGGCAAGCACTCGACGACACGATGGCGCCTGCTCGCACGAGAAACCGACCGCGCGCGGCTCGCGCTCGAGCCCGTCACCGGAAGGACCCACCAGCTCCGGGTGCACCTGTCCGACCCGCGCGGGCTTAACGCTCCGATCCTCGGCGATCCGCTCTACAGCCGTCCAGGGCAGGCCGGTGAGCAGCCGCGTCTCATGCTCCACGCTGCCCGGCTCGGCATCCGCCCGCCCGGCTCGCGGCGGCTCATCGACTTTGTTTCACCGCCACCTTTCTAATCGAACACCTCGCCGGTCATTTCGGTACCATCTGCGAGCGGGCCGAGGCGAGCCCGAGCAGGAGGATCGGCTATGCACACGCGATCGATGACGAGGGGGCTCACGACCACATGTCTTGCCGCAGCAGCAGCATTCGCGGCGTCGACCGCGGCGTCGCAGCAAGCCGAAGGCGATCCGCCGCTCGTCGATGTCCGATTCCAGGGCCTCGCCGAGGTCACGCCCGCGCCAAAGGACGCGGACGCCCACGCCACCCTCATGAGCCTCGGCTCAAGGCTCCGGCTCCTCCCGCGTGAGGTGCCGGACATGGACTTCGATCGGACGTGGATCGACTCGCTCTGGCGGCTCGGCACCGCGTCGGGCGCCCTCACGATCTACGCCGATGAGCCGATACCGGCTGTCTCGCTCTCGCTCGCGCCCGAGGGCGGCACCGAAGGCATCATGCCCTCGCTCGCCGAGATCCTCGACCACATCGGGAGCGACGAGCACATGCGCAACGAAGACGGCTCGCTGCGCATCGAGCTCGATGACGAGTGGCTCCACATCAGCGGCGTGCGCATCGAAGGCCGAGACGCCCTGTCGTTCCGCATCGGCGACGAGCCGAACGCCCAGCTCACGCCGCAACGCTTCGGCCTGCCCGCCAACGCCGAGCCCGTCGTGTCGATGTCGATCGAGCTCGGCGCGATGCTCGGCATGCTCGAAGATCTGATCCGCGATGAAGACCCCGACGCGTTCGATCAGATCGACCAGTTTGGCTTCCTCGACGCCGGCGATGCCGCGCTGACCTTCGCAACGGGCACCAGCGGCGAGACCGGATTCGCCGCGGGCCGGCTCACCGAGGCGAGGCCCTGGCTCGGCCGATTCATCGGCGATGGATCCTTCGAACTCGACGATCTGCAGGCGGTCCCCGCCGACGCGACCGCCGTCGTCGGCGCGAGCTTCGAGCCCGCGTGGATCGCCGACATCATCAACGCGATCAGCGAGCAGACGGGCCGCGACCTGCTCGCGCAGGTACGCGACGGTTTCGGGATCGACCTCGAAGAAGGCCTGCTCAACAACGTCGGCCCGAGGTGGATGTACTACCTGTCGGACTCGACCGGCGGCGGCGGCGTGCTCTCGCTCGTGCTCATCGCCGAAGTCCGCGACGAAGAGGCCTTCCTCCGCACCCAGGCGGCGGCGATGGTCCACGCCAACCAGTTCGGCTCCGCCCTCGCACGGGGCTACGCTCGCACCCGCGAGTGGACCCTCGGCGATCGCACGGTCTGGTCGGCTGTGTTCCCGGGCCTGCCGGTGCCGATCGAGCCGACATGGACCATCGCCGACGGCAAGCTGATCGCCGCTCTGACGCCCATCGGCCTGAGCGGAGCGGTCGGGCAGCTCGAGTCTGACACGTCGGTGACCGACAACGCCGCCTTCCGCCGGGCGCTCGGCGACCGCTGGCCCGCCGACCCTGTCGCGCAGTTCGCCTTCACCGATACCGCCCGCTTCGCCCGCAAGGGGTACGGCGGCGCGAGCCTCGCCGCATCGGCCCTGTCGAACGCTGCCCGGCAGCCCTTCAACATGAACGCCGAGCCGGGCATGGTCATGCCGAGCTTCGCGGCGCTGACCGACGGCATCGTCCCGGCGGGAGTGACCGTCTCGTGGTCCGGCGACGATCTCGTCCTCCGCGGCACCGCCGACGCATCGGCGCTCGTCCAGATCGCGGCAACCCTTGGCCAATCGAGCGGCTGGCAGAGCTACTACTCCCCAGCAATGGGACTCGGTGTACTGCTGCCCGCGCTCGGCAAAGCTCGCGAGTCGGCTCGGCAAATGCAGTCGAGCGTCCAGCTTCGGGGGATCATCACCGCAGCAATCGTTTACGAAACGGACAACCCGGGCAAGCCCATCACCATCGATGCTCTGATCGACCGCGGAGCGATCACTCGCGACCTGCTCTCATCACCAACAGGTAGCGCGTGGGACGGCGGACCGGACATCGTGTTCCGCAACAGCGCAGACGGCTCAGAGATCGGCAGCTTCGATGCCACGCTCATCATCGCAATGGATCGTGCGATGTACGTCAACGGCGAGGACGTCGTAAACATCGGATTCGCCGACGCCCATGTCGAAGCGGTCAGCTATTGGGACATCGACGACTACCTCGACATGCCCAAGAACGCCGGCCTGCGCGAGGAGTGGGATCTGGACTGATCGCCGCCGCTCACACGATCCGGACGGGCGGGCTCGGCTCGGCCGTCAGCCCGATCTCGTGCAGGATCGACGCCAGCTCCGAAGCGTCGGCCTCGTCGAACGAGCCCTCGTCGAAGCTGTCGGCGTCGAGCACGCCCCAGCAGGCGTTGTCTTCCCCGATCAGCGGGATGACCAGCTCGCTCGTGTCCTTGGGGTCGCACGCGACGTATCCCTCGCCAAGGTTCTTGACGTGGGTCACGACGAGCGTGGTCAGTGTCGTCGCGCTCTGGCCGCACGCGCCGTGCAGTTCGATCGGCGAGCACGCGGGCTTGTCCCGGCGCGGGCCGAGGAGCATCTCATTCGCGCCGGGCTCGATGGTGTAGAACCCGATCCAGCTGATGCCCGTGGGGGAGAGGTGCTCCCAGAAGACGTCGACCGCCTCGCGCATCGTCTCGTCGCGAGGCATGCCCGGGCGCACGCAACCACCAAGGACGCTCCGGACGCGTCCGTAATCACGATCGGCGGCGGTCATGGGATCAGAGCGTGGCCGAGGTGTAGGGCAGCAGGCCCATGTAGCGGGCACGCTTGATGGCCTGGCTGATCATGGCCTGCTCGCGGGCGGTGGTGCCCAGACGCTTGCGGCCGTAGATCTTGCCGTTGGGGCTCAGCATCCGGCGGAGCTCTTCGACGTTCTTGTAATCCACGTACACGACGCCCTTGCCGGTGGTCTCGGTGACCTTGGGCTTCGGGCCGGGTCCGAATCGGTTGAATCGGCTCATCTGCTTCGCTCCTCGTCATGGACGTGTCGGCCGATGCACCATGCACCAGCGACGGGAGGGTCCGTTCTGCGGCCTCAACTGTAGGCCGCGCCGAGAACACACGCCCAAGCGGCAGGAGCGGCGAGCGGCCTTGATCAGGCGAAGGAGGTCACGCAAAGCAGATCAGGCGAAATCGATCTCGTCGTCAGCATCGTCCGGATCCGCCTCGGCATCGGGGCCGCCCTGCGGGTCAAAGAGCGCATCCGCCGATGCCCGGCCGCCGCCGACAATCAACGCGATCAGCCCGAGCGCAGCCAGCACGCCGTTCTGCACGAGGTTGCACGTCCCCACGGCGTCTCGGCAGATGCCCTTGAGATCGCCGAAACAGCCGCAGTCGGTGATCTCGATCTCGCGGGCGATCACGGAATAGATCGCCCCGCAGAAGACAGCCAGCAGGGCGATGAGCACTGACGCCGCGGCCCGCGTGTACAGCCCGGCGATCAGAAACAACGCCGCGACCAGCTCGAGCCACGGCACGAGGAAGACCGACACGACGACGAGTGCGTTCTGGCTGTCCTCTTCGAGGATGAACCCGGGCACCTGAAACTTGCTGATCGCGGTCGCAAAGCTCTGCGGGTCGGTGATCTTGTTCAGCGCAGCGATGAAGAAAAGCTGCGCGAGCGTGATCCGCGCGATGAGCGATAGGGCGCTCTGGAAGGTCGAGGCCGCCGAGGCGCCCGCGAAGAAACGGCTGTCCGTGTCAGGCATCGGTCGTTACTCCGCCCACGGGTCGGGGCCGGTGCCGATCGGCAGGCCCGCGGCTTCCCACGCGGGGAAGCCATCGGTGAAGACGTGCGTCCGCGTCAGGCCCCGCAGGTCCTGGAGCAGCTCGACCACGCGGTGCGAGTCGTCGCAGTCGCCGCCGCCGCAGTAGACCACAACGGGCATCTCGGGATCGATCACATCGAGCACGACGAGCGAGCTGCTCTCGGCGAGCATCGCGGGCGAGATGTGAAGCGCGTCTTGGATGTGGCCCGCCTCGTAGCGGTCGGCGGGCCTGGCATCGACAAAGGTCGCGGCCCCGTTTGCGTGCAGCAGCTGAGCCGTCTCAAAGTCGATCTCGATGGTATCGAGGACGATCGTGCGAGATCCGGGCGTATCAGCCGCCTCCGCGTCCGGGTCGTCTCCGATTGGCTCAGACGGAACTGGTTCAGACGGAGCTGTCTCGGACGGATCCGGTTCAGACGGGACAAGCTCAACGGAATCCTGCTCGGGTTGATCCGGCTGAGACGGCCTCGGCAGCGGCGGCAGCACGATCGTGCTCTCTGTGGGATCGTCCGGCTGGGCCTTCAGCTGCACGGGCCACGAACCGGCGAGGTGCACGCCCGCACCGATCACACTGATCCCGACAACAGCCAACAGCTTGAACAGGAATCTGCTCATCTCTGCAGGGTACCCCGCGTGAAGAACCCGTGCCGCTTACTGAGCCGCCCGCACTACGCCCGCGACCTGTGCCGAGACCACACGCTGGTTCGGTGCGTCAGTCACCATGACCAGCTTGCCGCGGATGATCCGCATCGTGCTGGTCACCGGGCCGGACACCGTGACCGCGTGGCCTACGCGGCCGCTGCCGTCGTCCAGCGGTTGCACGTCGAAGCTGAGCTGCTCCTTGTCCGCCTGGCTCATGTCGCTCGTGACAAACACGACCCGCTCGATCTTGAACGAGTTGCCCTTGTTGCTGAAGACGGAGATCGTCTCGGAAAATTCGCTGCCGACCGTGAGCGCACCGAGCCGGAGCACCGGCGGGTCGAGCCGCACATCAGGCGTTACCACCGCGACCACACGCACGGTCTTCTCGGTCGAGACGTCGTCGCTCGAGCGGATGATCAGCTGCCCATCAACGCGGCCCGCCGGGGCGTCCGGGAGCAGATCGATCTGGAGCGTGGTTTCGCCCACGGCGGTCGGCTCACCCGTGAGCGGATGTTCCCGGTTCACGGTCTCGGTCCCCAGCACCGTCACCTGAAACACGTCGTCACGGCTCACCTGCGCCTCGGTCACCTCGAAAGAGGTATCCATCCCTCGCACGCGAACAGTCGTCGACGCGCCGTCGCCCTGATCGACGGCTCCGAACTGAGCGAGCCCCTCAACGACCTGCACCCGCTCGATGACAAACGCGTTGACCCCGACCGACGTCGGAGCCGCAACGCCGTCGCCGCGGATCGTGATCGTCTTGTTCTGGCTCGCCTTCCGGTTCCGCGGGTCGAACCGCACGGTCATGTCGACCGATTCGCCCGGCTCGAGCACGTACTTCGCCAGCCTCGGGATCGTGCAGCCGCAGCTCCCACGCACGCCGTCGGCCTCGGGAATCCGAAGCGTCTCGTCGCCCGTGTTCGTCACCGTCACGACCTGCTCGACGACCTTCGCGTCATCGATCTGCCCAAACTCCACACTCTCCGGCGACACGCTGATCCGCGGCCCGATCCGCTCGCTCTGCGACGACGCCTCGGGGGCTGCGGTCATCTGGGCCGAGACGCCCAGCGGCAGGGAGCAAGCAGAAACGATCGCGGTCAGGCACAGGGCACGCATAAGAGTTTCCTCACTCGAAAGCCAATCCAGCAATTGCGGTCAACCACCGACGCAAGTGTAACAGACAAACAACGAACCCGAGCGGCCGAGGACCGGTCGCGATTCACGCACCCCATGGTACGAGCGGGCACACCTACGGTTTCGCCTCACAACGTACCACCTGGGCCGGGTTCTGCCAGGCCCAGCCCGCGGAAAGCGGGCGAACCGATCCGACAACCGCGCCCGCGGCCTGCCAGCGGACTCCGAGATACGCAAATGGGGCCGTCCAAGGCTTGATCCGCTGCCGACAGCAGCCCAAAGACCCGATCAGCCCGATGCCGAGTCTGTCGCGGGTCGCGTGGCTTCATGCGCCGCGGCGATGCGGTCCAGCGCGATCGCATACGCCGCGGTCCGCAAATCAATCGACTCGCGCTCAGCCAGGTCCCACATCCCCCGGAACGCGCCGGCCATCTTCGGCCGCAGCCGTTCCTGGACCTCGCTCTCAGACCACGCCTCGACCTGCCTGTTCTGCACCCACTCGAAATAGCTCACGGTCACGCCGCCGGCATTCGCGACGACATCCGGGATCGTGACGACGCCGCGATCCCGGAGCGACGCGTCCGCCTCGTTGGTGAGCGGGCCGTTCGCGAGTTCCAAAATGTAGCTCGCCTGCACGCCGGCCTCGTTGTCGGACGTGATCGTGTCTTCGAGCGCTGCCGGCACGAGCAGATCAACATCGAGGTGCAGCAGGTCGTCGCCCGAGATCGCCTCATCGCCATCCGTCGTCTCGACTCGCCCGGAGCTCTGCTTGCTCTCGATCAGCCCGCCCACGTCGAGCCCCTCGCGGTTGAGCACCCCTCCCCGCGAATCGCACACCGCGATGACCAGGTACCCGGCCTCGGCTGCGAGCTTGGCGAAGTGCTGGCCTGCGTTGCCGAAGCCGTGGATCGCGATCGTCGTCTGCTCGGGCGTCAGGTCCTTGATCTTGGCGAGTTCTTCGATCTGGTAGAAGCCCCCGCGGGCGGTGGCATCGCCCCGCCCGCGCGATCCTCCCAGCGCGATCGGCTTGCCCGTAATCACCCCGGGCGTGCGCTCGCCGACGATCGTCGAATACTCGTCCATCATCCACGCCATGACCGTCGCGTTGGTGTAGACGTCCGGTGCCGGCACGTCGGCATCCGGGCCGAGCACATGGTGCATCGACCGGATGTACGCGCGGCTGAGCCTCTCCAGCTCAGCCTGAGAGAGCTCCCGCGGGTCGACGATCACGCCGCCCTTGCCGCCCCCGAACGGCACATCGACCGCCGCGCACTTGATCGTCATCCAGAACGCGAGCGCGATCACCTCGTCGCGCGTCACGCCCGGGTGAAACCGGATCCCGCCCTTCGCCGGGCCCCGCGTGTCGTCGTACCGGCAGCGGAAGCCGGTCACGATCCGCTCCGACCCGTCGTCGAGCTTGAAGCTCAGAGATGCCTCGGTGAGCAGGGCCGGCTGGCGGAGGCGTTCGATCGTGTCGGGCCTCGCCGACGAGTAGGCCGAGGCCTGATCGAGCCGCTCGATCGCCTTGTGAAAGACACCCGATCCGCTGGCTTCCGACATCGTGTGCTCCTTGGCCCGCGCTGTATACAGGGCGTCGGGTCAGGCTATGCGCCCCATGCCGGTCGGAGCCGGCTGGTTCGCAACATCCGAGACGCGTGATCCGCGGTTCCTCAGCTCGCCCGCCTCGAACCGCGCGAGGGCGTCGTACACGGCAGCGGCATCGGGGGCGGTCCGGATCGCCTGCTGCAGCGGCTTCGCTGACGACTGCCGGCTGTTTAAAGGCTTAACGAGCCAAGAGATGCGCGTGCGGATTTTGTGCAGCGCGTAGTGATCGTCGCGATACTCGCGCATGCGATCGAAGTAGCCGCGGATGAT
>JBCBNT010000054.1:0-22339 GCA_039821685.1 Planctomycetota bacterium | reverse complement strand
TCTCGTTGTTTCGCTTCTCGCGTTGCTCGGAGGAGCATCACTCAAGGGACCTCGCAAGTTCCTCCGCGTGAACGCCCATCTCGCGGTCTTTGGAGCCGTGACCGCCGCCACGTGCTACCCACTGGCGCTTGCAATAGAAGTTCCGGTCGGCCCGCGGAGTACGGGGGCTCATGTACAGCTCGATGCATGGGAGTGGTCACCTCAAGTCGCCAGAGTCGCGGCAACCGGCTGCGTACTTACGGGCTACGCGTTGTACGCCATGGCAACAACAAGCCGCGCACAAGCACGGCTTACCCCCTACCACGCCCGCCACTGCCCCAACTGCGGCTACGACCTGCTCGGTGTCACCAAAGCCGCCTGCCCAGAATGCGACCACGCCATCGCCGCCGACCAGGCCGAGCTCCTCCGTCAGCTCCGCTCAACCGGCCGGCTCCCCTCAAACGGCTCCCATCCGAGCTCATCGCCCCCCACCGCCTCCACATAACGCACGTAGTCCGCCCCATCGACCTCAACAACCCCAAATTGCTCGATATGCGGGTTCACGAACTGCGTATCGATCAACGTGAACCCGCGCCGCTTGCAGTGCTCCACGAGGTGCACCAGCGAGACCTTGCTCGCATCGGTCCCGCCGAGCTCAGGCCTGCTAAACATGCTCTCCGCGCAGAACACCCGGCCCACCGCCAGCCCATAGACACCACCCACCAGCCTCAGCCCGCCCCCGGCGTCTTCGAGCCACGCCTCGACTGAGTGCGCACGACCCATGTCATGAAGCAGGCCGAACACCCCTTCGATCCGGGCGTCGATCCAGGTCTGCTCCGAACTGCTTTCCGACTCGCGCCTGGGCGCCGCGCACGCGGAAACGACCTCGGAAAATGCCCGGTCGCTCGTCACGAGGAACGGACCCCGCCGGACCGTCCGAGCGAGCCGGCGAGGCACCCGCCACCCGCCATCCAGACCCAGAATCCCCGGCTCGATCGGGATCACACCCCGCCTGTCGGGCCTGATCCAGCGGACCGGCAGCCCCCGCTCCGCCGCATCCCGTCCCTCGGCCATCGGAAAGCACCCAGACCGATACGCCCCGAGCACAGCATCAACCATCTCCTGCTGATCGGCTCGCATGGTTGAATCTAGGTCGTTCAGCCGCCTTCGGTTACACTGCTCACGACCAGGATCATCCCCGGAGCAGACCTCGGAACGCTTCCAAACACCCGAGTCAAACACCTGAAACTCGCCACGCATGAAATCCGCCGACCCTGAAATCCGGGATGCCGCTCTCCCAAACAGGCACGTGAGCCAGCACACCGCCAGAAGCGAAGGACCGACACCATGGAGACGGCTGAGCTTGTGACCGCCATCGCCGACAGCGACAACCTCATGTGGATCATCCTCGGCACCGTCGGTCTCGCAGCCGTGGTCTTCGGGTCTATCACCGGTGCGATGAAGGCCTCCGCCAGAGAGCGCACCCGCCGAGAGATCGCAGCGTACATCGCAGAAGGTTCCATGACACCCGAGCAGGGCGAGAAGCTGCTCAAAGCCGGACAGGAGAACGCCTGATGCTCGACCAACTGACACGCACCGCCACGATCGCGATCATCGATTCCTCCAACCTGATCCCCACCCTCGCCATCGGGGGCACCTTCCTCGTCGGCGGCATCGCCGTCCTCGGCGGCGTCTACAACAGCATCTCCACCCGCCGACAGGTCGAGAAGTCCCGCCGAGAGATCGCAGCCTACATCGCCGAGGGATCCATGACACCCGAGGAGGGCGAACGCCTGCTCAACGCCGGACCGGGCGAGAAAAGCAAATGCTGAATATCTCGGAAGAAAACCTCGTCCCGATCGTCGCCGTCTCCATCGGCTGCAGCGTCGTCGTCATCTGGATGCTGCTCACCGCGATCACCACCGTCCTCACACGCGCGCAGGTGGAAAGGTCCCGGCGAGACATCGCCGCGTACATCGCCGAGGGCTCAATGACACCCGAAGAGGGTCAGAGGCTGCTCAGCGCGAGCCCGGAACAGATCAAAACCGCCGCGCAAGCCTAGCGAGCGCCGCATCTCCCGCGATCCGCAGACGTGCCGCGCCTGAAAGAGCTCAGTCCGCCCGGGCCGACTCGCTCCGCCGGATGAGCAGCAGCACCCGCAGCACCTCCGCGACCGACCACGCCTGGGCAGGGCACCCCCCCGGACGCTGATCCGCCGCGTCGCCGTCGTACACCTCGAACATCTGACCGGGTGCCGGCGCGTTCGGCCCGAGCATCTCGCCGAGCATCGGCGCAACGATCGACCGCGCCTCCCGGCAGGCGTGCGCCGAGAACCCGCCAGACCGCAGCACCGCCTCCGCCATCGGACCGAGAAGCCAGGGCCACGCCGTCCCGGTGTGGTACGCGGCATCCCGCTCAAACATCAGCCCCGCGTACCGGCCGTGGTACCCAGGGTCCGCCGGATCGAGCGTCCGCATGCCGCCGGCCGTCCAGAGCCGCTCCCGGCACAGCCGCGTCACCGCCGACCGACGCTCAGGAGCCAGCGGCGAATGCTCGAGGCTCGCCGCGAACAGCTGATTCGGCCGCACCTCCTCCACGGGCGCCCAGCCCCGCGTCGTCGGCCGCAGGCAATCCACCAGGCAGCCGAGCCGGTCCGACCAGAACAGACCGTTGATCCCGGCGCCGCACCGCTCCGCGTGCGTGCGCAGCCCGCCCGCCGCCACCGGGTCCCAAGGCGACACCGACTCCGCGATCGACTCCAGCCCGTGGTACCACAACGCCTGGAGCTCGATCGGCTTCCCGTGCCGGGGCGTGAAGACCACGCCGTCCCGCGCCGCGTCCATCCAGGTCAGCTGCGTCCGCTCATCGCCCGCCCGAACCAGCCCGTCAGCGCGATCGACGCCGATCCCGTACCGCGTGCCATCCGTGTACGCCTCGATCACATCCATGCACGCCGGCAGCAGCAGATCGCGGTACAGCCCTTGGTCGCCGCCGGCCGCGACGTACTCGCAGCACGCGTGCAGGAACCACAGGCTCGCGTCCGCCGTGTTGTACTCGGGATCGCCCCCGTCGTCATCGAAGCGGTTCGGGATCAGCCCGTCCCGCTGCGCCCCGGCAAAGGTCTCCAGCACCCGGCCCGCCTCCGCAAGCCGGCCCGTCGAGAGCAGCAACCCCGGCAGCGCGATCATGCTGTCGCGCCCCCAGTCGCCGAACCACGGATAGCCCGCGATCACCGTCACCAGCGCACCGTCATGACGCGCCAAAGACCGCGAACCCGCCCGACGCACCACAAACTGATCCGCAGCCGAGACCAGCGCCGCGATCTGGTGGTCCTCCGCCTCGGCCCCGCCGTCCTTCATGGCCTCGGCCACCGAAGACAGCAGCCGGATCTCCCGACCAGGCGATCGACGCGACGCGTCGAACAGATCGCCGTCTTCGCCGGGCGGCCCGAGCGTCACCAACACCTCCGCCGGCTCATGCAGCCCGAGATGCAGCGACCCCGGACAGAACAGGCACTCCGATGCATCGAAGCCCCGGTCCGCCTCGTGCGCGTACCAGAACCCCTCCCACCAGTGCGGGCTGACCTTGAATGCCCCGGCCGTCGTCGGCCCGATCTCGATCGACGACTCCAACTCACCCCTCGCGACCCACAGCCCCCGCCCGTCGGCGGTGTGCGTCACCCGCGCCCGGCCGTCCGGCCCGTGATTCAACCCGTGGAACCCCCGCATCCCCATCAGCGGCCGCACATCGACCCACATCCGCGCCCCGTGCGCCTCATACCGAACCACGGCCGCCGATCGACCCTCGCACAGCTGCACCTCGCGGATCAGCGTCGCCCCCTCATCGACCCGGTACGTCCACCGCACGGAGTTCTCGCCGCCCGGAAACAGCTCAAACCGCTCAAGCACGGCCCGGGCGCCCGTGAGCCTCGTCCCATCGACGAAAGACGCCTCCGTCAGATCGATCGGGAAGCACCGCGGATCGTCGGGGTGCACCCACACAATCTCGTTCAAGGAGTGCAGCGCCAGCACACGCTCAAGCGGCGGCACCAGGCTCGCCGTCAGCAGCCCGTGGTACCGCCGCGTCGGCACGCCGGCGATCGTCCCCATCGCGAACCCGCCGAATCCGTCCGTGAGGAGCCACTCTTGATCGGCGAGCCGATCCCGATCCGCATCGTCCCGGATGGCCACATCGATGCGGCTACGCCTCACAAGCGACAGGTGGTCGACCTCTGCGATCTCGCTGAACACGCCCCGCCCTCCATGCGACCGACGCGGCATAGCCCGCGTGCGTGCAGTTGAACCGATCTCAACAAGGCGTGCACGCTTGACTCGCCACACGCCCCCGGCGACACTATCTCATGGGAACCCTCTCCACCAGCACAAACCAGTCCGACCTCCCGATCCGTCCCGCCGATGGCGCGACTGAAGGGCACTCCCAGGGCCCTTCGCCGGTCAGGCTCGACCCATTCACCAAGATCATCGCCGACGGCATCACCTTCGACGACGTGCTCCTCACCCCGAGGCGGAGCTCCGTCGTCCCCGCCGACACGGATATCTCCACCAGGCTCACCGCCCGCATCAGCCTCCACATCCCGCTCATCTCCGCACCCATGGATACCGTCACCGAGTCTGCCCTGGCGATCGCCCTCGCCCAGGAAGGCGGCATCGGCATGATCCACAAAAACCTGCCGCCCGAGGTGCAGGCGAGAGAGGTCACCAAGGTCAAACGCTCGGCCAACGGCGTGATCGTCGACCCGATCAACCTGGGCCCCAGCGACACCGTGGGCCGAGCCCGTGAGCTCATGCGGAAGCACCACGTCTCGGGCTTCCCGGTCACCGAAGACGGGTCCGCCGAGCTGCGAAACGCCGGCAAGGGCCGCGTCATCGGCATCCTGACCAAGCGGGACCTGAAGTTTGTCGCCGACGGCTCGACCCCGGTCCACGAGGTCATGACCGCGACCAACCTCGTCACCGCCCCGCCCGGCACCACGCTCGAGCAGGCCGAGGGCATCCTGAGCCGGAACAAGGTCGAGAAGCTCCTGCTGGTCAACGACGACGGATCGCTCGCCGGCGTCATCACGATGCGCGACATCGACCGCCTGAGCCAGTTCCCGAGGGCGAACACCGACGACCGCGGCCGCCTCCGCTGCGGCGCAGCCGTCGGCATCAAGCAGTTCGACCGCGTCGAAGCGCTCCTCGCTGCCGATGTCGACGTCATCACCGTCGACACCGCCCACGGCCACAGCGAGAACGTGCTCGAAACCGTGCGCGAGATCAAGCGCCGCTTCGACGTCGAGGTCATCGCCGGCAATGTTGCCACAGCCGAGGGCGCCCGCGACCTGGTCGAAGCGGGCGCCGACGCGATCAAGGTCGGCATCGGGCCCGGCTCGATCTGCACGACCCGCGTGGTCACGGGCGTGGGCGTGCCGCAGATCTCGGCCGTCATGAACGCGATCGCGGGCGTCGCCGGCACGGGCCGGGACATCCCCGTCATCGCCGACGGCGGCATCCGCGCCTCGGGCGATATCGCCAAGGCCCTCGCCGCCGGCGCGCACGCCGTCATGCTCGGCTCGCTCTTCGCCGGCCTCGACGAATCACCGGGCGAGCTTGTCATCAGCCAGGGCCGACGGTACAAGAGTTACCGCGGCATGGGCTCCGAGGGCGCGATGAACGCCGGCTCAGCCGACCGCTACGCCCAGGCCGACAAGGTCGACGACAAGGGCAAGCCCAAGGCCAAGTTCGTCCCCGAGGGCGTCGAGGGGCTCGTGCCGTATCGCGGCACGCTCGCCGAGTTTGCTTACCAGCTCGTCGGCGGCGTGAGGTCAGCGATGGGCTACCTGGGCTGCCAAACGCTGCCCGAGCTCCACGAGCACGCGCGGTTTGTCAGGGTCTCGGGAGCGACCGTCGTCGAGAACCACCCGCACGACATCCGCATCACCAAGGAATCGCCCAACTACATGAGCGAGCACCACGGCTGATCCGCTCGAATCCGCGCCTTAGTCGGGGCCTTACTCGGCGTCGCTGATCTGCGAGAGCGGCGCCCGCCGGATCGCGCCGCCGTCGTCCTCGATCGCCAGAGCCGAGATCACCGTCGGCACGCCCGCGGCGAAGTTCGAATCGCTCACGAGGAGAAGCGTCGCGGTGCCATCGTCGAGCGTCGGCCCGAAGCAGAGCCCCTCGATGTTGCCGACGCTCGGCAGCAGCTCGCCAAGATCCGCGACGAGCGTCTTCGTCGCCGGCGTAAACGCCGCGCCCGCCAGCGACGCCTCGCCCAACGTATCGGTCGCCTCAGCAAGGTCGATCAGATAGAGCTTCGCTCCGAACGAGCCGAGCGGCGTGCCCGATCGCTCGAGCGCGAGCAGCCTGCCGTTTTCAAGACCGAGCAGCTCGACCAGCCCGTGCACGCCGACGGGCGGCGCTTCGTCGAGCGGGTACGCGACCTGCGCGATCGGCCCGGTCATCGGCTCCTCGAACGAGTAGGTCGAGAGCCTCACGAATCGGCCGTCGTCGCGCGCGTCCTGTCGGAGCGGCTCCTCGGTGCCCACGATCGCCGTCTGACGCGTCATGAGCGCGATCGATTCAAAGCCACGATTGCCCTTCGCGCCCCGGCCCGATGACGTCGGCACGTGCGTCTCGTGCGCGGGCCACTCGTCCATGCGCGTCGCAGCCGAGCACATCTCGTAAATCCGGGGCGCTCCCCGCTCGGGCCCGCTCGCAACATCCGCCCGCCCTTCGCTCACCCAGATGAGCGAGGGCTCGCCGAAGAACCCCTCGTGCATCGCGATGCGGATGCCCTCGGGGTCCAGCCCGTTGCCCGCCATCCGCTCGCCCGTGGCCCACGTGAGCCGGAGCAGGTACGACCAGTCCAGCCCCACAATCCGATCATCCGCGACTTCGATCTCGCCGAGGTACGCCCGCGCCGGGCCGTGCCGACCCGGGTCGTCGCTGATGACCACCAGCATGCCCCGGTCGTTCCAAGCCGGCTCGTAGTCGATGCCCGAGAGGCCGCCGATGCGGGCGCCGAGAAACTCGGCCCGCGGCTCAAACTCCCAGTCGCCGATGTGACGCAGGGAGACGCCGCCCGCTGCAACGCGATCCGCCGGCTCAGCCGAGGCCGACACCGCCGCGAGAAGTCCGGCAAGCATGATCGTTCGCATACGCATCCTTTCGTCCGATCCGCGATGGGGGTTCGCACCAGCCCCGCGAGTCCGGCGTCGGTTCTCCATCGAGTTCTGTCAACCGGCTTCCATCGAACTATCGGTTGAACAGGAAGTGGCACACATCCGCATCCCGCATCGTGTAGTCCTTCCCCTCGACCCGCATGCGACCCGCGTCCTTGATCGCCTTCTCGGACCCCAGCTCGAGCAAGTCTCCCACCGAGTAGCACTCGGCCCGAATGAAGCCCTTCTCGAAATCCGTGTGGATCACGCCAGCGGCCTGGGGGGCCTTGGTCCCCTGCCGGATCGTCCAAGCCCGGATCTCTTTCGGGCCCGCCGTGTAGAAGCTCTGCAGTCCCAGGAGCTCGTAAGCACCGCGGGCGAGCTTGTCGAGGGCGGGCTCGTCCATGCCCATATCGGCGAGCATCTCGCGCTTGTCGGCGTCATCGAGCTCGGCAAGCTCGCTCTCGATGCGTGCGCAGATCGGCACCATCTGCATGCCCTCGTCCGCCGCGAAGTCGCGCACGGCCGAGGCGAGCGGCCCCTCGCCGTTGGGATCCGTGTCGTCCACGTTGGCGATGTAGAGCACCTGCTTGCTCGTGATGAGTGTCATGAGCTTGAGCGCCCGCTGCTCGGCCGGGTCGTCGAGCACGAGCGCACGCGCGGGCTTGCCCTCGTCGAGCACCGGCCCGAGCTTTTTCAGGACGCTCAATCGTGCGACGTCTTCGGGGTCTTTGCCCTTGGCAGCCCGCTCGGCCTTGGGCAGCGCGTTCTCGACGGTCTGCAGGTCCGCGAGCACGAGCTCGGTCGCGATCGTCTCGATGTCGCGGATCGGCTCGACGGTGCCATCCACGTGCGTGATGTCCTCGCCGCCAGGCGCCTTCTCGAAGCACCGAACGACCTGGACGATCGCGTCGACCTCGCGGATGTGGCTCAAGAACTTGTTGCCCAGGCCCTCGCCCTCGCTCGCGCCCTTGACGATGCCGGCGATATCCACGAGCCGGAGCGATGCGGGGATCAGCTTCTCGGTCTCGATCTTGCTGTTGATCTCGGTCAGTCTCGGGTCGGGGATGGGCACCACGCCCACGTTGGGCTCGATCGTTGCGAAGGGGTAGTTGGCAGCCAGAGCACCGGCCGCGGTGAGTGCGTTGAAGAGCGTGCTCTTGCCCACGTTGGGCAGGCCGACGATTCCGGCTTCCATACCTGCGTCTCCCAAAAGAGGCCCGCGGCGGGGGTTTTCGCAGCCGACGGGCCAGCAGGGTACGCGGGACCCGCAGGGTCCGGGGCCCCGTAGAGTCGGCGGATGTGGTGGCTCGGCTCATGGCTCACGTGGCAGGCTGTCTCGCTCGCAGCGGGTCTGATCGGGCTCGTGCTCGTGGGCATCGGGTTCGCGGGCCGACGCGTCGGAGAGGGCCTGCACTGCGCGAGGTGCGGCTACGACCTCGCCGGCACCGAGCAGCCCGACCGCTGCTCGGAGTGCGGCCGATCGCTCCACCAGCCGCGAGCGACGCGCCGCGGATCGCACCAGCGACGCGCGTGGGCCCTCGTTGCGGGCGTGGCGATGCTCGTCCCGGCGTCGTCGCTCGGGTGGTACATCTCGACGGTCACGCAGCCGGTGAGCACGAGGCCCACGTGGCTCATGGTCGGTGCTCTGGCCCTCGGATCGACCTCGGCCAACCAGCCCGCGGCGCGCGAGCTACTCTCGCGGTGGCGAGCCGGCCGGCTCGGATCTCTCGGCCGATCGACGCTCTCGCGCTGGGGCGTCGCCGCGTGGGCAGACGGGCACGAAAGCCGCGACTGGCAGCACGCGGAGGTGATCCGATTCGCGTTTGCCCAGGGGGAAGTATCGGGTCAAGACATCGAGCGAGTCGGGAGGCAGCTGCTGCGAGACGTCGCATCGACCAACGATTCTCGGCGACGCGTGCTGGGCATAGAAGTCGCGGGCGCATTGAGCGATGCGCTCCGGCCCATGCTGCTCACATCGATCGATGACCCAGCCTTTGGGGACGCGGCGACGCTGTTGCTGCTTGACGACCACCGGTCGCCGCCGAGCGGCCCGCTGATCGCTTCGGCGCTGAGGCTCTTGGAAGAGCGAGGCTCGGCCACTGACGCGGGGCCCACGCTGGATCGGCTGCCGCTGACGCCCGGAGCCACGCGAGCCGCCCGCTTCTTGACGCTTCATGCCTCCACGGCGCGCCCCGATCTCATCCGGGTCCTCGCATCCCCGGACCCTCAGCAGCGGCTTCTGGCGGCGCTGATCCTCACCGAGGCGATCGAGCCGGGCGATGAACGCCTGATCGGCGAAGCGGTCGCATCGAGTCTGGTTGATAACGACACACCGGGCGACGCTGTGCTGGCGAGCCGGGCGATCGTGCGGGCGGGGCCCGAGGCGTATCTGGCTGCCCGGGATGCCCTCTCGAGCAGAGCCGGGGCCCGGACTAGGTCCAGCACCGAGATCTGGCGGCTCGAGGAGCTCGGAGACGCTCTCATCGGCGAGCGGCGGATCCAGAATTCGCAGGCAGAGTGGTCCTGGTCGCTCCCGCCGCACCTCGAGCGGCTGGCCCGCCCGCTGCCCTGGGCGCCGCCCCCGAGGCCCCGCTGGCAGGGCCGCCCGGCGACCTGATTGCGCCGGAGATCGCCGCCGCCGGTAGCATCCGGTGGCATTCCGCTCAAGCTCGGCTATCATCGAGACCAACCCGGAGTGTGCGATGAAGAAAGAAACCCATCCCGCGATGCACAACTGCAAGGTGTACTACAACGGCGAGGTCGTCATGGAGGTCGGTGCAACCGTTCCTGAGCTTCACGTTGACGTGTGGTCGGGCTCACACCCGTTCTTCACGGGCAAGCAGTCGTTCGTCGACGCCACGGGGCGGGTCGAGCGGTTCCAGAAGCGGTTCGCGGGCAACTACTTCAAAAAGGACAAGGGTGGCGGCAGCAAGAAGACCCGCAAGTAGGCTTTCATTTCATGCAAACGATCGGGCCGATCTCGCTAGATCGGCCTTTTTTGTGCGACGAGGACCTTATTCATCCGTTCAGCCGGATGAATGCATAGACTCGCCCCATGCCGAGCACCCTGCTTTCCGAACTCCGCCGCCGGGTCATTGTCCTCGATGGCGCCATGGGCACCGCCACGCACGAGCTCGATCTCGACGTCGAGCGGGACTACTGCGGCTGCGAAAACTGCCCAGAGGTCCTGCTCGACAGCCGACCCGAGCTGATCCAGGCGATTCACGAGAAGTTTCTCGCGGTCGGAGCCGACGCTCTGGAGACCAACAGCTTCGGGGGCGCGAAGCACGTGCTCGCGGAGAACGGCCTCGCCGATCGGGCGTTTGAGCTCAACAAGCGGGCTGCCGAGATCGCCCGAGCGGCCGCCGATCGGTACACCACCACCGACAAACCGCGGTTTGTCCTCGGCTCGATCGGCCCCGGCACCCGGCTGATGACCCTGGACCAGATCCGCTGGGCTGAGATGCTCGAGAGCTACGCGGAACAGGCCCGGGGGCTCCTGGCCGGCGGATCGGACGCGTTTCTGATCGAGACCTGCCAGGACATTTTGCAGGTCAAGGCGGTGATCAACGCGTGCCTGCGGGCCCTCGAAGAGGCGGGCAAGACCCCGGAAGACATCCCGATCATGGTGTCGGTCACGATCGAGCAGACCGGCACGATGCTGATGGGCACATCGATCGAGGGCGCGCTCGCTGCGCTCAAGGATTACCCGATCGCGTCGCTCGGGCTGAACTGCGCCACCGGTCCGACGGAGATGGCAGAGCACGTCGCGCACCTCGGCAAGCACTGGGGCCCTCACACACGCTACGGCGACCGGTCGATCTCGGTCGTGCCCAACGCGGGCCTGCCCGTCTTGGTCGATGGGCGGACCGAGTACCCGCTGGGCCCGAGGCCCCTGACCGATGCGCTCCTGCGATTCGTCGACGAGCACGGCGTCGGGATCGTGGGCGGCTGCTGCGGCACAACGACCGAGCACATCGGGCTGCTGGTCAAAGAAACCGAGTCGCTCGGCGCACCGACAAAGAAGCGCACGGTGATCGCGCCGTCCTCGACATCGCTCTACGGCCCGACCGACCACCGGCAGGACAACTCGTTCCTGATCGTGGGAGAGCGGTGCAACGCGTCGGGGTCGCGCGCGTTCAAGCGGCTGCTCGAGGCGGAGGACTGGGACGGGATCGTCAGCCTCGGCAAGCAGCAGATGCGCGACGGCTCGCACGTGCTCGATGTCAACGTCGATTACGCAGGGCGGGATAACGCGAGCGATATGAGCGAGGTCGTCAAGCGCCTCGTCCGGCAGGTCGATGCGCCGCTCATGCTCGATTCGACCCAGGTCGCCACGATCGAGGCGGGCCTCAGGCACGCCGGCGGCAAGTGCCTGATCAACTCTGCCAACTTCGAAGACGGCGACGAGAAGTTCGACGAGATCTGCCGGCTCGCGACGACGTACAACGCCGCGGTCGTCATCGGCACAATCGATGAGGACCAGGAGGCCGCGATGGCCCGCACGGCCGACCGCAAGCTGGAGATCGCCGAGCGGGGCATCGAGCGCGCGACGACCGTCCACGGGATCCCGGTCGAAGACATCTTCATCGATCCGCTGGTGCTCCCGATCTCGACGGGCATGGAGTCCGATCGGAGATCGGCCCTCGAGCTGATCCACGGCACGCGCCGCATCGCAGAGAAGTTCCCAGAGGTGCAGATCACCTGCGGGCTTTCCAACGTTTCGTTCGGACTCAAGCCGGCCGCACGCGTCGTGCTCAATTCTGTCTTCTTGCACGAGCTGGTCGACAACGGCATGACGAGCGCGATCGTCCATGCGAGCAAGATCCTGCCGCTGAACAAAATCGACGACGAGCACAAGCGGGCCGCGCTCAGGCTCATCTACGACCAGCGAGAAGACGCTGCGGGCGACGACGGAGCGGCGGCCGATCCGCTGCAGGCGTTTATCGATCTGTTCGCCGATGTCGACTCGGTCGCCGAGGCAAAGGTCAAGCGGGAGGACCTGACCCTCGAAGAGCGGCTGAGAGCACACATCATCGATGGCGAGAAGGAAGACCTGACAGCGTGCCTCGACGAGGCGATGCAGAGCTATCCGCCGCTCGACATCGTCAACGACCACCTGCTCGACGGCATGAAAACCGTGGGCGAGCTGTTCGGCTCGGGACAGATGCAGCTGCCCTTCGTCCTGCAGTCGGCGGAGGTCATGAAGATGGCGGTCGCGCACCTCGAGCCCCATATGGAACGGGTCGAGGGCGAGACGCGCGGCACGATCGTGCTCGCGACCGTTAAGGGCGACGTGCACGACATCGGCAAGAATCTGGTCGACATCATCCTGAGCAACAACGGGTACACCGTGCACAACATCGGCATCAAGCAGCCGATCTCCGACATCATCTCCGCGTGGCAGGAGAACGGGGCCGATGCGATCGGGCTCAGCGGGCTGCTCGTCAAGAGCGTGAACGTCATGGAGGACAACCTGCGGGAGCTCAACAGCCAGGGCAAGTCGCCGACGGTCATCCTCGGCGGTGCGGCGCTCACCCGGCACTACGCCGAGGGCTATTTGCGGAGCGTGTACGAGGGACCTCTTTATTACGGGAAGGACGCCTTTGAGGGGCTCCGCGTCATGAACCATCTCGCGAGCGGCACGCTCGAAGAGATCGACGGCGAGGTCGAAGAGCGGCTCACCAAGCGCACGGCTGCTGAGCAGACCGTCGCGAAGAGCCGGGCGAGGCAGGCCGAAGCCCAGGACGAGTTCGCCGAGAACAAGACGCCGGGGCTTGCCGTCACCGACAGGAGCGACGCCGCGGCGGACGTGCCCGTGCCCGAGGCACCGTTCTTCGGCACACGCGTCGTCGAGGGCCTCGACCTTGACGACATCTACCCGTATATCAACCCCGTCGCGCTCTTCCGGACGCAGTGGCAGTTCCGCAAGGGCAAGGCGTCCGACGAGGAGTACGAGAGGACGCTCGAAGACAAGGTCTACCCGGTCTTCGATCGGCTCAAGGCCTGGTGCCGCGACGAGAAGGTGCTCAACCCCCGCGTGGTGTACGGCTACTACCCCGTCAACAGCGCGGGCAACGACCTGATCGTCTACGACGCCGACGATCACGAGAAAGAGATCGAACGGTTTACCTTCCCCAGGCAGCAGGGCAAGAATCGGCTGTGCATCGCCGACTTCTTCCGGTCCGTCGAGTCGGGCGAGAAGGACGTGCTCGGACTGTCGTGTGTCACCATGGGCCGACAGGTGAGCGAAGAGGGCAAGAAGCTTTTCGACGCGAACGATTACACGGAGTACCTCTACCTGCACGGCATGGGCGTCGAGACGGCCGAGGCGCTCGCCGAGCTCTGGCACAAGCGGATGCGTCAGGAGCTCGGCTTCGCCGGGGACGACAGCCCGCGGATCAGGGACCTATTCACGCAAAAGTATCGCGGCTCGCGTTATTCGCCGGGCTACCCCGCGTGCCCGGATATGAGCGACCAGGACATCATCTGGCGGCTGCTGAAGCCCGAGCGGATCGGCTGCGTGCTCACGGAGAACTGGCAGATCGACCCCGAGCAGTCGACCAGCGCGTTCATCGTGCACCACCCCGAGGCGAAGTACTTCAACGTGTGACCAAGGGCCCACGCGCCCGCGTTTCCGGACGTGGACCCCTTGTGCCGTCCAGCCGATATCTCCATAGATGGTCCCCGTGTCGCTGACGAGTTCGTTCTCTGCCGAGCCGCCGCTCACATCGCGGCCGGTAACCGCGGGTCGTGCGTCGGGCGAAATGCGGGGGCAGACCGAGCCCTCGCTCCGCATCGTCGGGAGCGGGCCCTCGCCGAGCGGGCCCTCATCGAGCGAGACCGCCGAGCCGACCCGACGGGTTCAGGAACCCGATCGCGCCGAGATCTCCGACGAAGCGAGGTCCGCGACAGCGCCGACCGGGCGTGACGGTGAGCCGCTCGATGATGCCGAGCAGCGGCAGGTCGAGGAGCTCAAGGCCCGCGACCAAGAAGTGCGGACGCACGAGCAAGCGCACGTCGCGGCCGCGGGCCCGCTCTACCGCGGCGGGCCCAACTACACCTACCGCACGGGCCCCGACGGGAACCGCTACGCCGTGGGTGGAAACGTGCAGATCGATACATCCGAGGGCGCAACGCCCGAGGAAACGATCACGAAGGCGCAGCAGATCAGGCGCGCGGCGCTGGCCCCGCAGGAGCCGTCGAGCACCGACCGATCCGTCGCTGCCAAGGCCTCGCGCATGGAAGCCCAGGCCCGCGCCGAACTCGCACGCAGCGAGACGTCCGACGAGGACATGACCAGCAACGAGCAGGATGCTGACCGCGGAGATGCGATCTCGGGCTATCTCTCGGTCGAGCAAGGCGGGTCGGGCGATACGGGCGGGTCGCAGCTGGGTCGAAGGCTCGATGTCGCCGCTTAGAAAACCCGCCGGGTCAGCATCGATCGCAGCATCAGGATGAACACGGGGCCGCCGATCAGGGCGGTGACGACGCCGACCGACAGCCGGCCTGTCGGCAGCTCGATGGAGCGCACCAGGGCGTCGCCGGCGACGACGACAGCCCCGCCCAGCAACGCCGACGCGACCGTAAGCGGCGCGTGCGCAGGACCGAGCATGAGCCTCGCGGCGTGGGGCACAACGAGCCCGACGAACCCGATCGGCCCCGCGATCACAACGCTCAGAGCCGTGAGCACTCCGGCCGTGACGAACAGCCACGCCCGGAGCGGTCCGATCGCGACACCGACGCTCGACGCCTCGTCGTCGCCCATGCTCGAGGCGTCCATGCTCGGACCGAGCCGCACGCCGATGCCCGCGCCGACCGTTGCCGCCCCGAGCCCGAGCCAGGCGAGGGGCCAGGGCGTGTCGTCGCTCAGTCGGCCGAGCAGCAAGCGCGACGCTTGGAACCCGCCGTCGGGAAGCAGCGACTTGACCACGGACCCGGCCGAACCGCACACGATGCCGACGATCACGCCGACGAGGATGAGCGTGACCGGGTCGACGAACCCGCGGCGTTGGCTCAGCCCGAAGACGATCGCGAGAGCTGCGCACGCGCCGAGAACCGCGGGCACCGGCTCGGTAGCCGGCGGCACGATGGCCCCGGTCGCCCGGTAGCCGGCGTAGGCGGTGATGAGCACCGCGAGGCCCGCGCCCGCGGACAGGCCCAGCAGATCGGGCGAAGCGAGCGGGTTGCGGAGCAGCGACTGGAGCATGACGCCCGCCACCGCGAGCCCGGCGCCCACGCCGAGCCCGCAGATCACCCGGAGCCATCGCAGCTCGGCAATCGTGCCGTCCGCGGCGAACCCCAGCCCGTCGCCCCCCACCGCCAGGCGGAGGGCGCATGCCAGGCCCGCGACGAGCACGAGCAGCGGGATCACGATGGCCGGGCGACGCAGCACGCCCGGAGCCTATCCGGGCCGGGCCGGGCGGCTACGATCCGCTCTTCACCCGACGGAGGTCTGACCCATGCCAGGCACGCTTCGCTGCAAGCTGATCACCCCCGAGGCCGCGCTCATCGATGACGAGGTCACCTACGCATCCGTCCCCGCGTGGGACGGGCTCGTGGGCCTGCAGCACGGCGGGGCACCGCTGGTCGCCAAGCTCGGCACCGGGGAGCTCCGGCTCGATTTCCCCGATCAGAACGCCGCGAAGGGCGGCAGCCGGTCGTACTTCATCGAAGAGGGCTTCCTCCGGCTCGCCAACGACGAGCTGACGCTGCTCGCGAGCAAGGCGATCGCAGCGGAGAGCCTCGTGGAGGCCGACTGCCAAGCGGAACTGAAGGAAGCCGAAGCCCGCACCGTGCCGGCCGACGCTCCCGACCGCGCCGCGGAGATGGACCGGATCACGGCCACCCGCCACGCCGCCCGTACCAAGCTCGGCATCGCCAAGAAGTTCAAGGGCAAGGGCATCTGAGAACGAGCCCCGAGGCCTAGCGACCCCAGCCGACCTTGGTCGACATCGCCCGCCGCATCTCCATGTCCTGCTCGCGCTCGCGGAGCGTGTTGCGCTTGTCGCTCGCGCCCTTGCCCCGCGCCACGCCGATCAGCAGCTTGGCGAACCCGTTCTTGAAGTACATCTTGAGTGGCACGATCGTCGTACCTTTGGCCTCGGCCGCCTTCGCAAGCCGGTTGATCTCGGGCTTTTTGGCGAGCAGCACCCGCGTGCGCAGCGGGTCGTGGTTCAGGGCGGCCGCCGGGGCGTAGTGCCCGATCGTGATGTTGTGGATCTTCAGCTGCAGCGGGCTCTCGTAGACGCGGATGAAGCCCTCGGCGATCGAGACGTTGCCGTCTCGCACGCTCTTGACCTCCGAGCCGTGCAGCTTGATACCGACCTCGACCGTGTGATCGATCTGGTAGTTGTGCCGGGCCTTGCGGTTCTCGATCGTCGGCTCGTCGTTCTGCTTCTTGCCCTTCTTCCGGCCCATAGAGAGAACGATACGCCCGCTTTAGGCCGTTGTAGACTCCGAGCATGGGTTCGGTGATCTTCGTGATCGTGGTTGGAATCGGCATTGCTGGCTTTCTTGCCTGGCGCAGCCGCGTACGCAACCGCCAACGCCAAACCGACCTCGCCAGCCTCGCTGCTGAACTTGGGCTTTCGTTCGCGAACGCAAAGGATCGGTATTTGCACCTGCGATTCCCCCAGATCCGCACATTCTCGCAGGGCAGGAAGCGAATCGCCTCCAATACGATGACCGGCAGTATCGCCGTCCGCGGCGCGCCACTCCGACTCGTGATGGGCGACTACACCTACACGACCGGCAGAGGCAGGAACTCAAGAACACACCGCATCAGCTACCTGCTGTTGGGGCTGCTGTACCCAGACGTGCCCGATCTCCGCATCCGGGACGAGCATGTCTTCGATCGTGTGAGTGCGGCAGTCGGTTTCGATGACATCGATTTCGAATCCGCCGAGTTCAGCCGGAGCTTCTATGTCACTGGGCCTGATAAGCGCTTTGCGTACGACATAGTCACGCCTCGCATGATGGAGTTCCTGCTGAAGAACCAGAGCTGGTCGCCGCCGCTGGAGCTCGCCGGAGGGCTTCTCTTTGTCGCCGACCCAGAGACACTCTGGGATGACGATGACTTCCGCGACGCTCTGACCTACGCCACGAGGTTTCTGGAACTCTGGCCCGATCATCTCTGGCACGACGTGGAGAAGCACAAACCGCACCGGGTGGTAAACTAGTCCCGCATGGACAGCCCCGCTCTCATCTTTTTCCTCGCGCCGGTCTTCATGATCGTCGCCGCGGTCGCAGCGTACTACGCCTGGAAGAAAGAACAGCAGCGGAAGGCCGATCTGCTCGCTCTCGCGAGTGAGCTCGGCCTTGGCTTCGATCCCGCGAAGGACAGGGGACACGACGACCGCTACGCGAACTTCGAGATCTTCCGCCGCGGCCACAGCCGGGCCGCGTACAACACGCTGACCGGCTCGCTGCCGATCAATGGGCTCAATCACCCGGTGGTCATGGGTGATTTCACGTACAAGGTGACGAGCCACAACGGCAAGCGGTCGTCTACCACCACCTACCGCTTCAGCTACCTCATCCTGCACCTGCCGCTGCCCGGCGTGCCGGACCTGCTGATCCGTCCCGAGGGCGTGCTCGACAAGCTCGGCTCGATGCTGGGCTTCGACGACATCGACTTCGAGTCCGCCGAGTTCAGTAGAAAGTTTCTGGTCAAGAGCCCCGACAAGCGCTTCGCCTACGACGTGGTCACGCCGCGCATGATGGAGTTTCTTCTCGCCGCCAAGGGCGCTCCGGCGATCGATCTCGAGCACGCCATGCTCAGCCTTTCCGACGGCAGCAAACGCTGGACACCCGAGCAGTTCCGCGGCACGATCGCCTTCGCCGAAACCTTCATGAGCCTCTGGCCGGAGCACGTGGTGCGTGACCTGCGAGCCGGGGCGTCATCGAGGACGATCGCATGAGCCCGACTCTCGTCGTGATCGTGATTGTCGGGGTTGTGGTGCTGATCCCGCTGGTCTGGGCGATCGCGACGTACAACCGGTTCGTCGGTTTGCGTCAGCATCTGCGGGAGAGCTGGTCGGACATCGACATCGAACTCAAGCGGCGGTACGAGCTGATCCCCAATCTGGTCGAGACCGTGAAGGGCTACGCGAAGCACGAGCAGGAGACGCTCGCCAAGGTCATCGAGCTGCGCAACAAGGCGCAGGCGAACCACGGGCCTCAATCGTCGCAGGCGGCGGACGAATCGGCGATGCTCGTCGGGCTCCAACGGCTCTTCGCCATCGCCGAGGCCTACCCAGACCTGAAGGCGAACCATGGGTTTCTCGCCCTTCAGAAAGAGCTCTCGCTGACCGAGGACCGCATCGCTGCGAGCCGGCGGTTTTACAACGGCAACGTGCGCGAGATGAACCAGCTCCGGCTGCAGTTTCCCACGAGCATCATCGCAGGCGCGTTCGGCTTCACGGAGGCGAGCTTCTTCGAGCTCGACTCGGCAGCCGAACGCGTCGTGCCGAGGGTCGACCTCTAAGCGTCTTCGACGATGTTCTTCAAAACGCCGATGCGTGCGATCTCAACCTCGACGGTCTCGCCCGCTCGGAGGTACCGCCTGGGATCGCGACCGTGACCGACGCCGCTGGGTGTGCCGGTGAGGATGGCCGTGCCGGGCAGCAGCGTCGTCGCGGCAGAGAGCTCGCTGATCAGCCGGGCAACGCTGAAAATCATCTGCGACGTGCTCGCCGACTGCATCGTCTCGCCCGATACCCGGCACGCGATCGGGAGACTCTGAACATCGCCGACCTCATCGATCGTGCGCACCGCCGGGCCGATCGGGCAGAAGGTATCGAAGCTCTTGCCGCGGCAGAACTGTCCGCCGGCGCCGGTCTTCTGCCACCAGCGGGCAGACACGTCGTTCGCGCAGGTCACGCCCAGCACGACCTCGAAGGCGCGGTCTTCGGGCACATCCCTGCAGCGTTCGCCGATGATGACCGCGAGCTCGGCCTCGTAGTCCACCTGCTCTGGACCACCCGTCGCCTCATCGCGGCAGATCGGGGGGATGCGGATCGCGTCGCCGTGCAAGCACGCCGAGGCGGGGTTTTTGGTGAAGTACATGGGCCGCTCGGGCACGTCGCCGCCCATCTCCGCGGCGTGATCGGCGTAGTTGCGGCCGATGCCGATGATGTGGCTCACCTGAAGCTGCGATGAGCCGCGATCGACCGCGACGCCCGCGTCCGTCCGGACAAGCTCATACGACATCGATCGCCCCCGGCTCGGGGCACAGGCCCGCTTCGGCGCCCTCTGTCAGGATGCGCCCGAGCGCATCGCGGCCCGCGTCGCCCATGTCGCGCGTCAGGCCGCTGACATACATCGAAAGATACTTCTCGACCAACGCATCGTCGGACCATTCGGGGCGATCGCCGCCTCGCATCTGCAAGAACTGCTTGGACTTGTCGAGGTTCGCCACCGCGTGCTCGACGCTCGCCGAAAGCAGCTTGGACACGCGCTCGCAGCCGCCCTCGACACGGTCGTCCAGGTCCCGCTTGATGACGTTGAGCCCGAGCGGCAGCGGCCCCTCGCGGTTGGCCCCCCACCACTCGCCGAGGTCGACGAGCTTCTTCAGGCCCACATCTTCGAACGTCAGCTGCGCCTCATGGATCAACAGCCCGGCCGCGACTTCTTCCCGCTGCACCGCGCCGATGATCTCGCCGAACGGCATCGGCACCGGCGTCATGCTGCGCTCGGGATCGATCGAGCGAAGCAGGATCGAGAGCGTGAGGTACGCGGTCGTCATCCGCCCGGGTACGGCGATCGAGTGACCGATCTCGAGCAGCTTCGCGAGTGAGGCCTCGCCGACTTCGAAGCGAGGGTCGTCCGCCCGGCACACGACCTTGGGCCCGTAGCCCTCGCCGAACGACCCGCCGCAGGCTGTAACGCGGTAGGTATCTTTCACGTGCGGGTAGGTGTGCGCGCTGATGGCGGTGATGTCGAGATCGCCGGCTTCGTGCGCACGCTTGTTGAGCACCTCGACGTCCTCGGCCATCGGCAGGAACGTCAGGCCGCCCGTGTCGATGGCGGGCTCGCCGAGCTCGCCCGGCACGGGCTTGCCGGCCTCGTCGGTCATGCCGCAGATGGGCCACCACATGACCAGGTCGTCGGAATCGGGCGAGTGGGCGAGAGTGAGGTTCATGCGTGCGCTTTCTCGTGGATGTAGTCGCGGAGCACCATCGCGTGGTTCTGCTCGGTGTCCCTCGCAGCGTAGACGAGCGTCACGGCTTCGCCCGCCGAGACGCGATCGATCAGCGGCTGCGCCCCGCCCTGGTCAAGCTCCTGGCGGTAGCGGTTCGAGAACTCGGCAAACGTGATCTCGTCGGCGTGGTACGCCTTCCGCAGATCGCTGCTGGGCGCCGCGTCCTTGGCCCACTCGTCGATCTCGGCCGAGTCTTTCGGTATGCCTCTGGGCCAGAGGCGATCGACGAGCACGCGGAAGCCGTCAGTCGGCGCCGGATCGTCGTAGATTCGCTTGATCGAGAGTGGCATCTGGTGATGGTAGCTTCCACGCCGCGCCGCACTCGGGGCAAACGGTGCAGCCATCGGGCTCCGCGACCAGCCTCCGCAACTCGTAGCCACAAGACCTGCAGTGGCCCGCTTCGGGATAGACAAACGAGCCGACTGGCCTGCGACCGGCTGTGTGCCACACGTCCACCAAGCCAACGACGATGAGCATGACTGCCGGATAGAAACCGCCGACCACCAGCACGAGGCCGAGACCAATGAACACCAGGCTCACTCGGGAAACACGCCTTGAAGCACCGCGCGTCGTACTTCCCCGATCATCCCGCATCAGAACATGCTCGTCTGTTCCTTGAACAGCACCTGCTCCGTCGTCGGGTGGTCGATGTCGAGCCGGTAGTCGCCGCTGAAGCAGGCGGTGCAGAAGTCGTTGCCGGGCCTGTCCATGACGCTCAGCAGGCCATCGAGGCTCAGGAAGTGCAGGGTGTCGACTCCCAGGAACTCGCGGATTTCTTCGACCGAGCGATTGCCCGCGATGAGCTGATCTTTCGTTGCGAAGTCGACGCCGAAGTAGCACGGGTGCTGGATCGGGGGCGAGCTGATGCGCAGGTGGATCTCTTTCGCGCCGGCCTCGCGGAGCTGCTGCATTTTGACGCGGGTCGTCGTGCCGCGGACGATCGAGTCGTCGACGACGATGAGCCGCTTGCCGTCGACGATCTCGCGGACGACGTTGAGCTTGAGCCTGACGGCCGCTTCGCGTTGGTCTTGCGTGGGCTTGATGAACGTGCGACCGACGTAGCGGTTCGGGACGATGGCTTCTCTATAGGGGATCCCGCTGGCGCGGGCGTAGCCGTTGGCGGCGCTGCGGCCCGAGTCGGGCATGGGCATGACCCAGTCGGCCTCGACCGGGGCCTCGGCGGAGAGCACCTCGCCCATGGTTTCGCGGGCGGTCTGGACGTTCTGCCCGAAGACGTTGCTCGCCGGGCTGGCGAAGTAGACGTGCTCGAAGACGCACTGCGCGAGCCTCTCGGCGGGCTCGGCGTAGCGCCGACTCTCGACGCCCCGGTCGCTGAGCGTGATGATCTCGCCCGGCTGGATCTCGCGGACGAATCTCGCGCCCATGACATCGAGCGCCACCGTCTCGCTTGCGACGACCGGGTAGGCCTTGCCTTCGTCTTCGATCTCGCCCAGCACGAGCGGCCGCCAGCCCCACGGGTCGCGGCACGCCTCGATGCGGTCTGGGAAAAGCATGGCCAGGCTGAACGCGCCCATGAGCCGGCGGAGCGTCGCGGCGAGCGGGTCTGAGCTGTCGCGCTGCTCGGGGCTCGCGAGCAGGTGGATGATGACTTCGGTATCGCTCGTGGTGTGAAAGAG
This sequence comes from Planctomycetota bacterium, assembly GCA_039821685.1. Taxonomy (GTDB): domain Bacteria; phylum Planctomycetota; class Phycisphaerae; order Phycisphaerales; family UBA1924; genus JANQQZ01. Next base: position 354 of record JBCBNT010000054.1, on the reverse strand, counting down.
GTGGCCGCGCTCGGCGAAGAGGTGGCGCAGGGCGTCGGCGTTGACGAGGTTGCCGTTGTGCGCGAGGCCGATCTGGCTGTCGAGCATGGTTTCGATCAGGGGCTGGGTGTTGCAGTCGAGGCTGCCGCCGGCGGTGCTGTAGCGGTTATGGCCGATCACGCCGACCGGGGCGTGCTCCTGCAGGCCCAGCAGGGCGCGGCGGCTGAAGACATCGGACACGAGGCCCATGCCGAGGTGGGCGTGCAGGTGGGTGCCGTCTGAGACGGCGATGCCCGCGGACTCCTGGCCCCGATGCTGCTGGGCGTAGAGGCCCCGATAGGTCAGGTGCGTGGCGTCGGGGTGGCCCCAGACGCC
>JBCBNT010000053.1:0-22403 GCA_039821685.1 Planctomycetota bacterium | reverse complement strand
GGTCTTCTCCTCAAGCACGCCCAGCAGGTCAATGTGCAGCTTCGCGTACTCGGGTGCGACCATCGCCTTGCCCGCTGCGGTGATCGGCTGCTCGGGATCCTCGTGCACGGGCGAGCCGGAGATATCCAGGTACGGCGTCCACTCGTCGAGAAACCGCACCAGCTGCCGCATGATCCGGCTTTTGGCCTGGCCCTTCTCGCCCAGGAAGAGCATGTCGTGCCCGGCGAGGATGGCGTTGACCAGCTCGGGCTCGACGGTGTCCTCGTAGCCCACGATGCCGGGCAGGAGGGGGCCGCCGGAGCTGCGGGATCGTTCGAGGTGCGTCACGAGATTCGCGCGAAGCTCGTCTCGCACCGAACGCGACACCCAGCCCGACGCCTTCAGATCCGCGAGGTTCGATGGTCGATCTGTCGGCTGGCTGCTCGGCATACGGAAGGCCTCCATGAACGGTCCGAGGAAGGGTATCCGTCACGAACCGCGGCCCCGGATTCGCTCAAGCGAGCACGCACGACCAGATGCAGCGGATGTCTGCGAGACGTGGCGTGTCACCGGCGGACGCGGCCGCGATCTTTAGAACCGCTCGAATCGGCATACCTCAACGTCCTGGAGGTAGAACATCCCGGGCTTGTCGCTGAGGCACTCGTCCATGATCCGGCGGGCTATGCGGTCGATCGGTTCGCGATCCGAAGCGACCGTCTCGACCATGACGTTCTCAAAGCCGTCGGCCACGGTGGCCCGCGCCTGCGTCGGGTGCACGCCGTGCGAGCCCTTGCCGCCGGCGGACACCATCGTGTAGCCGCGCCCGCCGCAGTCCTCGATGATGCGGCAAACGTCCGATGCGACGAACTGCTCCGTGACCACGGTGAGCTTGGTGGCGGCATGAAACACGGCGGTCCCCCCTTCGCATCTTCAGTAAAAGACGGCCCTGGCAAGCGCTGCGAACATCGGCACACAGATCACCAGCGCGACCGGCGTTCCCACGCTCGTTGATGCCCCGATGTACGACGAAGGATTCGCCCATGGGATCCCCGCACGGATCGTCGGCGGCCCGGAGATATCCGAGTTCGATGCCGCGATGCACGCGAGGATCACGACCCCGCCCGGGCTGAAGCCGACGAGCACGTGCGCGACGTACCCGAGCGCGAACGCGATTCCTCCGTGGATGATCGGGCCGACGAACGCGTAGACCGCGAACCAGTGGGCGATCTCCCGCAGCTCTCGCAGCCGGGCCCACGCCTCCATCCCGATCACGAGCATGAGGATCGCGAGCATCCCGCGGAACACGGGCTCGAAGAAGCTCTCGAGGATGGACTCGGGCCTGGTCAGCAGCCCGAGCACCAGGCCCAGCAGCATCGCGGAGGGCGCCGACCCGCGCAGGCTGTCCCTTATGACGTCGACGGGGCGGACGCGTTTCGACCCCGCCGCGCCGTCCTGTTCGCGGTGGAGCCTCGCCAGCACGAGCGCGAGTATCAGCGCGGGGATATCCATAAACGGGTACAGAGCCGGGGCCGACGCCTCGTAGACGATCGACTGCTCTTCGAGTAACACGATCGCGGCCGCGAGGATGGCGCAGTGCCTTTGGCTGCATCGACCTCCGCCCGTTGCTCCGCCGCGGGCGTCGATTGTGAAGAAATTGCAAGCGTTTCTTTGCGACAGCTTCGTTTGTCCTTAGCGCATGCAGCCGGTGGCGAGATCTAACCTCCTGCCGATTCAAGATCCGTAACTGGATCTCGCTGCAACCGAACCGGAACGTACTGGAGCAATCATGACGCCATCGGCTAGAGGTATCACTCTGCGACTGCAAACCGCACGAGCATCAGCATTTACGCTCATTGAGCTTCTCGTCGTGATCGCGATCATCGCGCTCCTGATCGGCATCCTGCTCCCAGCGCTGGGCAAGGCCCGCTCGAGCGCTCAGGCGATCGTCGCAGCCGCCAACGCCCGCGCCGTCGGCCAGGGTGTCGCGATCTACACCGGCGGGAACAAAAGCTTCTTCCCGCCCGCGTACGTCTATGGGGCTGAGGAGACCGGGCTGCGGTGGTTCGAAGAGGAACAGCAGACGTCAAACCCTGAGCCGATCAATGGTTACGTGCACTGGTCGCAGGCGCTCTTCGACGGCGAAGACACCGCCGGCGAGGCCTTTGAAAACCCCGCCCTGGCCAACGGTGGCGCGCCGCGGACCAACCCGGGCCCGGACGAAGACAACTGGGAACCCGGTCAGATCAACGACCTGAACCAGAACGCCGGCAACGCCACGAATCTGCCGCAGGACCGCCAGCTCGCCCGCGTCGGGTTCGCGGGCAACGGGGCGATCTTCCCGCGGAACAAGTTCCTGTCGTCACCCGGTCAGCGTCTCAACCGCCTCGTGAAGGAGTCGGAGATCCAGATCGGTTCCAACACCATTCTGCTCGCCGAGCTCTACGACGGGAACGGCACCTGGCGGTCGCTCAGCGATTCCGTCGGCGAGAACACCGGGGACTTTGTGATCAAGAGCCACCGCCCGATCACCCCGTTCGCGGGTAGAGGCGAGGGCTCCGGCGACGCCGTCTACTCGGTGCCCTCCTTCCCAGCCGGAACCGCCGCTGCCCGCGAACCTCGATTTGTGTATCCGAGTCTCGATCCTCTTGACGGTGAATTCATTGAGAAAGACGAGGACAAGGGTGAGGGCTCGATGCTCAACCGCGGCATTGACATGGTTGGCCAGCCGCACAGCGGCAAGGGCAACTTCTGCTTCGTTGATGGCCACGTCTCGCGACTCACAAACCGCGAGACGATCGAGCAACGGCTCTGGGGCGACCGGTTCTACAGCCTGACCGGCACCGGCACCGGGGTCCGCAAGGAGCCTCGCAACAACGGTAACCCATAACGATCAAACACCGCCGCTCGTGCCCCACCCGGCACGAGTCGGCCTTTCAGTTTCAAACGGGGCACCGGACGCCCCGCACGTGCAGAAGGGCAGATCGGTCGAGAGAGCCGATGCGCGATCGGTGCGTGCCGAACGCGCGACGCCCGGTCAGGACAGTGCATCCAACCATTTGGAGAGATCAGCATGTCATCGAAGAAAGCAGTTTTGAACATCCTCGCCGCTTGCGGCCTTGCGAGCACCGCGGCCGGCCAGCCGTTCGAAGTGACGATCTCCGGAGCGACGCTCCTCGAGACGTTCCTGACCTCGCCCGCGTCGACGAACGACTTCCTCGACCTCGACGGCGACGGCGTCTCGGGCCTTACCAACCAGGACAACGAGCAGCTCGCCAACCAGGGCACGAGCACCGCAGCCGCCGCGGCCAGTGACTACTTCGTGATCCAGTACACCGCCGTGGGCTCGGGCAACGGCATCATCGACCTCGACACGCGCGGCTTCAGCCGCGTGGATGCCCTCGGCAACCTCGTCGACGGCGACAGCAACTACCTCCGCGGCATCGACGACACCTCGAATGCCGCCCCGGACAACCCGTTCGGCGGCGCCCCGGGCTCCGCGAACATCGTCGGCGATGACAGCTTCGTCTCGAGCAATGTCGCCGACGGCTTCATGAACCGGGTCGCCTTCATCAACGGCGGCACCCGCGTGGGCCTCGGCAACGGCAACACGCCCCGCGCCTACCCCTTCCGCTCGGACGTTGCGGGCGGCCACGTCGCCTCGCTCAGCACCAACGACCTGACCCACGGCGTGCAGATCGACCTGGCTCCGACCGACGTCCCGGTCAGCTGGTTCATCACCCAGGCCGGCTCGCCCGACCTCGACGCCTTCCCCAACACGCCCGGCTACGGCAACAACTCGATCGTTGCCCTGAACCCGGACGGCACGATCAACGGCCGCACCAACGCGCTCGCCACCCTGCAGAACACCAACACCAACACCGGCGCGGCCGACCAGAACACCATCTTCTCGACCAGCCTCACCACGTCGCCCGTCGGCTCGCTCGTCAACTACGGTGTCGGCGTCGCCGAGATCGACATGAGCAACCTCCGCCACGGCTTCGCGACCGGCCGCCTCGCGACCGGCGAGAACCTCGTGTTCGTCACCCGTGACTCGGGCTCGGGCACGCGGAACGCGTTCGCTAACGGCATCTGCCTCGATCCATCGTTCTGCATCGGTGAGAACACCGGCGCTCGGACCTCGAGCTCGTCGAACGACCTCATCGGCCCGAACTACCAGCCCAGCAACAAGGGCGGCTCGAGCCGGATGGACGCGACCGTCATCAACACCCGTCTCGGTGTTGGCTTCACCGGCGCCGAGCGTCTGTTCAACCGCGGCTACAAGACCGCGAACAACGGCACCGGCCAGCTCGATATGCTCGCGATCCGCAACGACATCTACGGCACCGCCGCCGCGACGGCGAACCGCCCCTTCATCGATAACATCCTGCAGAACGATGCCGACACCGGCTACGTCGTGCAGGCCCCGTCGGTGATCGCCTCGATCGGTGACCCCCGCAACGAGACCATGCCCGGCGGCACGCCCGGCAACACCAACCCGCCGATGGACAACCCCGCGGCCGCCGCGTACCTGAACAACATCACCGCGGCCGTCGCCGCCTTCTCCGGTGATCCCGGCACCCCCGAGGACTTCTTCTCGCCCGGCGAGTTCCTCGGCTTCAACTTCATCCCGGTCGACGCGACCGACTTCGTCCCCGGCGACGCGACCTGCGATCCGGTCGCGGCCAACACCAACCTGACCCTGCAGGCGTTCGTCAGCGCGACCAACGTGCTCGGCAACAGCGTCTACGCCTCGTTCGACAACACCGCCAGCGGCCTCGTCCCGACGCGGACCACGGGCGTTGTCTACGCCGACGGCGTTGCCAACGGTGCCAACTACGTCGCCGAATCGGGCGCTTCGGTGCTCTACGGCTCGTCGCTCAGCGACCGCAACAAGATCGCCGGTGACTTCAACGCCGACGGCAACCGGAACTCGAACGACATCGCCGACCTCGTCGGCGCGTGGGAAGAGCGCGTCGGCGGCCCCGCCTGGGCACCCCCCGCGGGCATCGCCGGCCCCGCCGGTGACTTCGTCCTCGACATCGTCGGCGACTTCAACGGCGACGGCTCGTTCGACCTGGTCGACGTCCGCTACTTCGCCGATGGCCTCGCGATCGACCCGGCCACCGGCAACCTCGATCGCGCCGAGGGCTTCCGCCTCGTCGATGCCAACTCGGCGATCGGCAACGTCTTCGGTACCACGCTCGCCACCAGCATCCAGTACACCGCCGGCGCTTCCGCCGCCGACGTGGCCGGCTCCATCGGCACCACCCCCGGCTCGCAGCCGGTCGGTGCCGACGGCGTTGTCGATGCCGCCGACCTCGATTACATCTACTCGCAGTTCATCGATCTGCCGGGTGCCGAGCTCGACTGGTCAGACACGGTCTCGGTCGTTCTGCCCAACCGCCTCGGCCTCGTCCGTGACCTCTCGGCCGACGTCAACGGCGACCTGCTGGTCGACCAGAACGACGTCTGCGCCGCCCTCGCCTTCCTCGGCACCTCGACCGGCGACGTCAACCTTGACGGCGCGGTCGACGGGGCGGACGCAGCGATCGCTGCCGCCAACCTCGGCTCCGCCGGCGGCTGGGCCTCGGGTGACGTCGACGGCGACGGCACCGTCACGCAGGCGGACGTCGACATCATCGACGGCGTGTCCGCCGATCCCTGCGACGATTCGCCGGCGAGGAACTGCTGCGATCAGAACGGCGACGGGCTCTGCACCCCGGCCGACTTCACGAGCTGGGTGCTCAACTTCAACCAGGGCAACCTGCTCGCCGACGTGAACGAGGACGGCATCGTCTCGCCCGCTGACTTCACCGTCTGGATCCAGGCGTTCAACGCCAGCAACGCCGGCTCGCCGATCCTCTGCGACTGATAGGTCGCCGATCGGTCACATACAGCACTTATCGCATTCGCCGCCGAAAGGCGGCGAGTGCGTTTCAAGGGTCGGAGTAACACGCAACCGGTTGACCTCGGTCACCGCGGCTCATGGATCGAAATGGGCCCGGTGGGACTTGAACCCACACTGGGGTTGCCCCCAAGCGGATTTTAAGTCCGCCGCGTCTGCCGATTCCGCCACGGGCCCGCCCGCGGATCGTACCAAGCCGGGTGCGATCGAGCGCACCCGTTAGACTCCTTGCATGCTCGGCCCGAAGGTGATCGCGTTGCTCGCTCTGAGCGGAGCCGCCGGCACGCTGTGCCGCGTGTTCGTCGTCGGCGTCCTCGCTTCGAGGCTCGCCTCAGGATCTGACCCGCGTTTCCCGTGGCCGACCTTTGCCGTCAATCTCATGGGATGCTTGGTCGCGGGCTTGCTCGCGGGCCTGGTCACGGGGGTGTGGCTTGAGCGCACGCCGGACGATCGCGTGCGCTTCGTGGTCGCCGCGGGCTTTCTCGGCGCTTTTACGACATTTTCGGCTTTCGGCCTGGAGACCTTCGAGCTGCTCCGAGCTGGAGCGAAGTGGCAGGCTGGTGCCTACGCAGCCGCGTCGGTCGTCGGGGGCCTCGCGATGGTTGCGATCGGCTGGCTGCTGTCTCAGACCCTCGCGAGCAGATAGCGACCCGAAGCCGCCGGCGATGTCGCGCGGAGGACGGCCGACGGAACCGGCGTCAGGAATCCTGGGTGCCGAAGCCGGCCCGCACCGAGCTCACGCCCTTGCTCTCGATCTCGGCCTTCAGCCCGGCAACGAAGTCGTCCGAGCTCATCGCCCCAAGGTCCTTCTCGATGCCGAAGGCACGCACCGACACGTTCCCGTTCTCAGCGTCACGAGGCCCGACCACCGCCAAGTACGGCACCTTCCACTGCGAGCCGTGCTTGATCTTCGCCTGCACCCGCTCGTTCGACTCGTCGACCGTCGAACGGATGCCCGCCTCGACCAGCATCGCGTTGACCTTCGCCGCGTACTCGGCGCTTTTCTCCGAGATCGGCAGCACGCGCACCTGCTCCGGGCTGAGCCAGAGCGGGAACGCGCCCGCAAAGTGCTCGATCAGCAGGCCGACAAACCGCTCCATCGAGCCGAACGGCGCGCGGTGGATCATCACCGGACGATGCCGCGTGTTGTCCTCGCCGATGTACTCCAGCCCGAACCGCTCGGGAAGGCTGTAGTCGATCTGTACGGTACCAAGCTGCCATTCTCGACCGATCACGTCCTTGACCACAAAGTCGATCTTCGGCCCGTAAAACGCCGCCTCGCCCGCCTCTTCGCTGAACGGCACACCAAGGCTCGCCGCCGCCTCCCGGCACGCCTGTTCCGCCTTGTCCCAGTTGTCCGGGTCCCCGGTGTACTTGGCAGAGTCCGGGTCACGCAATCCCACACGCACGCGGTAATCCGTGATACCAAGCGAATTGAAGATCATGTTCACCAGCGACAGGCAGCCCTTCACCTCGTCGTTCACCTGCTCCGGCGTGCAGAACAGGTGCGCGTCGTCCTGCGTGAACGAACGAACCCGCGTCATACCGCTGAGCTCACCCGACTGCTCCCAGCGGTACACCGTGCCAAACTCCGCGATGCGGTACGGCAGATCCCGGTAGCTCCGAGGCTGGCTCGCATAAATCTTGATGTGGTGCGGACAGTTCATCGGCTTGAGCAGGAATCCGTCAAGGTTTCCCTCGCCCATCATCCGGTTCAGCTCGGCACTGCTGCACCCCTCGTCCGCAACGCGATCGAGAAACTGCCGCTCCATGATCGGAACGAACTGACTGTCCTGGTAGTACGGGAAATGCCCCGAAGTCTTGTACAGATCCAGCTTGCCGATGTGCGGTGCGAAGACCTCGAAGTAGCCCTGCTTCTTCAGCTCCCCTCCGATGAAGTCCTGCAACTCCTTGCGGATGATCGAGCCCCGAGGCGACCACATCACCAAGCCCTGCCCGACATCCTCGTCGATCAGGAACAGATCCAACTGCTTACCGAGCACGCGGTGGTCCCGCTTCTTCGCTTCTTCGAGCTGCTCGAGGTGCTGGTTCAGGTCCTTCTTCGAGAAGAACGCCGTGCCATACACGCGCGTCAGCCGATCCGAGTTCTCATCGCCGTGCCAATAGCTCGACGCCAAGCTCATCACCTTGATCGCACCGATCCGCCCCGTGCTCGGCACGTGAGGTCCTCGACACAGGTCTTCCCAGTTCTCGCCGGGCGTACCCGTCGCGTACCAGCTCAGCGCATCCGCTCCAACCTCAACCGCACGCTCCGCGTTGTCGAGCTTGTACTTGCTCCCCTCGCCCTTGAGCTTGGCCATGCCCTCATCGACCGGCATCTCGTACCGCGTATACGGCCGATCCTCCTTGATGATCGCGTCCATCTCCTTCTCGATCGCCTCGAAGTCGCCCTCACGCAGCGGCCGATCCTCAGGGAACGCGATGTCGTAGTAGAAGCCGCTCTCAAGCGGCGGCCCATACACCAGCTGCGCACCCGGCACCACCCGCTGGATCGCCTCAGCCATGACGTGCGCCGCCGAGTGCCGGCACAGAAACAGAGCGTCCGCGTCGGGTTCCTTGTCCCGAGTGGTCGGGGTGATCAGCGCCAGCTCGCTGTCGGACTCCATCACGGTCGACAGGTCGCTCAGCTCGCCATCGATCTTCGCGCCCACCGCCGCCTTCGCCAGCCGCTCGCCGATCGACATCGCGACGTCGAACGCCGACACCGGCCCGTCGAACTCCTTGACCGATCCATCCGGAAGCGTGATCTTCACCATGCCGCGATAGTACCGAGCTGGCCGCGCCGCCGACGCGTCAGCAGCACGCCGGACCGCAGCATGCCGCGGCCTTGGTTGCAGAGATATCCAGGCTCGTGATGTAGTCCGCCGCCGTCACGCCCCCGGGCAGCAGCGACTCGAGCTTGGTGTACAGCGGATCGCCCGAGCCAGCCATCGCCGCGACGTACTCGGGCTTCGGCGTGAGCTCGATCCCGGTGAACCCTGCAGCCTCCAGATCGCGGCGGATGTCATCGACGAGCGATGCCCCCGCCACGCAGCCCACCCAGTCCTCGGCGGTCCGCTTCGCCTCGGCCGGCAGCTCGCGGAACAGCGCGATATCCGAGATCGCGATCCGCCCGCCCGGCTTGAGCACGCGGAACACCTCACGCCACACACTGGCCTTGTCCGTGCTCAGGTTGATCACACAGTTCGAGAGGACCACGTCGACCGACGCGTCCGCGATCGGCAGCGACTCGATCTCGCCCAGACGGAACTCCACGTTGGCAAGGCCCGTCCGCTGGCGGTAGCCGGCGATGTTCGCCCGGGCTTTGGCGAGCATCTCGTGCGTCATGTCCACTCCGATCGCCCGGCCCTCGGCGCCGACCTTGGGGCCTGCCAGGAAGACGTCAAACCCGCCGCCGCTGCCCAGGTCGACCACGACCTCGCCCGGCTTCAGGGCCGCGATCGCCGCGGGGTTGCCGCATGAGAGGCCCATGTTCGCGCTCTCGGGGATCGCGCGGAGCTCGTCCGCCGAGTAGCCGATCTTCTCGGCCAGCTCATCCACGCCGATGGTGGTGGGGCCGCAGCAGCTCCCGCCCCCGCAGCAGGCGGCCTCGGCGGTCGCGCTACCTCCGGCGAGCAGGTCGCGCGTCGCGGCCGCTCCCTCGCCGACAAACGCCCCCGCCTCGGCGATCTGCGCGTAGCCATCGCGGATCGTGCGACGGATCTCGTCGGTCGTCTTCTCGCCGCTGGTGTTGCTGGCTGTCTTGCTCGGGTTGGTCATGGTGCGCACTCCTGATGGGTTGCGGGTGTGTGTTCGTTCGTATCGCCGATCACGCAGCACCCTTCGCGCTGCATCCGGCTCAGCTCCGCCGGCTCGATCGCCAGAATCAGTTCCATCCGTTCGTGTGTTGCTCGCGATGATCGGTCGCCGTGTGTGCGTACCCAGGCGATCGCGTCGGCCGCGGCCGGGCTCGGGGTGTCGTGCACCCGGTAATGCACCCATCGGCCCTGCTTCCGGCTCTGCAGAAGCCCCGCCTCGCGCAGCAGCGAGAGGTGCTTCGAGACCGCCGCGTTCGAGAGGCCCGCGAGCGCGACGAGCTGGCATGCGCACAGCTCGCGGTCGAGGCAGGCCGAGAGCAGCGTGAGCCGCGTGGCGTCGGCAAGGGCTCCGGAGATGCGGACGAGCTCGTTCATGCTGTCACTATAATTCGCGAATCATCGAAATACAAGCTCGGCAGCATGCTTTTCTCCGCTCAGTAATTGATTTGCGATATATCCTAAACCGATATATCATCGACCGGTACAACACCTCGGAGGTCTCAATGCCAGCCACCCCGCCCAAGCTCACCCCGCAGCACGCAGAGCTACTGGTCCTCAGCGTCCTCGCCGAGCAGCCTTCGTACGGCTATGCGATCGCCAAGCAGATCGCCGCCCGTTCTGACGAGGCCTTTCGGCTCCCCCCGAGCCAGCTCTACCCGCTCATGACCAGGCTTGAGAAGCAGGGCGTGGTCTCCACGTCGTGGGAAGAGGTGAAGTCCGAGGCCCGCCGAAGCGAGGGCGGCGACGACTCGCCCGGCCGGCGCCGCAAGTGGTACACGCTCGCGCCCAAGGGTCGCCGGCGGCTGCAGCAATCAGTCGACGCCCACCGCCGCTTCACAGCCCTGATCGACGCGTTCATCCCCGCCGACGCGGCCCCCTCGCCGGGGGCCTCCGCATGAGCAAGCTGCGCACGACAACCGATCCTGTGTCGTCGTCGGCCAGCGATCCGATCGACCGCTGGCTCGATGTCTTCGTGCGGCTGCTCCGGCTCTCGCCCGCCGAGTCGCAGCGCATCCGCGACGAGCTCGAGGACCACCTCCGCGCACGCGTTGACGACCTCATGCTCGTGGGTCACACCGAGCCCGACGCGGTGCGCACCGCCGTGACCGAGCTGGGCGAGACCGCCGAGCTCGCCCGCCAGTTTCAATCTGCCGCCAAACCCCGAAGGAGACTCACAATGCTCGCAGGATCTGCCATCGTGTCCGCCGGCCTGGTCGTCGGCGCCGTGCTTATGACCCAGTCAGGTACGCCATCCGCTGCGGGCATGGTCGTTGCCGGCGGCCAAGCCGCCGATCAAACAACCGAGCCGGTCTTCCTGCACGACATCGTCTCGGCGGACGGCGAGCCCGATGTCAGCTTCCGCCAAGTTGTGGATGGCATAGACGACGTCATCGACGAGCCCCTGATTGTCCACTACGGCAGCATCTTCCCCGACAGCCTGGTCTACACGAACATCGAGCTGCTCCGGCCGAGCCTCCCGGTCGCCGGCTTGTCCCTTGAGCAAGGGCTTACGGTCGTCAGCAACGCCATGCCCGGCGGCTACAGCGATCCTCTCGTGATCCAGAGATCTGATAAGGCGTACGAGCTCGCTCGCCGGAGCTTCTTCGACCGACGAGATGCCGTGCTGATCGAGTACGACGTGAACCATCTGCTCCGCCCGCCGACCGCAGAAGCGATCGGTCCGCAGGAGTTCTCCGACACGGTTGCCGCGTTGATTGAGCCAACGCTCTGGGGTGATCGTGCTCGTCTTGGCATCGTCGGCACGACGCTCCTGATCCACGCACACCCCCGCATTCATGACCAGGTCGCCGACCTTCTCGCGAGGATTGAGGACCGCTACGAGCATCAGCGGGCCGAGCTCAGGGCGACCGAATTGCAGCGGTCCGAAACACGCCGCCAGCACCTCCTCGGCGAGATTGTCCGTTTCGAGCGCTCCGCCGAACGACTCGAAGGTGAGCTCCGTATCGCACGCCAGGATCTCTTCGCAGCCCGCAAGGTGCTCTTCCGGGTGGAATCAGACATGCGAGACCGCGAGCCAACGGTGGAAGAACTCGTCGAACACGCCGCCGCGCAGGATGAAATCGAGACGATGACAGACCGCGTGCAAGTCCTCGAAACCCGTTCCGGTCGGTTGCGAGGCACCATCTCGGACTACATGTTTGAGGTGTCTTCGCTCGAGGCACTCATCGCATCGGAGGGGGCGAGCGGGCCCGAGTAGGCGGGCGATCGCGCGGCGCACTATCCTCAGCGTGCCGGTATGCACCGGGAGGAGCCCAGCTGCGTGATCTGCCCGTACTGCGGAACTGACAAAGACCGAGTCATCGACTCCCGAGCTAGCGAAGCCGGCAGGGTGATCCGCCGCCGCCGCGAGTGCCTCGCCTGCAAGAAGCGGTTTACCACCTACGAGCGCGTTGAGCAGTCGACCAAGCTGCTCGTCATCAAACGCGACGGCGCCCGCGAGCCCTTCGACCGCGACAAGATCTCGGGCTCGATCCACTCCGCCTGCGGCAAGCGCAAGATCGGGGCCGACACCCTCCAGCGGATCATCGACGAGATCGAAGAAGACCTCCACCGGCGGCACGACCGCGAGGTCGAGAGCCGGGCGATCGGCGAGCACGTCATGGTCAAGCTCAAGGACACCGACGAGGTCGCCTACATCCGCTTCGCCAGCGAGTACTACCAGTTCAGAAACGTCGACGACATCACCCGGCAGATCGAAGAGCTCAACGCACGCATCAAGGACGTCAAAAACCAGCAGACGCTTTTCAAAGAAGGGGGCCCGTGATGACCGCTCTCCCATGCCTTGCTGCCGCAACGATCGTGCTGCTCCTGACTGGCTGCGCCGCGCCGTCGGGCGAGACTACGTCGGCTGCCAACCTAAGTGGCGCCCCAAGCGGCAACCCGACGGCCACCCCGGCGGGTGATGCATCTGCTGATACGGCTGCCGCTGAAATGGCAGCAGATCCCGCTGCGACAGCACGGCCCGTCGTGCGGCCCGCCGAGCCGTCCGCGCCGCGCATCGATCCGCAGATGACCTCGCGCGGGGCCAACGCTCTTGCCGGTGCTGCGCCGCCCCCGAGCGCCGGCGGCGAACCCCGGACCCCCGAAAGCTGGCAGCCGGACTGGCACACGGGGCGGGTGATCGAAAGCGAAGGCACCCGCACCGGCTCGGCCGTCGCGACCAACGCCGACCTGCTCACGGCCAGGCGAGACGCGGTCTCCGCAGCCGTCGACATGCTCGAAGGCGGGGTCATCGAGCAGACGGTCACCCGCAGGCTCCGTAGCGGTGACTTCCGCGTCTGGGTGCAGATCTCTGCTTCCGAATGACAGGTCCGGCTCTGCAACCGCTCAGCCCATCAACCGATCACGCGCCGCAGCCCGCGACGCGAATCACCGCTTGTGCTCCGGGCTCGCGAAGTCCGTCTTGCACCCGGCCTGCCACAGATCAGGCTGGTTGCCGTGTGCCGGAATGCCGCCCTGGTCCTTGAGCATCCGCGCCAGGTGCATGCAGTTCCACGCCAGGAACGTCGTGTTGCGGTTCGTGAAGTCGTTCTCGGGCCCTCCCGAGCCCTCGTCCGCGTAGCTCGGCCCCGGGCCCGCCTCGCCCATCCAGCCCGCGTCGGCCTGCGGCGGCACCGTGTAACCGATGTGGCTCAGCGAGAACAAGATATTCATCGCGCAGTGCTTCACGCCGTCTTCGTTGCCGGTGATGAGTGTCGCGCCGACCTTGCCGTAGTCGCGGTACTGGCCTTTCTCGTTGAACGAGTGGGTGTAGCCGTACATCCGCTCGAGCACGCGGTTGCACACGCTCGACTTCTCGCCGAGCCAGACCGACGTGCAGAGCACCAGGATGTCGCACGCGTCGACCTCGGCCTGCAGCTTCGGCCAGTCGTCTCGATCCCACTCGGGCGTGTCCGCCATGTTGTGCCCGAGGCCCGCTGCGATCTCGTAGTCGACGGGGCGGATGACTTTCGTCTTCACCTTGTTCGCCTCGAAGACCCGCTGCGCCACGCCGATCAGCTTCTCCGTGTGCGAGAGCACGGGCGTACGATTCAGCGTGCAGTTCAGAAACAGCACGCTCAGGTCGTCGTACGTTGCCGGCGGGTGCTGGCACTGCTGGTCGGTGATCGTCGTCAGCTGATCGGTCAAGGCATCGCTCCTCTCGCGGCACGCGGGTCTCACACGGGTCTCACACAAGGCCGCCGCCGCATGCTAACCCCAAGCCCGGCCAAGGGTCGTGCTGTACCATGCACCCATGGCAAGCAAACAGATCGACACCGCCGCCCACGCACTCGCCGACCTCGCCGACCGCGGCATCATCTACGACGGCTGCACCGTCATGGTCGGAGGCTTCGGCCTCTGCGGCATCCCAGAGCACCTCATCATCGCGCTCCGCGACACCGGCGTCAAAGACCTCACCTGCATCTCCAACAACGCAGGCGTCGACGACTGGGGCCTCGGCCTGCTCCTCCAGACCCGCCAGATCAAGAAGATGATCTCCAGCTACGTCGGCGAGAACGCCATCTTCGAGAAGCAGTTCCTCGACAAGCAGCTCGAAGTCGAGTTCAACCCCCAGGGCACGCTCGCCGAGCGCATCCGCGCGGGCGGCGCCGGCATCCCTGCCTTCTACACCGCCACCGGCTTCGGCACCCTCGTCGCCGAGGGCAAAGAAACTCGCACCATGACCCCGCCCAAATACCACGCCAAATCGAACCGCCCCGAAACTGGCTCGATGCAGCGCGACTTCGTCCTCGAGACCGGCCTCTACGCCGACCTGGCTCTGGTCAAAGCACAGGCCGCCGATCGCTTCGGCAACCTCATCTACAACAAGACCGCCCGCAACTTCAACCCCATGATGGCCACCGCCGCCGCCTTCACCATCGCCGAGGTCGACGAGATCACGGACACCGGCACCCTCGACCCCGACCGCATCCACACGCCGGGAGCGTTTGTGGATCGGGTGGTGGAGACCGTCAGCGAGAAACGCATCGAGCAGCGGACGGTGAGCAGCTAATACACGATAACGGAGCCGCGGGCGTAAGCACGCGGGCACGAACGTGTCGATTGATACCACCGCCATCCGCGCCATCGCCTTCGACTGCTTCGGCACCCTCATCGACTGGGAAGCCGGCATCCTCGACGCCCTCGCCGCCCTCTTCGAACGGCACCGCGTCACCAACCCGCCGCCCGCCGCCGACCTGCTCGGGCTCTACGCCGAGCTCGAATCCAAAGCCCAGTCCGGCGACTACCGACCCTACAGAGAAGTCCTCGAAGACGTCGCCGCCGGCTTCGCCCAGCGCATCGGCTTCCCACTGCCTGCCATGGACCGCGGCATCCTCGCCGACTCCATCCGCCACTGGCCCGCCTTCCCCGACACGGGCCCCGCCCTCCGCAGGCTCAAAGCCAAGTACAAAGTCGCCGTCATCAGCAACATCGATGACGACTTATTCGAGCCCCCCCGCGTCAAGCTCGGCCTCGCAACAGCGGGGGGCCTCGACGAGCTCGTCACCGCCCAGCAAGTCCGAAGCTACAAGCCCGGCCGGGCGCACTTTGACGAGGTTCTCAACCGGCTCAACCTCGAGCCCAACCAACTCCTCGTCGCCGCGTGCAGCCTGCACCACGACATCGCCCCGGCGAACGCTCTTGGCATCCCGACGTGCCACATCGGCCGCAACCAGCTTGGCGCATCGGGCCACGCCGAAGCCACCCCCGGCATGAGCGTCCGCTCCGTCGCCGAACTCGCCGACGCACTCGGCTGCTAGCAAGCGCAGTCTCTGCGCTTCCTGCATCATCTCGCATGCAAGCCAACGGCGCGATACGCTGCCCATCCCGGCGACGGTGGGTTCGCCGCCGGATCACATCTCAGATCCCCGCTTCAGGATGGAGCACACAGAGGCAAGGAGGCCATCGGTGGATCATCACGTGCGCATCAATTTCGTCAGTTCCGCAGCCGTCATCGCCAGCGCCGTCGTCCTGAGTGTCGTCGCGAGCACGGCCGTCGCATCGCGGGCCTACGTCAAACGGGGCGAGGTCGCCGCCGAGGGTGCCAAGCAGATCAGCGTCAAGGGCTACGCCCGCACCCGCGTGATATCAGACCTCGCGCAGTGGTCGATCACCGTCAAAGGGCGCGGACAGACGCTTGAACAGGCTTACGCCGAACTCGAGGCCGGCGTCGACCGCGTGACCGATTTCCTCACCGCCTCAGGCTTCGACCGCGACGATCTCGCCCGATCCGCAATTGAAACATCGACCCGCTACCAGCGAGACGCCAAAGGCAACACGACCAACGACGTCGCGGGCTACACACTGACGCGGACCATCGGAGTCACCACGCGGGACGTGAACCGTATCGCTGAGGCCGCCGGCGAGGTCACCGCGCTCCTCCGCGAAGGCATCACCGTCATCAGCGGCCGACCCGCGTACTACTTCACCGGCATCGAGCCCCTCAAAATCAGGCTCGCAGGCGAAGCCTCGGCCAACGGCCGGGAGCGGGCCGAGGCCATCGCCGCCGAAACCGGCAGCCGCGTCGCATCCGTCTCCCACGCTCGCATGGGCGTCATCCAGATTACCGAGCCGGACTCCACCGAGGTCTCCAGCTACGGCATCTACGACACCGACACCATCCAGAAAGACGTCGCCATCGTCGTGACTCTCACCCTCGAACTTGATGAGCAGTAGACGTTCGTTGCGCGGTACAATCGAGCTCAAGGAGGCCGGTATGCCGCTCACCCGAGACCAGATCGCCGCCCGCGCAGCCCAGGAACTCAAGGACGGCTACGTCGTCAACCTCGGCATCGGCATGCCCACCCTCGTTGCCAACTACATCCCCCAGCACCCCGACGGCACGCCGTTCGACGTCTGGCTCCAATCAGAGAACGGCCTGCTCGGCATCGGGCCGTTCCCGTTCGATGATGCCGTCGACCCGGACCTGATCAACGCGGGTAAGCAGACGGTGACGGCCGTGCCCGGCGCGAGCTATTTCAGCAGCTCCGACTCCTTCGGCATGATCCGCGGCGGGCACATCGACATGTGCATCCTCGGCGCCATGCAGCTCTCCCAGACCGGCGACATCGCCAACTGGATGATCCCCGGCAAGATGATCAAGGGCATGGGCGGCGCGATGGACCTCGTCGCCGGCGTCGAGAAGGTCGTCGTCACCATGGAGCACACCAACAAACGCGGCGAGCCAAAGATCCTCAAAGAGTGCAACCTCCCCCTCACCGGCAAGGGCGTCATCGACATGGTCATCACCGACCTCTGCGTCATGCACTTCGACCCGCGCGCTCAACGCTTCCGCGTGACCGAGCTCGCCGACGGGGTGACGCGGGAAGAGATCGAAGCCAAGACCGAAGCCGAGATCGAATTCGCAGCCGAGCCGACGACGGTGGGGGCCTAGTCGTGCCGCTCTTTCAAGCCAAACGCAATCACCCGGTGACCGGAGCGGACGAGTCGGTCTACATCGATGCCCCTGACAGGAAGACTGCCATCATCATCCTCCGAAGCCATGGCTGGGGCTCGGCAGACTGGCTCGACCATGTCCCCCCGGGATCGGATATCCCAGACGGCGCCACGGTTCTCAAGTCTGAGCCGTGGAACACGCCACGCGAGAAGGTGAAGCCGCTGCGACGCGTCGCCGATTCCGGCCTCATTCGCCGCCCGATCCTCACGCTCGCGGTCGGTATCGCGTTCGGCATCGTCGGCGGTGTCGTCCTGCTCTGGATCCTGACTTTCGTGCTCGGCGTGCTCGGCATCGCTGTGGCGGAAATCTTCGGCTGAAACGCGCGACTTAACCGCCTCCGGGCAGCCCCGGATCTTGTTGGGCGCTGTCCGCCGGCACGATCCGCCGACCGATCGCCGATTCGATCAGCTTGTCAAACTCCTCGACTACGTCGATCTCGAAGGGCTCGTCCGCGATCGACTTCTGCTCGAGCAGGCTCGCCGCGTTCGCCATGTACTGCCGAAGCTCGCCGGCCGTGATGGTGTCGGGGTCCTTCAGGTCGTTGATACGGAACGACCCGACGCGGCCCTCGCTGCCCGACGAGCTCGAGACCTGCACCCCGTCCGGGTTGGAAAGAGGCTCGAGCACCGGCTCCAGCTCGCTCGGATCGATCCGCTTCTCGAAGATCCCGCGCGCCAGCCGGTCGTTGAGCCTCATCGCGGCCGACTGTTCTTCCCGCGTGAGCTCGCTCGGCTCGATGTACACCTTGTTCATCGCGCTCACGATTCCCACGGCGAGCAGCGGGCTCGTCTCGAGCATCTCGCCGATCTTCGTCAGATCATCGAGCGTGAGCGTCCCCTCTTCAAACTCGTCGCCCATGACCTCGATCCGGGCGACGAGCTGCTCCTTCTGCTCGGGCGTGAGGTCGGTGTCCCTGATCCCGTTCGCCATCAACTCCGTGACCTCGCCCGATGCAAACGCCTTGAGCCTCGCCTCGATCGCTGGCCAGTTGGAGATGACCACCGCCGTGCCCACCGCGAGCGAAAACAGCACAACAAGCACGACCGAGAGACATCCGACCGCGATGAACTTGCCCCGCCCGGATTTTGGCTTCGACCACCGGTCGGACTCCGCTGCTGACATGTCATGCTGATCCGCCATCGTTGCCCTCCGCCGTCGGCCCCGTCGCCCGTCACATCCTTGGCTACCGTAAGCCCGTGATTTCAGCGCAGCCCATCTTCGACGCCCACCTCGACCTCGCGTACCTCGCCGAGGTCGGGCGAGACCTCACCCAGAGCCTCGCATCGCTGGACGCCTCGGCCGACCCGCACCCCCCGGCGGCGGTCACGCTCCCCGAACTCGCCCAGGCAAACGTCCGCCGCTGCCTCGGCACCATCTTCACCGAGGCCTCAGCCGACCCCGCCGGCCGGTTCGCGCCGATCAGCTACCCGCCGGGCGACGCAACCGCCGCGTATTTCAAGGGCATCGCCCAGCTCAACCGCTACCACACCTGGGCCCGCGACGGGCACATCGAGTTCTTCGGCGCCGCCTCAAATGAACCCGCGCCGGTCCAGATCGGCGTCCTCGTCGAGTGCGCGGACCCCATCATCAGCCCGCATGACCTCAGCTTCTGGGCCGCCCGCGGCGTCGTTGCCATCGGCCTCACCTGGGTCCACCAGTCCCGCTACGCCGGCGGCAACGCGACCGACGCGGGCCTGACGGACCTCGGCCGAGAGCTCATCCGCGAGATGGCCCGGCTCGACATCGCCCTCGATCTCTCCCACCTTTCCCAGCGATCCACGATGGACGCCCTCGACTTCGCCGATGTCCGAGTCTGCGCGACGCACTCCAACTGCAGGTCGCTCCTCGGCGACAGAAACAACAGCGGCTGGCAGCGGCACATCGACGACGACAGCATCGCCACGGTCGCGGCCCGCGGCGGCGTCATCGGGCTCAACCTCTACCGCGCGTTCATCAAGCTCGGACTGAACGGCACCGATCGGCCAAGCATCGCCGACGCTGTCGATCACATCGACCACGTCTGCCAGATCGCGGGCTCCGCTCGCCACGCCGGCATCGGCTCGGATTTCGACGGCGGCTTCAGCGCCGACGAACTCCCCAAGGGCATCGACCGCGCGGGCGATCTGCACAAGGTCCTCGACGAGCTCAGCCACCGAAACTACAGCGACGCCGACATCGCCGACATCGCGTTCAACAACTGGTCGAGGTTCTTCTCGCTCGACGCCACGCCCGCCGCCGCGCAGTGACCGCACCACAGCGCCGGGTTTTCCAGCAGCGACACGCTCTGCGAGCCGTGCGCAGGCGGGCCGAGCCGGCCGAGCCGCGCGAGCATCCGCCGCTGGTACGCGTCCTCGTTCATCACGTGGCTGCCCGAGTTCTGCGTAAAGGCAAACTCGCCGGCGAGCAGATCATCGATCCGATCGATGCGTGTCTCGCTCGCCGGGTGCGTGCTGAGCCACTCGGGCTGCGACCGCCCGCCGCTCGCCGCGCCGAGCACCTCCATGACCCGCCGCTGCCCGATCGGGTCGTACCCCGCGCGAGCCATGTACCGCATGCCGAGGTAATCCGCCTCGAGTTCCTCGTCCCGGCCGTACTTTAGCTGCACCGGCTGCCCGGCCACCGCGATCGCCGGGACCGCGATCGTGCCGTAGCGTCGCAGCTTCGAGTCCTCGTCCGCGACGCCGACGACGACCGCCCCCGCCGCCAGCAGGCCCTGAAAGGCTGTCGTCCGAGAGATGCGCTGGTTGCCGTGCCGGGCGGTCACGTGACCGATCTCGTGGCCGATGACGCCCGCCATCGCTGCCTCGCTGTCCAGCTTCTCTGCCAGCCCCCGCGAGAAGTACACCTGGCCGCCCGGCAACGCGAACGCGTTGATCACCTGCGAGTCGAGCAGCGTGAAGTTCCAATCCAGATCCGGCACGCCCTCCTCGATCCCCGCAAGCAGACGCCGGCCCACCTCGTCGACGTACGCCCTCGCCTCCGCGTCCGGGACGGCCCCGCCGTACTCGCTCGTAAACTGCGGGCCGGCCTCAAGACCGATCGCCTTCTCCTGCTCCCAGGACATGATCGTGAAGATCAGCTCCCCGGTCGCCGGGTTGCGTGAGCAGCCGCCCATCCCAACCGCCAGACCAACCGCCATCCCAACCGCGAGCATGACAGCCAACCAGAAACGAACCATCATCCATCTCCATCAACCAATTCCACCGCCCGGCACCGACATCCAGCCAGGCCCGACAGCGAACATATCCTCTGCCATGCCAACAAAGTCTACAGCGCCCGCCTGGACCGAAGCCGACCTTGCCGCCTCGCCGCACGCCCGCGACGACAAGCCCGAGCGCGTCCGCAGCATGTTCGCCGCCATTGCCAGGTCCTACGACCTCAACAACCGCCTCCACAGCTTCTGGCGCGACCAGGCCTGGCGAAAGACCGCCGTCAAAATGGCAAACATCAAACCCGGAGACCGCGTCCTCGACTGCGCCTGCGGCACCGGCGACCTCACCATGGCCTTCGCCCGCACCGAAGCGTCCGAGGTCGTCGGCTCGGACTTCACCCAGCAGATGCTCGACATCGCCGCCGTCAAGCAGCCTCAGCTCGGCACCGATTCCACAAAGGTCAAATACGAGCAGGCCGACGCGACCAACCTCCAATACGAAGACGCATCCTTCGACGTGATCTCCATCGCCTTCGGCATCCGCAACGTTTCGGACCCGGCGAAAGCGATCAGCGAGTTCCACCGCGTCCTCAGGCCCGGCGGCCGGCTCGTCATCCTCGAGTTTGACACACCCCGCAACCCCATCATCCGCCTCGGAAACGACATCTACACGAAACAGATCATGCCGCGGACCGCGACGCTTATCGCTCGAGACCGCTCCGGCGCCTACCGCTACCTGCCGAAGAGCGTCGAAACCTTCCTCACCGCGGAACAGCTCGCCGAGCAAGCGACCGCCGCAGGCTTCACCGATATCGCCCAGAAACGCTTGACCTTCGGCGTCTGTGTCTGCACACGCGCGATCAAGAAGTAGTAAAGAGTGGGGGGCGTGATCACACGCCCGCCTTCTCCTTGTCTTTCGCCGCACGCTCCGCACGCCGCCGCGACCCCTCGTCGAGCAGCATCTTCCGCATGCGGATCGACGTCGGCGTCAGCTCGACAAGCTCGTCATCCTCGATGTACTCGAGCGCCTCTTCGAGGCTCATCTCGCGAGGCTGCTTCAGCGTCACGGTCGCTTCCTTGTTCGCCGAGCGCATGTTGTCGAGCTTCTTCTGCCGCACGATATTGAGCGGCAGGTCCGTCCCCCGGTTGTGCTCGCCGACGATCTGCCCGCCGTAGATCGGATCGCCGGGCTTGACGAAGAGCACGCCACGGTCGTGCGCACCTTCGACCGCGTAGGCCGTCACCTGCCCGGGCTCGGTCGCGATCATGACGCCGTTGATCCGGCGGAACCGGTCGGGGAGCGTCGGCTCGTACCCGCTCAGCGTGTGGTGCATGATCGCCTCGCCCTGCGTCGCCGTCATCACGCGGCCGCGCAGCCCGATCAGCGCCCGCGACGTCATGCGAAACACCAGGTGCGTCATCGCGCTCCCGCGAGGCTCGACCGTGATCGTCTCGCCCTTGCGAGCACCGACGATCTCCATCACCGAGCCCATCTGCTCATTCGGCACATCAACAACCAGCTCTTCCACCGGCTCGTGCTTCACCCCATCGATCACCTTCTCGATCACCTGGGGCTTCCCGACCGCCAGCTCGTACCCCTCGCGGCGCATGTTCTCGAGCAGAATGCCCAGATGAAGCATGCCACGCCCCGACACGATGAACTCGTCGCTCGTCGCCCCCGGCTCCACCCGGAGCGCCACGTTCGATTGCAGCTCCTTTTCGAGGCGGTCCTTCACCTGTCGGCTCGTGACGTACTCGCCGTCCTTGCCGGCGAACGGGCTCGTGTTGATCCGGAAGACCATCGTCAGCGTCGGCTCATCGACCGTCACCGGCGGCAACGCCTCCGGCGCATCCACCGATGCGAGCGTGTCACCGATGTCCACCGCGTCGAGACCGACGACCGCGCACAGGTCGCCCGCCGAGACCTCCTCGACCTCGGTCCGCCCGAGCCCGCTGAAGCGCAGCACCTGCCCGACCTTGACGGTCTGCGTCTTCGAGTTGCCGTCGCCGTCGGGACGCGTGATCCGAGCGACCTGCGTGCCCTTGCGGATCGCGCCGTTGTACACACGCCCGATGCCGATCCGGCCCGAG
>JBCBNT010000052.1:0-22657 GCA_039821685.1 Planctomycetota bacterium | reverse complement strand
GGCTCACCCGCCGCCAGCACCGGCGAGTGGCTCCGAGTCCCCTGGCCCATCTAACAGTCGGCCGGCCACCCGACCCGCGATCCCACGATGCAAAACGGG
This sequence comes from Planctomycetota bacterium, assembly GCA_039821685.1. Lineage (GTDB taxonomy): Bacteria > Planctomycetota > Phycisphaerae > Phycisphaerales > UBA1924 > JANQQZ01. The sequence goes on along the minus strand of JBCBNT010000052.1, from coordinate 22,558 downwards.
CGTGAGCGGGCATCCGAAGACCGCCCGCTCACGCACCAGAAGGAGAATCGTTCAATCGAAAGACTGTTCAGAGCGCGCCGCGCACGGCCGACTCGATCGCATCAGCGTCCGGCGTGCCGAGCCGGCTCACCACCTCGCCCGTCTCCGGGTTGATCAGCAGCGCGAACCCGGTCCGTCGGCCATATTCGTCCCAGACGTCGCTCTGCCCGAGCACGCTCGCCAGATACTCCGCCTGCCGAGACGTCGACTCGTCGGTGAAGTCATACGTCACAAACAGCACCGGCTCCTCGATCAGCGCACGCCGCGCCGCATCGAGCGGCTCGGCCATCGCCCGGCACTTGCCGCACCAGTCCGCGTGAAACTTCGCCACCACCAGCTTCGGCATCGCCGCCGCAGCCCGAAGCTCGGTCTCCGCTGCGCCCGCAACGCCCGTCGTGCCGATCACGCCGAGCCCGACGCCCACGATCGGCAGCGCAAGCAAGCCCGCCGCCATGCCCATCCGAGATCCTGTCCGCTTCGCCATCATGCTGCTCCTCGTGCCCATCCGGGGCGACCGAACTACCCAAAGCCCGAGCGACCGCCGCCACAATCATTCACCGGTCCCGTCGCCTTGCCGCGGCGTGACCGCGAGTCAGCGCCCAGCGCAGACCGGTCTCCAGAAGACCGCCAAGCTCCCGTGGATATTCCGTCTACCAGAAACGCCGGACCGAGCGGGGCCAGACCGCGAGCCCGATCAGCACCGCCGCCGCCGTCTTGACCAGCATCCCCGGCACAAACGGCACCAGCCCGCCCTCGATCCCGCGCGCCAGGTCATACGTCGGATCCTCGCGCCCGAGGACAAACGTCAGCCAAGGCACGCCGAACGCGAACACCACCGCGTGACCCGCGAGCATCGCCGCCGTGATCGCGCCCCACCCGCGCACCGTGCCGTCCCGCCGACGCACGATCCCCGAAATCACCGGCTGCGACACCAGAAACCCGACAAGGTACCCGCCCGTGAAGCCGAGCAGCGTCTCCACGCCGCTCCGCCCCTCGCTGAACACTCCCGCGCCGAGCGCCCCGATCAGAATGTACAGCCCGACGCTCGCCAGACCCCAACGGCCCCCCAGCCCCATCGCCGCGACAACAACCACAAGCGTCTGAAGCGTCTGCGGCACCCAGTCGGGCGGCAGCGGCACCTTCACCTGCGCCGAGACCGAAAGCAGCCCCGTAAACACCAGCGCCAGCGACGCCTTCGCAACAAGCGACGCCGTCCGCTCGTCAAACCACGATCGATCCGCCGGTCCGGCCCGTTCAGCCATACCACCACCCTACGCCGACGCCAGCTCCGACAGAAACGCCTCCCCAAACCGATCCGCCTTCGTCCGCCCGACGCCCTTCACTTCCAAGAGCTGGCCCGCCGACCCCGGCTTCCGCCTCACCATGTCCCGAAGCGTCGCGTCGTTGAAGACCACGTACGGCGGCACACCCATCTCCTCCGCCAGCCGACGCCGGAGCGCCCGCAATCGATCGAACACCGCGTGCTCTTCAGCGCCCAAAGGCTCCTCGTCCTCGCTCGCGCCCCGCCGCCGTTCTGCTCGCGCTGCCTGCGGCGGAGCCAGCAGCTCCACATCCCGCTCACCGCGCAATACCTCGACCGAGGCCTTGGTCAGCACCAGCACCGGATACTCACCCTCGCTCCGCTCGAGCAGCTCCAGGTCCACCAGCTGATCGATGCAGCTGACGATCAGCTCTTTCCGCACGCCGTTCATAATCCCAAACGTGCTCAGCCGATCGTGCCCGCGCTCGACCACCTTCTGCGTCCGCCGCCCGCGCAGGATCTCCGCGATGTACCCCGCCCCGTACGCCGTCCCCGTCGCCTCGCGCGCCCTCGCCACGCACGCGAGGATCTTCTGCGCCACAACCGTCGAATCCTCGATCGGCTTGACCTCATCGAGGCACACATCGCACGCCCCGCAGCTCGGCTCGTCGTACGTCTGCCCGAAGTGCTCCGTCAGCGCCTTGTGCCGACAGCGAGCGCCCGACACAAGCCTGCGAATCTGCGAGAGCAGATCGAGCTGAGGCCGGATCGCCTCCTCGTCCATGCCCGCTTCCAGTGCCGACCCCTCGATCAGCCGATGCCACCGCGCCGCGTCAGCAGACGAATACAGCAAGACGCACTCCGAAGGCAGCCCATCCCGGCCCGCCCGCCCCGTCTCCTGCTGATACGCCTCCACGCTCTTCGGCATCGACGCGTGGATCACGCACCGCACGTCCGACCGGTCGATCCCCATCCCAAACGCCACCGTCGCGCACACAACGTTCAGCCGCTCGGTCGTAAACCGCTCCTGCACCCGCCGCCGCTTCTCGCCGCTCATCCCCGCGTGATACGCCCCCGCCTGGATCCCGCGGCTGCTCAGGCTCTCGGCGAGCTGTTCCGTCTCCCTCCGGCTCATGCAGTACACGATCGCCGCGTCGCCCGCGTGCCGCGACGTCAAGATCTCAGCCACCTGATCCGCTACCCGCACACGAGGCACCACTCTGTAGGTCAAGTTCGGCCGATCGAATCGGCCGACGAGCACCTCCGGGTTCTCTAAGCCGAGCTGTCCGACGATGTCGTCCCGCACCCGCGGCGTCGCCGTCGCCGTGTACGCGTGCATCGACACCCCGGGCAGCCGCTCGCGCAGCTCCGAAAGCCTCCGATACTCAGGCCGAAAGTCGTGCCCCCACTGGCTGATGCAGTGCGCCTCGTCGATCGCGATCGCGCCAACGCGCCCATCCTGACCCAGCTCCCGCACGCGCCGCAGAAACCCGCCCGTCACCGCCCGCTCAGGAGACACGAGCAAGAGCCGCAGCTCGCCCGCCTCGATCGCCTCGTACGTCGAAGCGACTTCGTCATCATCGATCTGGCTGTGCAGCGCCGCCGCCGGGTAACCGTTCAGACGAAGACCGTCCACCTGATCCTGCATCAGCGCGATCAGGGGCGACACCACCAGCGTCAGCTTCTCGGTCAGCAGCGGGGGCAGCTGATAACACAGACTCTTCCCCCCGCCCGTCGGCAACACCACGAGCGAGTCGCGACCCTCAACAACCGCCCGGACCGCGTCCGCCTGCAACGGCCGAAACGCGCGGAACCCCCACACGCGCTCCGCCGCGTCGCTCATCGCCTCCTGCGATAACGCCAGTCCATCCATGACCCACGATCCTAGCAGAAAGGGCCTGTCAGTTACGTAGTACCCATCCCGACGCGAGCCGCCCGCGTGAGCGGGCGGACTACGGCAACGCCTCCAACCACCGCTCCGCAACCTCCCGCTCACCCCCGACCGACCCGTCAAACCGCGACACGTGAAAGCGATCATCGCTCCCGTGCACATACCCGAGCCGCGCGGGAACATGGTCGGGATCCCGGAAGTCGATCGTCCCAAGCGTCCGCGAGCTCGGAGGCCCGATCCCGACCACCGCCGCCGACGCCGAGTCCACGTACCACACCGTCTCGCTCGGCCTTTGCACCAGATCCACCCGCACGCTCACCACCCCCGCGTCGAAGTCCGCCCGGTCGCCCTCCGCACCAGCGAGCCCCGTCACGTTCACCGCGTACGTCCGCACCATCTCCTCCGCCTCCCGCCGATCCGTCGAGGGGCACACCAGAACGCTGTCCGCCTCGTACAGCTCGGCCGACGTCGACCCAACCTCGCCCGCGAGCCTCTGAACCACCAACGCCCAGAACGGCTCCCGCCCGTACGGCACACCCAGCGCCGGGCTCTGCCCACGGTTGTCATCCGCGTACAGCGTCGAAAGAAACCCGATCTGCCGGAGGTTCGACAGGCAACGCACGCCATCCGCAGACCGCCGCGCCGAAGACAGCGCCGGCAGCAGGATCCCCACCAGCACCGCCACGACCGCGATCACCACCAAGAGCTCGATCAACGTAAACCCGCGACGCATGCACAGACCCTAGCGTTGCCCGCTCACAGACACGCCCATCGAGAATCGCATGACCCTCATCGTCGCCCTCGCCTCCGTCTTGCTCATCCTCCCGCTCAACGCCTGGATCGCCGGCGCCATCTACTTCGACGCCTTCAAGGCCTCCGCCGCGGGCCGCGCCGGAGCCATCATTTGGTTCGCGGCCGTCGTCCTCATCGGCATCCTCGTCCAGCCCACCTGGGTCGCCGCGCTCCTGGTGCTCTCGCTCGACGCCGGCGTCCTCGCCTGGTGGATCCGCCTCAAGCCGACCCACGACCGCGACTGGCGACCCGAGCTCGCCGTCATGCCCACCGCCGAGCTCGAAGCCGACGCCGTCACCATCCGAAACGTCCGCTTCGCCCGCTACCAATCCCTCGAAGACATCACGCCCCACTTCGAAGACCGCACCTACAGCCTCACCCGCCTCCGAGCCATGGACATCGCCGTCGGCAACTGGGGCTCGATCCTCATGAGCCACCCCTTCGCCATCTTCGAGTTCGCCCCCGAGCACCCAGACGCCCAGCCCGAGCGCATCGGCTTCAGCCTCGAGGTCCGCAGCCTCCGAGGCCAGCAGTTCAGCATCTTCCGAAACCTGTTCAAGCAGAACGAGCTCATCTGCGTCGCCGCCGACGAACGCGACCTCATCCGGCGACGCGTCGACCACGAAGAACGCACCCAGATCTACCTCTACCGGCTCAAGCTCCGCCCCGAGACGCTCCGCGTCCGCTTCCACGAATACCTCGCCACGCTCAACGACCTCGCCGAAGAGCCCGAGTGGTACAACGGCATCACCACCAACTGCACCACCGGCGTCTATCGCAGGTACAAAGCGAGCAAACCCCCGTTCGACTGGCGCGTCGTCGTCAACGGCCAGCTCGACGCCTACCTCTACAAGCTGGGCCTCCTCGACCAGTCGCTCCCCTTCGAGCAGCTCAAAGAAGCTTGCCGCATCAACCCCGTCGCCAAGGGCCTGCCAGACGACAACTACGGCAACACCATCCGCGCAGGCCGACCGGGCTTCGAAGACATCGACGCCCCGCCCGCCGATACCACGCCCGCCGAGGCCTCGCCTCAGCCGCAGCCCGCGTTGTAGTTCAAGAGCCACGCGGAGAAATCGTTCGGTGTCACCTCGCCGTCACCGTTCTGGTCCGCCGCCGCGTCGCCCGTGTTAAACGCCAGGATCCACGCGTTCAGATCCGTCGGCGTCAGCGAGCCATCACCGTTCACATCCGCCCGGCACACCGACACCACGCCCGTCACGCTCACCACCACCGCCGGCCGGTCCGGATCGTTCGACGAGATCGTGATATCGCCAACGAACGGCCCCTCCGAGAGCGGCGCCGACCCGACAAGGCTCGTCGCCGCCCCCGGCGCGAGCTCGCCGAACGCGATCGGCATGCTCACCGCGCCGCCCGGCAACGCGAGGTAGTTCAGAGAATCGAGCCCCGCCTCGCCCCAGAGCCCGACATCGCCGCCGTGCGCAAGCCCAAGGCTGAAGCCAGCGCCGGGCGACACCACGCCGAGATCGACCGACTCGGCCACCGCCACCCGCGCCGGCACACGCAGATCAAGAAACACCGGCATGTGCCCCCCGCCAAAGCAGAGCGTCACGATGTCCGCCGCGATCGACGGCCCGACCATCTCGTTCGTCGCACCGAACGATCGATCGAACGACCGACCATCGTTCCCCCACGCGCGGTACGAATGGTTCGGATCGTCCCACGTCACCGTGCTGTACGGCGCCATCGCATCGCCGACGTACTCGAGCCCCTGCCGATCCACCAGCTCTTCCGAGACCAGGATCTGGTCGTACCGGTCGTCCACCTGCGTCGCCGGGTCCTGCGTGTGCACGAAGGTAAACGCGCCGTTGTTCTGCCAGTCACCAGGCGTCGCGATCGGATCGATAAACCGGCCGTCGCCTGAAAGGTCCCTCGGCGTCGCCTCCGACACCAGCTCAACATATGCCGCCTGCGATGCCCGCTGAATATTCAGATCCCCCGCGATTACAAACGCCCGCTGCCCGGGCAGCGACGCCGAATCCCGACGGATGATCTCCGCCTCGATCCGCCGACGGTTCTGGTCCGAGCCGCTGCTGCCAGCCTTGAAGTGCACGCTGTAGATCGAAAGCCGGCCCCCCTCCGAGTCGTACCCGTTGAGCTCGAAGTCCCACCGCTGCACGCCCCGCGGCGGGCCCGAGCTCGACTGCGTCGAGATCACCTGCCGACCAAGAAAGTCCAGCTTGCTCGACCGGTACGTGAGCGCCGTGTTCAGCGTCCGCCCAGTCAGCATGGGCGACGCCACCCAATCGCCGGGCGAGCCCGGTGCGCCGTTGAGCGCCGCCACGAAATCAGCGAGCGCGCCCGTCCCGCTGAACTCCTGGAGCGCCACCACGTCCGGCGCCATCGATCGCCCCTCGTACTCGCCGTAGATCACGTTGGCGATCTCGTCGCCGAAGCCCCCGTCATAAAACGTGATGTTCCACGCCGCGATCCGCAGCCCATCGCTGCTCGCCTGCGCACACACCGATCCCGCGAAAGCAACAGCCGCCAACAACCAAACACGCATGCGATGCCCTTCCCGTGCCGCCCGCTCCCGCGCCGCGGCTACCATGGTCCCGGACAACACTACGGTGCGGTGGCCGAGCGGTTGAAGGCACACGACTTGAAATCGTGCAGGCCCGAAAGGGTCTCGGGGGTTCGAATCCCTCCCGCACCGCTTCCCAGCGTCGGCCGCACCGGCTGACCAACTCGATACAAAGAAAAACGCCCCGAGCAGCGGGGCGTTCTCGTTCAAATCATGTAGATGTCGCGGGTCAGCGACGGCGCCGCGCCGCGAGCACGCCGCCCGCGACCAGCAGGCCTGCCGAGGCCGGTACCGGCACCACGACCACATCGATCGCCACGCTCTCCAGCGCAAATCCATCAGCTCGTGAGACCTGCAGCAGGAAGCTGTACTCGCCCAACGCGTTCGGGTCGAAACTCCCGATCGCCGGCGCGGTCTGCAAACCCGGGAAGTCCAGCGCGAGGAAACCAAACAACGCGTTCTGCGATCCCTCGAGCAGGTCGGTGTCGTTCGCAATCATCGGGTCGGCAAAGATGCCAGCGGTCACGTTCGACTGCCCGAGACTCCCGAGAGGCGTGTCGGCACCCGGATCAAAGTCGTAAAAGAAATCGATCTGGTAATCGGTCAGCGCCGGGCTGCCCGGCCCCTCCACATCAAGATAGAAATTGAAGTTCCAGAGCGCGCCCAGGGTACCCGATTCGCCGCCACCGCCGAAGTTCGAGCCCGGCGTCGCAAAGTAGGTCCCGGCGCCGTCGTTCCCGAGAGCAGGGTTCGAGAACCGCTGCGTCGCGCTCAGCGCGATCGTAAGCGTGTTCTCACCGTCGACGAACTGCGTGCTCGCCGCCACCTCGTCGTTCGGGATCCCCTGACCGCCGAACGTCGCCTGCGGCAACGGGCCAAACTCATCAAACACCGGATCGGCTACCGCGCCAAAGGCGACCAACCCCGCAACCGAGCCAATAAACGCGTGCACGTGTGTCATGTGAGTCTCTCTCTTCCGTGGCAAAGGCGTTGGCCCTCGCAGCCTCGTCTCTGAAACAGTCTAGTCGATCGCAAGCACCACAGATAGCCCGATCGACGCGAGACCGATCACATTTCACACAGCGATTCAGACCCCATACTTGTCTTATTCAGATCTCTTTACCCTCAAAGGCCCGCCCGCCACTGACCAGCCCCTAGCATCGCTTGAGCAACTGAAACAGGCCTCGCCAACGCAAGGGACCACACATGCACCGCCGATCCGCTCTCCGCTTTGTTGCCGCCACGGCCGCCGCCTCGGCCCTCACCGCCTGCACCCACCACGGCATGCAAGAAAACGCCCTAGCCCACAACAAGTCCCACAACGGGCCCCACGCTGAAACACAACCAGCCAACCCCGCCCGCGGCGTCGTCCCCATCACCGAAGCCTCACCCCTCGTCGCCACCATGCGGTCCGTCGGCGACTCTGGCGTCGCCGGCACCTTTCGATTCGAGCAGGCCCAGGGCGGCGTCCGAGTCATCGGCGCCGTTACCGGGCTCACCCCCAATACGAAGCACGGCTGCCACATCCACGCCTTCGGCGACGCCTCCGACCTCGAAGCCGCAGCATCCGCGGGCGTCCACTTCAACCCCTTCAACCACGACCACGCCCTGCCCCCAGCCGAGCACCGCCACGCCGGCGCATTCCCCAACCTCGAAGCCGATGCCGAAGGCAACGCAACGCTCGACTTCGTCGACGACACCATCACCCTCACCACAGGCGTCACCTCCATCATGGGCCGATCCGTCATCATCCACGAGAAAGAAGACATCGGAGCCCAGCCCTGGGGCGGCGCGGGCGGACGCATCGCCGTCGGCGTCATCGGCCTCGCCAATACCGACCTTCGCCCCGCGAGCCAATAAGGCCCCCCGCGTGACCATCGACGCCGCACACCTCGCCCGCACCCGGTGCACGCTCGGCGAGGGCCCAATCTGGCACGACGATGCCCTCTGGTTCGTCGACATCGAAGCCCGCACGCTCTGCCGCTGGCACGAGGGCGACCTCGCATCCTTCGACGCCACCCAGCGCATCGGCTTCGCTACGCCCACCGCCCAAGGCGATTGGATCGTCGGCCTGCAAGAAGGCCTCGCCCGCTGGTCACCGGGCGAAGCCGCCCCGCGGGTCTTCGCGCGACCCGAGCCCGGCAAGACCGACAACCGGTTCAACGACGGCAAAGCCGACCCCACAGGCCGCCTCTACGCCGGCACCATGCACATGCCGGCCGAAGAACCCATGGGCACCCTCTACCGCCTCGACGACGCCACGCCCATCCCCGTCATCTCAAGCGTCACCATCTCCAACGGCCTCGCCTGGCACACACCCGCCCGATCGATGTACTACATCGACACGCCCACCCGACGCATCACCCGCTTCGACTGGTCACCCGACTCGGGCGACATCACCAGCCCCTCAACCGTCATCGAGTTCGACCCCGAGCTCGGTTCGCCCGACGGCATGACCATCGATGCCGCCGGCAACCTCTACGTCGCCATGTGGGGCGGCTCCGCCGTGCAGATCGTCGATCCCCGCACCGGCTCCATCACGGGCACCATCCGCGTCGATGCGCCCCATGTCACGAGCTGCGCCTTCGGCGGCCCCGACCTCACCACCCTCTTCATTACCACCGCCCGCGTCGGCCTCAGCCCATCGCAGCTCGAAACCCACCCCCGCTCGGGCGACCTCTTCGCCGCGATCGTCCCCGGCGCTCAAGGCCTGCCGACGACGCTCGTCGGCGGAAAGGAGCGCCTCCCGTGAAACGCATCGCCGTCATCGGCGCGGGCATCGCCGGCGCCACCGCCGCCCGCACGCTCGCCGACGCCGGCCTCAGCGTCACAGTCTTCGAAAAAGCCCGAGGCCCCGGCGGCCGGATGGCCTCGCGCCGAGTCGCGCGAGACGAAACCTCGCCCGCCTTCGATCACGGCTGCCAGATGCTCTCCGAAGACGCCGACATCGCTCCGGCCGAGCCCTGGACGCACCGCCTCGCCACCTTCGCCGGCACGACCCTCACGGACACATCGGGCCGCACCCGCCCCGTGCCCGTCCCTCGGATGAACACGCCGGTCAGCAATCTGCTCGACGGCATCGACACCCGCTACGCCGTCCGCATCGATCGAATCGAACATACCGCGGATCGCGTCAGCCTCGCCGCCGAAGGCAACTCACTCGTCGACACCCTCGGCGAGTACGACGCGACCATCATCACCACCCCTGCGCCGCAAGCAATCGAGCTGCTCGAAACCGCCGCGCCGACCATCGCATGCCGCGCACAAGGCGTGACATACGACCCAAACTGGACCCTCATGCTCGACCGCCCGGCCGACGCGCCGCCGCTCCCATTCGACGCAGCCCACGTCGCCGAACACCCCATCGCCTGGCTCTGCAACGACTCCGCCAAGCCGGGCCGACAGGCAGACAGCGCGGAGCGCTGGATCGCCCAGTTCGAAGCGGCATTCTCGCGCGACACCATCGACGAATCGCCAGACGACATCGCGCCAAGGCTTCTGGCCGCCGCCCGTGAGCTGCTCGGCGAGAGCGTCACCCTCGCCCAGAAGCCGCATCGCTGGCGGTACGCCTTCGTAACCAAAGCGGTGGGGGAGCCCTGCCTCGTCGAGGGCCGAGTCGCCGTCGCGGGCGACTGGCTCCTCGGCCCGCGCGCGCACCACGCCGCCCGTTCAGGCGGCGCGGCGGCGCTTGCGATCATCGATTGACGCGGACAGCCGGCGTCAGCAGCCAGCCCGAATCAGAAACCCGCCCGCGTTAGCATCCGGCGTTGTAGTTCTGCACCCAGGCGCTGAAGTCCGAGGGCGTGCACAGCCCGTCGCCGTTCTGGTCGCAGCCAGCGCCCCGCGCGTTAAACGCCTGCACCCACGCGCTGAAGTCCGAAGGCGTCGCCTGACCGTCCCCGTTCACGTCCGCCGGGCAAGGCTCCTCGCACGAGTCGATCACGCCGTCGCCGTTCGCATCGACGGGGTTTGTCGGCACCACCTTGTTGATGAACCCCGCGAGCACGTCCATCACGTACAGCTCGCCATCGGGCCCTTCGCCAAACGAGCTCAGCCCGAAGCCGAACCCAAATAGCGGGATCTCGGCGATCGTCGCAGCGTTCGGGTCGATCGCGATCACCTCGCCCGTGCAGTAGTCGCCCCACACGTAGAGCCCCTGAAGCTCCGGGATCGCGCACCCGTTGTAGACATAGCCACCCACAACCGAGCAGCGACCCGAGCTGACGTAATCCCAGATCGGATCCGTGTACAACGAAAGATCCGACGGGCACCCCGTGATCGAAGGTGTCGCGATGTTTCCCTCGCGGCAGCGCCACCCGTAGTGCTCGCCGCCCGCTGAGCTCGCGGGCTGGAAGTTGATCTCCTCCCGCGCACCCTGCCCAACATCCGCGATCCACAGATCACCCGTCGCCGTGTCGAAGCTCGTCCGCCAAGGGTTCCGCAGCCCGTACGCCCAGATCTCCGGCCGCGCGCCGGACACCTGCAAGAACGGGTTGTCGTTCGGCACCGTGTACCCGCTGCCGCTCGACACGTCGATCCGCAGCATCTTCCCGAGCAGCTGCGTCAGGTCCGAAGACCGGTTCCGCGGGTCGAACCCGCTGCCGCCGTCACCCGTCGCGATGTACAGGTACCCGTCGGGGCCAAACCCAAGCCAGCCGCCGTTGTGGTTGTTGAAGTCCTGAGCAAACTCAAGGATCGTCTGCCGGCTCGAAACGTCCGCCGTGTTCCCGCTCGAATCCGAATCGTCCCGCTCGAACGACTCGATCCGCGTGTTCAGCTGCTGACCAACCGTGTAGGTGTAGTTCACGAAGAACCGGCCGTTCGTCTCGTAGTCAGGGTCGAACGCCAGCCCGAGCAGCCCGCGCTCGTCCTGACCGCTGTTGCCCCCAAACACCGATGCATCGATATCTAAAAACGGTGTGGCCAGCAGCACGCCGTTCTCGATCACCCGGATGGCGCCCTCCTGTTCGATCACAAAGAGCTTGTCTTCCGCTCCCGGCGCATGCGTTAAAAACACCGGCCGATCAAGGCCCGTGACAAACGCTTCCTGCGTCACCTGACCCGAAGCCGAAGCCCCGAGCACCGCCATCGCCGATCCAGCCACCGCACCGATCATCGCACGCCTGAGCATGAGTACAGACTCCTCACCGTCTTAGCAGGTCTCAGAAATCCACGAGAGACCGATACCGTACCACGCCGCCCAAGCCGCGAACAGCAATTGCGCACCAATAACTCGATTTCGGTACAATCACCCCGACCTATATCCATATTGCAGATCCAGATATCGCCCGGAGACAAGCCATGCCCGAAGCCGCCGAAACGCCGATCCTTGCCCTCTGGCTCCCCGTCGTGGTTGCCGCCGCCGTCACGATGGTCCTCAGCACCCTCGCCTGGACCGCCCTGCCGCACCACAAGCCCGATATGCAGCAGCACCCCGAGGCCGACGACTTCGCAGCCCAGATCAAAGATCGCGCCACCCCGCCGGGCGTCTACTACTTCCCCGCCTACGGCACGCCCAAAGAGCCCGGCCCACACATGAAAGCCGGACCCTGGGGAACCATCAACATCTATCCCTCAGCGCCAAACGTCGGCCGCAACATCGGCCTCACGCTCCTCGCCCTCCTCGTCATCGCGGTCTTCGTCGGCTACCTCACAGGCCAGGCCTGCTCGCCCGGAGCCGACGCCAGCCGCGTCTTCCAGATCGCCATGACCAACGCCGTGCTCTGCCACGTCTTCGGCGGCGCACTCAACGGCATCTGGTTCGGCAAGCGGCTCCGCTTCTTCATCACCGACGCCATCGACGGGCTCGTCTACAGCGCCGCGACCGGAGCGTGCTTCGCGCTCCTCTGGCCCGCTGCACAACCCGCCATCGATACCATCGCCGCTGCGACCTGACCCGCAGCACGTCGCAAAGCGTCAGGCCGCCTCGTCCTTCGCCGGCCGCAAGGGCGACCCCTGAAGTGCCCGCCCGCGCTTGCCGGTCGTGCTCTCGTTCTTGGGCGTCCGCTCGTCCCAACGGATCTGCAGCCCCGTGATCCGCCGCACGACCTCGATCCCGAGCCCGCACGCGAGCGCACCGACGACATACCCCGCCATCGCCAGATACACGCCCCACGTCGCAGGCAGACCAACCTCCGTCAGACCGCCGCGATCGATCACGATCACCGCCGACCACTCCAGGCCGATCCACAGCAGCACCGAAAACCACCACACGAACACCAGCGGCGGCTTCGCGTTCAACGCCGCGCTCGGCCCCCCGTCGCGACGGTTCGCGATGCCGCCGCGGACACGCTCGAGCCCGAACCGGTTCACCGCCCACAGCTCGCTCATCGCGCGCACCGGCGTCACGAAGCAAGGCCCGGGAAGCCAGAACTGCACCCAGCTCCACCAGCTCGACCGAAGCCGACCGCGTGCCATCACCTCCGTGTTCTTCAGCGTCCACGCGAACCACCAGCAGAGCAGCGCTGCGCCACCGAGCTGCGCCGCGCGATACGCCACGTGCAGCAGCTCCCACATCAGCGTCGTCAGCCCGAGATACGCCTGGCTCGCAAGCTGCCCGGGCCGCAGATCTTCGCCAAGAAACAGATCCAGCCCCTGAAGCCCGAGCCCAAACAGGTTGATCAGCAGGCACACGATCATCGCCCGCCGAAACCAGCCCGAAAGCCCCGCCGCCGACCTGTACCGCCACGCCTGCATCGAGCCCGTCATCGACGGCTCACCTCCCCGCCGCCACGATCAACCCACAACCCGACCCACCAAACCCGCCCGCTCGCCCGCCACGCTTCACCAGAACGCACAAACAGACCCCGACGAAAACGGTCCGTACGTCCGATTACATCAGACTCGCAACCAACATCGTGTATGCTGCGCTTATGCCCAGCACCGCCACAGTCCCAACCTCCCACGCTCGCATTCGGCTCGCGCTGAGGATCGCCGGTCCGGCGATCTTGCTCGTCGGCTTGGTACTGACAAGCATCGGACTCGTTGACTTCTTTCAGTCATTCGCCAGCTTCGGTGAGCCGGGCGGAGGTGCCCAACCGAAGCGATTCTGGATGGCGTTCGTCGGACTTCCCCTCACCGGTGTTGGCGGCATGATTTCACTGTTTGGATTCATGGGCGCGATAGCGAAGTATCAAGTCCGTGAGACAACCCCCGCAGCCGCCGAAGCTATCAACCGGGTCGGAAGAGATGCCACGCCCGGGATCCGAGACATCGCCGGCGCGATCGCATCAGGCCTCTCGAAGCCTCAAGCCCGACAGCGGAAACGCGATATTCGCGATGGCTCCTGACGATTTCACGCCTCCACACCCGCCGTACCGAGCTTCTTCCGAATCACCGTGTTCAGAATGCCACCGTTCCGGTAGTACTCGATCTCCACAGCCGTATCGATCCGGCTCTTGCAGCTGAACTCAACAACGCCGCCGTCCGCCTTCGTCGCCTTCACAATCACGTCCGCCCCCGGCGCCATCTCGCTGGGCAGCTCGATGTCAAACGTCTCCGTGCCATCCAGGCCCAGGCTCGCCGCGTTCTGCCCGTCCTTGAAGACCAACGGCAGCACACCCATGAACACCAAGTTACTCCGGTGGATCCGCTCGAAGCTCTCTGCGATCACCGCGCGAACACCCAGCAAGAGCGTCCCCTTCGCCGCCCAGTCGCGGCTCGAGCCCATGCCGTAGTCCTTGCCCGCCAGCACCACGAGCCTCGTACCCGCTGCCTTGTAGTTCATCGCCGCGTCGTAGATGTAGCTCACCGGCGCGTCCCAACCAGCACCTCGCGTGAAGTCCCGCGTCCAGCCGCCCTCGGGGATCGACCCGTCGGCACTCTTCGCAAGCTGGTTCCGAACGCGCACGTTCGCAAACGTCCCCCGCGTCATCACCCGGTCGTTGCCGCGACGGCTTCCATAACTGTTGAACTGCGAAGGTGTCACGCCCTTGCCCTGCAAAAACTGACCCGCAGGCGTCTCCGGCTCGATCCGGCCCGCCGGCGAGATGTGGTCCGTCGTCACGCTGTCACCCAGCACACACAGCGCCCGTGCGCCGCTGATCGACCCGAAGCCTGGCGCCTCGGTCTTCATCCCCTCAAAGAACGGCGGGTTCTGGATGTACGTCGAATCGTCATCCCACCCGTACAGCTCGCTCTTGCTCACCGGCACCTGGTTCCACGTCTCGTTACCCGTGAACACGTCGCCGTACTTCTCCGCAAACTGCTCGGCCGTGATCGAGCTCGCCACAAGATCACGGATCTCCTGCGTCGTCGGCCAGATGTCCTTCAGATACACATCGCTTCCGTCCGCCGCCTTTGCGATCGGGTCGCTGTGCAGATCGATGTCCACGGTCCCCGCGATCGCATACGCCACGACCAACGGCGGACTCGCAAGGAAGTTCGCCCGCACCTTTGGGTGCACGCGCCCCTCAAAGTTCCGGTTCCCGCTGAGCACGCTCGCGACAGCCAGGTCGCCCTCGTTGATCGCCTCCTCGATCTCCGCCGGCAACGGCCCCGAGTTCCCGATGCACGTCGTGCACCCGTAGCCCACCGTCGCAAAGCCGACCGCTTCCAGATCCTCCGTCAGCCCCGCCTTGTCGTAGTACTCCGTCACCACCTTCGATCCCGGCGCGAGGCTCGTCTTCACCCACGGCTTCCGCGTCAGCCCGAGCGCCCGCGCCTTCTTCGCCACCAACCCCGCCGCGATCATCACATCCGGGTTGCTCGTGTTCGTGCAACTGGTAATCGCCGCGATCACAACGGCGCCATGCCCGATCACGCTCTCCGTCCCCGGCGTCTCGCCAGGACGCTCCGTCACGTGCTTCACCACGCCGGTCTCGCCCGTGTTGCCACCATCAACACCCAGCCCCTGCGGCCCGACCGGCGCCGTCAACGCACGATGAAACTCGCCCTTCATGCTCGTCAGCTCGATCCGATCCTGCGGACGTTTCGGCCCCGCCAAGCTCGGCACCACCGTGCTCAGATCGAGCTCGAGCACGGAGCTAAATGTCGGATCGGGCTTGGTCGCGTCCCACCAGAAGTCGTTCGCCTTCGCGTACGCCTCCGTCAGCGCGATCTCTTCCTCCGTGTGCGCCGTCAGCTGCAGGTACCCCAGCGTCACCTCGTCGATCGGGAAGAACCCGCACGTCGCGCCGTATTCCGGCGCCATGTTCGCGATCGTCGCCCGGTCCGGCAGACTCAGATCCGCCATGCCCGGCCCAAAGAATTCAACGAACTTCTCGACCACGCCGTGCTTCCGGAGCATCTCGGTCACGGTCAGGACCAGGTCGGTCGCCGTCGCCCCCTCGGGCAGCTTGCCGTTCAGCTTGAACCCAACAACCTCCGGCGTCAGCATGTACACCGGCTGACCAAGCATCACCGCCTCGGCCTCGATGCCGCCAACACCCCAGCCGAGCACGCCCAGCCCGTTGATCATCGTCGTGTGGCTGTCCGTGCCCACCAGCGAGTCCGGGTAGACAGTGGGGGAGCCGTCGATGGTCTTCGTCAGCACGCCCCGCGCCAGGTACTCAAGGTTCACCTGGTGCACGATCCCCGTCGCCGGCGGCACAACACTGAAATTACTCAGGCTCTCCTGGCCCCACTTCAGAAACCTGTACCGCTCGTTGTTCCGCTCAAACTCCTTCTCCGCGTTCACCGTCAGCGCCACACGCGTCGCAAAGTCGTCCACCTGCACCGAGTGATCGATCACCAGGTCGCACTGAACTTCCGGATTGATCAGCTCCGGATCCCCGCCCAGGCTCCTCATCGCGTCACGCATCGCCGCCAGGTCCACAACGCACGGCACGCCCGTGAAGTCCTGAAGCACCACGCGCCCGGGCATGAACGGCATCTCGACCCGGTTTACATCCGCCGCGTCGTACGAAGCCAGCCCCGCGATGTCGTCGTTCGTCACCACGAACCCGTCGAAGTTCCGAAGCTGCGCCTCGAGCAGCACCCGCACCGAGTACGGCATGCTGTCGATCTTCCCGAGCCCAGCCTCCTCGACCGCCCGCAGCCGGTGATACGCGTAGCTCTCGCCGTTGACGTTGAGCGTTGCCTTCGAGTTGAACGTGTCGCCTGCCATGCTGGTGCTCCTCTGCTCGTGATTCCTGAATACAGCATCGAGCCCTTTTCGACATGAATCAAGGCAATCGTATTTACACGTTCAATCAGTGTCATTGATATCACGCGGCGGCCGATTCCTGGCGGCATCCCATTGCAAGGAAACGACTTCTGACAATGAGATCGCTTCGTCCGCTGCTCAGCATGGCGTAGAGCCGCCCGCACGCGCAACCGACTGCCCTCAGGCCCGTACGCTCAGCCGATGAAGCCCCCGCCGACCACCGCCATCCGCACACGGAACATCGAAACGCCGCTCGGCCCCATGCTCGCCGGCGTGCGTGAGCCAGTCCAGGCCCTCTGCCTGCTCGAGTTCGCCGACCCGTCCCGCATCGACCGATCAGCGCACCCTCTCGCGACGACCATCGGCCAACTCGAGCCCGCCGAACAAGCCTCGCCCGCAGCCGAACTCCTCGACGAGATCGAGGGTCAACTCGCCGACTACTTCGCCTGCCAGCGCACCGCCTTCGATCTGCCCGTCCATGCCCCGGGCACGCCCTTCCAGCAGCAGGTCTGGAACCACCTGCTCACCATCCCACACGGCCAGACCACGACCTACGGCCGCATCGCCGCTGCGCTCGGCAACCCCAACGGCCAACGAGCCGTCGGCGCCGCCAACGCTGCCAACCGCATCGCCATCATCATCCCATGCCACCGCGTCATCAGCAGCACCGGAACCCCGCACGGCTACGCCGGCGGCATCAGACGCAAACACGCACTCCTCGAACTCGAACGAGCCACGCTCTTCTCCGGAGCCAACCCATGAAAACGATCGTCATCGCCGCCGTTGCCCTGCTGCTCGTCGCGTGCGCTCGCGATGACCGAACATACCGCCCAGAAAGCGGCCCGCAGATCGTTGCGAACCCCGAACCGCCGTTCGTCATCGCCCACCGCGGCGCGTCCGCGTACGAACCCGAACATACGCGCCAGGCCTATCTCCTCGGCATCGAGATGGGAGCTGACTTCATCGAACCCGACATTGTCTTCACTCGCGATCTCGTCGCAATCTGTGCTCACGACATCACGATGGAACAGACAACAAATGTGGCGGACCTCTTTCCAGACCGCCACCGAGACGATGGCTCGTGGTACTGGAACGACTTCACAATCGCCGAGATCCGAACGCTCACAAAGTCCGGTCGCACAAGATCCGGCGCCGAGCGTCCCGGCGTGACCTACCACGTCCTGACTCTCGGCGAGATGCTCTCCGTCATCCAACGCAAAAACACCAGCCGCATCCGGGCGCGCCAGCCTCGCCTCGGAGTCATCCCCGAACTAAAAAAACCAGGGTTCTACGAAGCAAACTCACCAGGCTTCGATCCCGCCGCCGCACTTGTAAGCGAACTCGAAACCCATGACAGCGGCCCGCGCGAGCTCTGCATCATCCAGTGCTTCGACCTCCGCACCATCGAGCACCTCGCCACGCTCACCGATCTCCCCCTCGTCTGGCTCACCGGCGACGTCCCGACCGACGAGCAGCTCGACCGAGCCGCCGCTGTCGCTCACGGCCTCGGCCCCAACCGTCGCCTGCTCGAAGACGACGCAGGCAACCCCAAGCCGCTCATCGAGCGAGCCCGCGCACGAGGCCTCGCGCTCTACCCCTACACGTTCAAGGATGAGCCCGAAGCGACAGAACGATTCTTTCATGACCACGGCGTCGCCGGCCTCTTCACCGATAACCCCGACGTCGGCGTGACCGCCAAGAACGCTCGCCCTTAAAACACCAGCTGCACCTGGCCGCGCACGATCACCTGACCCCGCTCGCCCGCCGCATCCGGCAGGATCCCGAGCGACGGGTTCGCGAACTGCGTCGGCACCGACTCGATCGCGTACCCCACGTCACCCTGAAGCTTCAGCGAGTGACCAGCAAGATACTTGTTCGCCCCGACAAACAAGATGCTCAGCTGCCCGGCCGTGTCCTCGTCGGTGATCCACGAGTACTGCGAATACAGCTCCAGATCCTGGTCCACGTACACGCCCGCGTGCGCGTTCGCGCCGAAGATGTTGGTGTTGTCGAGCCCCTGGTCGTCGCGGTGCAGGCCGTACGCCGCGCCATACACGGTCCACCCGTCGCCCTCAAAGGTCGCGTCGGCCGTCCAGCGGATCTCCGTAAACGCCTCGCGCTGCAGGCCGTCCATGTTCCCGTCGCCCTCGCCCACCGAGATGTTCGCTGCGCCGCCCAGCAGCAGCGAAGAATCCGACCCCATCGGGCTCGTCGCGTCGCGGAACTGATCCCACGTCCCGCCGAACCGCTTCTCGATACGAGTCATCCACCCGATGTCGGTCTCATCGTTCTGGAACGAGGCGAAGCCGCCGCCGTTGCCGTCGTGCACCATCGTGGCGAACGACCATTCGTCCGCGATGTACCGCGCCTCGACGCCCGAAGCACGGAACAGCGGCCCGCCGAACGAGAAGAACGCCGTTGCCGGCGAGAAGTCCACCGCGAGACGCGTCGTCACCGACGTCAGCCCCTCTCGGGCAAACGGCACGATGAACCGCCCAGCAGAAATCGTCCAGTCCCCACGCTGCCAGCCGACGAACGCGTCGATCATCTGCACGCCGCCGCCCTGCGTCGCCTGCGTCTGCAGAACAAACGGCAGCTTCGCCCCGTCGCTCGCAACACCGAGATCGCCCGAAAGCTTGATCCGCGACCGGCGGATCTGAAAGCCCGACTCGAAATCGTCAACGCTCCGCGCTGCGTCCTGCTCGCGGATTGACGAGATGTACTGCCCCTGCAGCATGCCCCCGATGTTCAGGGTCCCGGCCTTCGTCCCAGGCACCGTGCTCGGGACGGCGCTCAGCAAGAGCCACTCGCGGCCCCACGGGTCCCGCTCCGGCTGCTTCTTCTCCGCCGCCCCAAACGCCGTGCCGCTGACAGCGCCGAGCAGGCTCGTCCGCACGACGCTCGACGATCCACCGCCGTCGCTCTGCGCCGAAACGTACCCGCCAGCACCAACGCACAGACCCGCTGCCGAGGCGATCACAACGCCCCGGCACCGGGCACCAAACGAATTCCGAGATGACATGGCCGTCCCCACCTTTCAACGCATTGAGCCACGTTCCCACTGCTCACCCGCGGCCGTGCGCACACCGCCGCTACAGGCCGCTATCGACCCGCCGGGTGCCCCGCATGGGTTCGAGTGCCAGGGAAACTGCCCAATGTGTCAAAAAACGAGCTGGAACTGCACACGCAACACGACCTGCCCGTCCTCGCCCGGCGCGTCCTGCAGCAGCGCCCGCGACGTGCTCGCATACGCCGCCGTGATCTCGTTAAAGGAGTACAGCACATCCGCCGTCAGCTTCAGCGTGTGACCCTCGGTGAAGTACTTATTGAACCCACCCACAAGCGTGGAGAGCTCGCCCGCCGCGTCCTCGCCCGTCAGCCACGAGTACTGCGTAAACAGCTCGAGGTGCTGCGCGACGTACTGCGCCACGTGCCCCGACACGCCGAACATGTTCATGTCATCGACGCCCTGCGCATTGCGGTGCAGGATGTTCGCCGCCACGAACGCGCTCCGCCCGTCCCCCTCGTAGCTCACGTCCGCCGAACCGATCAGCTCGTAAAACGCCTCGCGCTGCGCGCCGTCGCCGTCGGCGTCCGTCTCGCCCACGGTCACGAGCCCCGAGGCCCCGAGCAGCAGCGCCTCGACCTGCCCGGGTCGGCTCGTCAGATCGCGGAACCGCCGCCACCCGTCCTCGCCAAACTTCCGCTCGACACGCGCGTACACGCCGATGTCGCCCTCGTCCGCCGCGAAGGCCGCGTTGCCGCCGCGGTCGCCGTCAGCCAGC
Source organism: Planctomycetota bacterium (assembly GCA_039821685.1). Classification (GTDB taxonomy): domain Bacteria; phylum Planctomycetota; class Phycisphaerae; order Phycisphaerales; family UBA1924; genus JANQQZ01. The sequence goes on along the minus strand of JBCBNT010000052.1, from coordinate 2,143 downwards.
ATCAAAAACACCGACCAGTCATCGTTGCGGTACCGCGTCTCGATGCCCTGCGTCCGCCCGCCCGCGCCGCTCGTCGAAAACGCCCCCGTCACCGGCGACACCTCGACCGCCATCCGGCGAGACATCGACACCATCTGCTCCCGCGTGAGCGGCGGCACATACTGACCAAACCGCACACGCCAGCTCCCGCGCTCAAACCCAAACCACGCGTCCAACACGAACACGCCGCCCGTCCCCCGGTTCGCCTCCGTCTCGAGCTCCCAGGGCACCACCGTCCCCGAGTCCCCCGGCGCGAGCTCGCCGTCGAGCTTGATCCGGATCCGCCGCATCAGGAACCCGGTCTCAAAATCGTCAACACTCCGCGCCGCGTCCTGCTGCCGGAAGTTCGCGTTGGAGCGCAGCTGCACCGTGCCCCCGATGTTCAGCCTCGGGTCGTCGTACCACGACGAGTCAAAGAGCGACGCGCGCCCAGCCGCGTCCGCCAGCAGCGCCGAGTCGTCAGCAGCAACCGCGGCCCCGCCCTGACCAAACCCGAGCCCGCACGCCAGCGAAACGCACAACGCCGGCGCTACCCGAGCCGCGAAAGCAGCACACGCTCGAACACCGCCGCCGCCGGGCTCAGCACGCGATCCCGACGACGCACCACCGCAAGGTCCCGGACCAGCTTCCCGTCCCGGCATGTCAGCCCCCTCGTCGAGTCCTTGCCGAGCGCCGATCGGCTCACAAAGCCAACACCCACGCCCGCGCCGACCATACGGCGGATCGTTTCCAGCGATCGGACCTCCATCACGACATCCAACGCGATTTTCGACGCCGAAGCCGCCTCGTCGATCACCGAACGCACCGCCGATCCAGCCTCAAACGCCACCACAGCCTCGCCGTCGATGTCCGACCAACGAAACGTCTTCCGACCGGCAAGCCGGTGACCCGGCGGCGTCACAAGCAACAGCTCGTCCCGCACCGTCCGCACAGACATCAGCTCACCAACGCCCACCCCCGCAAGAGGCATCGTCACAATCCCGAGATCCAGCTCACCCGAGATCACCGCCCCCGCAACCGCCAGACTCCCTGCCTCGCGGACATAAAACCGCAGCGACGGGTGCGACCGACGCACCTCGCTCACCACACCCGGCAACAGATGCGCCACCGCCGTCGCGCCGCCACCCACACGGATCGACCCGGACTCGAGCCCCACAAGCTCCCGCACCGAAGCCACCGCTTCGTCCGCCCGGCGCACGCTCGCCGAAGCGTGCTCCACGAACACACGCCCGGCCTCGGTCAACGCAACGCCCCGGCCCGTCCGGTCGAGCAACGCCGAGCCCACCTCCGCCTCGAGCTTCTTCACCATCGCAGAGAGCGCAGGCTGCGTCACGCCGAGCCGCTCAGCCGCCCGCGTCAGGTGACCCATCTCCGCAATCACCACAAACTGCCGAAGCGCCGTCAGCTCCATCGGACCAATGTAGTCCCCGGGCCCCCGCCCCGCATCGTCCGCCCCGCGCCACGTAGCCTCGCCCGGCTAGTCGAGGTACACCTCGGGAACCAAAAACTCCCAGTCCGGATGGTCGTGCGACCGCACCTCGCCAGGCCGCTGCGGTACAAACGGGTCCGCGGTCAGATCCCGCCCGTTGTGCCACCGGCAGTCCGGGCTCCCGGTCTCCAGAAACCGCAGACGCTCCGTGTGCCCGTCCTGAAAGGCGTACACACCGTCCCCATCGTGCCAGTAGCTGTACGCCCCGACCCCGTTGCCGTAGTAGTTCGCCACGATCGGATCGCTCGCACGAATGTCGGCAAACGGCCGATTGCTCTCTGCCACCAGGATCGTGTGCGAAGGCCGCTGGATCACCGTGTCAGGCCGCACCGCGTCCTTCTCACCGATCTGGCCCCGCCAGAGCACATGCCCGTTCACCGCATAGCTCGAACGCACATCGCCAACGCACCGCTTCCCGCCGCTCGTCACGCCGAGCTCGCTCCCCGGCCCACCCCCATTTCGTCGCGGGTGCTTCGGGCTCACCCACACGCTCTCCTTCCCAGCCCCGCCGACCAGACCGCCCTCCGCAAGACGATGACGCCAGGTCACCCACTCCGTCTCGCTCACCAGCGTCCGGTTCTCGGGCAGCTTCCCGCCGTTGCTCGCGGTCTCAGC
>JBCBNT010000051.1:0-22800 GCA_039821685.1 Planctomycetota bacterium | reverse complement strand
CTGTAGCGGCACTGGTGGTAGCCGATGGCCCACTTGGGGGGCATGGGCATGGTGCCCGTGAGCTCGCCCAGCGTGCGGACAACGTCCTGCGGGGTGTCGCGCTCGATGACGATGACGGGGTACTCGGGGCCCTCGGCGTGGAAGGCGATGCCGTCGGTCAGGTCGACCACGATGCGCCAGGTGCTGTCCGCCATGACACCGAATGCCGTGCCGTCGGGCCGGACAGCGAGCACCCAGGGGTGCGACTTGTAGAGCGAGGCCGTGTCGTCTTTGTAGGCGTAGGAGTCGGAGTTCCAGAGGGTGGTGGATCGGCCGTTGCGTTGGAGCGGGCCCGGCACCTCGCCCGTGCCGTAGAGCGACGTGCCGGGTTCGATGTCGATCCGGAAGCTGTTCCGGCCTTCGTCGTCCACAAAGAACGATGGCTCGACGGGGAAGCCGGACGGCGCGGCACCAGTTGCCGGCATGCGGGGCTCTGTCAACGCGAACGACGGCAGCGCCTCAGCCTTGGCGTCCGCTGACACGTGAAATCGGACGACATTCTCTCCGATGCTCTCGGCGATCATCTGGGCGGCCACCTGACCTGGGAGCGTCGCAGCAGCTGCACAACAGAGCAGCAGGGCGGCGACGCGGGGGGCGTTGATCATCATCATCGTGCTTGTTCCAGTCTTCGAGGGGTGTCGTCGTAAACGGCCCATCGGTCCGAAAAAACGTCGCCGACGGCTTCTGTCGATTTTTGGTCACTCGACGTGTCGGAAACTCTTCCTGCGATGGTAGCGTAGGTGTATACCGGGTGTACGTCTGTACACACCGGGGCTGCTTTCCACGACTTTGACGTTCAGGAGACGAGATCGATGACCACCCGCACCGCTTGGACGATGCTCGCCGCTGCCGGGCTCGCCGGGGCCGCTTCCGGCCAGAACCAGTACCCGCCCATGCTCCAGTGGTTCGAGCTCGAATGGCGGACAATGGAGCGCCGCGTGCCGGACTTCTTCCTGGCGGGCTACCGCTCGACGTGGCTCCCTCCGATCGCGACCACCGTTGCTCCGGCCTTTGCCAAGAGCCCGGGCTATGACCCGCTCGACCGGTTCGACCTCGACGGGACGACCTACGGCACGGAGGATGATTTCCGGGCGCTCGTCGGTGAGATCCATGTCGCGAACGGGCTGGTCAACATCGACCTGATCATGAACCACAACGGCTTCCGCCGGGCGGACCGCGGCTTCCACGAAGAAGGAGGCTACCCGGGCTTCTGGGCGAACCCGCCCGCCGGCCGGGACCTGACCCCGACCGACGACTGGGGCGACTTCCACAACTCGCCTTCGTCGTCTGGGTACCTGCAATCGACGAATCCGGGTGATCCGCTCTACGACCTTTTCCGAGGTGATCTGGTCGCGTTGTGCGACATCGACCAAGCGTCTCAGAACCGGTTTATCCGTCAGCCGACGCAGCCGGGCCCGCTGGCGATCCCGAGCGGCACGCTGCGCAACAACCCAGACCCGGAGAACGCCCGCTTCTACCCCGATACGGACCTGATCGCGGAGACGGTGACCAACCCGGGCACCTTCCGCAACAACGCCGGCTTCAACGTGACCCGGCACCCGTGGAATCCGTTCAACGTGTTGGGCGGCGACGCGATCCTTGAGACGCCCGGTGATCTGCTCGTACGGAACACGCGGTGGCTGCTCGAAGAGGTCGGAGTCGATGGCTTCCGGCTCGATGCTGCCAAGCACATCCCGTCGTCGTTCTGGGATCTGCAGTGGGACAACGCGGTCTACAACAACTGGGAGCACCCGAGCGGCGCGGTCGTGACCGCGTACAGCTTCGGTGAGAGCACCGCTGGCAACGGCTTTGTGTACGACCAGTACATCCGCCGGGTCAACAACAACTTCCGCCAGGGCGACAGCTGGGGCAACCGTGACAACCTCGATCTCGACGGCGCGGGCGCGCTCCGGAATCTGATTAACGCCGGCGGCTTCGGTACCTGGCAGGACCCGCTGGATCGTCACTTCGACAACGTCGACGGCTTCAACGACGGTTCGCTCGGCGTGAACCACGTGTTCAGCCATGACAACGGCAGCGTCGGCAACGGCAGCGAACTGCCGCCCGAGCCCTCGCTGCAGCAGATGGGCCTGCCGATGAACGTGTATGTTCTCATGCGGCCGGGCCAGGGCCTGATCTTCCAGAACGAGCGGGGCGTGAACAGGCCCGCTGGCAACTTCAGCCCGCGTAACGGCGTGCCGATCGCACTGGGGCGCGACCGCACAACGGGGCAGGTCGATGGGACGATCACCCGGGTCGTGCGGCTCGCCAACGAGCTTGGCCGGGGCGATATCGACGTCACGTCGTACACCGACCCGGTGCAGGGAAACATCAACGACGTGTTCGTCTTTGAGCGTCGCCAGCGAGGCGGGCCGGCGAACGTCGTGGTGGCGGTGAACGACCGCCGCGACCCGGGCTTCGAGACGCGGAACGTCGTAACGAACTTTGCCCCGGGCACGAGGCTGCACGAGCAGACGGGCAACGCCGCGGACCCGGTTGTTGATCCGGGCGGCGACATCGACGAGGTGATCGTCGTGGGCAACGATGGCCGCATCACGATCGATGTGCCGAACAACGTGTCGTCGGCTGGGGCGCACGAGAAGGGCTTCGTCATCTACGCGCCGGCGCTCCCGACCGCGACGCTGAGTGTGAGCGGCGTCACGGGCCAGCTCCCGCCCGAGCTGCCCTTCCTGCCGCTGTACCAGAAGCGCATCAACCAGATCGATATCGTCACCGGGGACACGATCGAGCTCGAGGTCGCCACAACCCAGACCGACCCGCTCGATCCGAACACCGACGACAATGCGCTCTTCAAGATCAACGAGGGCTACGTCGACCTCAACGGCAACGGCGCGAACGATTTCCCGGTCGGCCTGCAAGACTACAATAACAACGGCACGCTCGAGTTCCCGCAGGAAGAGACGCTCAACGGCGGGTTCGAGCAGTTCCTCACGGAGAACAGCCCTCTCTTCGGCTCGCAGGCTTCTCAGGGCGTGTACCGCCAGGCGATCGACGCCGACCTGCTCGACGAAGGGCTGAACTACATCACGGTCAACGTTTTCCGTCACCGCACGGCCGGCGATCCGATCTTCAGGCAGCTGCGCAAGGTCATCTATCTCGATAACGAAGCGCCGGGGCTCGAGATCACCAACGCGCCCGACGTCATCGATACGAACGGCTTTGGCTTCGAGTTCCGCGCGACCGACCGGACGACCACGAACGTCGTCGCGGGCGTCAACCTCGACCCAGCGATCGATAAGGTCGAGTTCCTGCGGAACAGGCCCTCGGCGTCGCGGCAGAACCGCTTCGATTGGGAGTTTGCGTTCCTCGGCTTGCCGCACGGGTTCAACACCGTGTCGGTCGCGGCGTTCGAGGAGTCGGGCCGGGGCGGGCTGACCGAGCACACGTTCTTCGTCGATACCTGCTTGGCCGACGTGAACATGGACGGCGTCGCGTCCCCTGCCGACTTCACCGCCTGGATCTTGGCCTTCAACACCATGCAGCCCCGGGCGGATCAGAACGAGGACGGGCTGATTACCCCCGCCGACTTCACGGCGTGGGTGCTGAACTTCAACGAAGGCTGCAGCTGACGAGCCGGACGGAGCATGACCCGCAATGAGAAAGGGCCGTCCCGGCTTTCGTCGGGACGGCCCTTGTTGTTTCGGTTCAGCCCCGGATGCCGGGGCGGGATCAGTCCTTGCTCGCGATGTAGCGGATCATGTCGATGCAGCGGTTGGCGTAGCCGGCCTCGTTGTCGTACCAGCTGACGACCTTGAAGAAGTTGCCGTTGAGCTCGATGCCGGCCTTGGCGTCGTAGATCGAGCTGCGGGGGTCGCCGACAAAATCGGCGGACACGACCTCTTCCTCGGTGTAGCCCAGGACGCCCGACATGGGTCCTTCGCTCGCGGCTTTCATCGCCGCGTTGATGTCGGCGAGGCTCGTGCTCTTGGCGGTGCGGAAGGTCAGGTCGACGGCGGAGACGTCCGCGGTGGGCACGCGGAAGGCCATGCCGGTTAGCTTGCCCTTCAGGTCGGGGATGCAGAGCGCGACGGCCTTGGCGGCGCCGGTGCTCGCGGGGATGATGTTCTGGTAGGCGTTGCGCCCGCCGCGCCAGTCCTTTTTGCTGGGGCCGTCTTGCGTCGGCTGGGTCGCGGTCGCGGCGTGGACGGTGGTCATGAGTCCTTCGTCGAGGCCGAACTCGTCGTTGATCACCTTGGCGATCGGCGCCAGGCAGTTTGTGGTGCAGCTCGCGTTTGAGATCACCTGGTCCGTCGCGGGGTCGTAGTTCTCGTGGTTGACCTTGTAGGCCATGGTCTTGACGGTCTCGGGGGTCTTCGTCGGTGCGGAGATGACGACCCGCTTGCAGCCGCCGCCGTCGATGTGCTTGCGGGCGGTCTCATCGGTGGTAAAGAGCCCGGTCGATTCGAGGACGTAGTCGACGCCGAGGTCGGCCCAGGGCAGTTCCGCCGGATCGCGGACAGCCATTGTCTTCGTCACTGAGCCGTTGACCGAGAAGCTCTCGTCGGACGCCTGGACATCGGCGGGCTTGCCCTCTGTCATGAACCGGCCGTGCATCGTGTCGTACTTCAGCAGGTAGGCCAGGTTGTCTGCCGGCACGAGATCGTTGATCCCGACCACTTCGATATCAGTACCCTGCGCTGCTGCGCGGTAGACGAGCCGGCCGATGCGTCCGAAGCCGTTAATTCCGATCCTGATTGCCATGGGTCAGCTCCCTGCTGCGGTGTGTGAGGCGTGCGGTGTCGATGTCGGCGCGGCGTGCACGGTGTGTGCCGCGTCGGCGGCAACAGTAGAACACCATGCGGTGGGCTTTCTACGTCGATCTGCCGTGTATGCACGGTTCGAGGCGTGGTCACTAGCCCCGTGCAAAGCCGTGCGATCTGTCGCCGGCCTCGCGGATTATTTTTCCAGCGACCCTGCCCCCGACGAGCCTGCCGCCCACGATCGTGCCGACCGGGCGGGCGGTGAAGGACCTGCCCAGGAAAGGCGTATTGGCGGATTTGCCCGCGAGGTCGGATCGGGAGCACGTCCAGGGGTGGTTCGGATCGATGAGCGTAATATCTGCTGGCCCGCCTTCGCGGATCTCGCCGAGGCCGTCATCTCCACGGTGAGCCCGAGACAGGTTGCAGAGCTCGGCGGGGCCAACGGTCAGCAGGCGGATCAATGCCGGCCACCCGATGAGCCCAGTCTCGACAAGCGCTTGGTGATACGCGGCGACCGCCGTCTCGAGCCCGATGATGCCGAAAGGCGCCTGAGCAAACGGCAGGGCCTTTTCGTCTGCCGTGTGCGGCGCGTGGTCGGTGGCGAGCACCGTGATCACGCCTTCGGCTACGGCCTGCCTGATCGAGTCGATGTCGCGTTGCTCCCGGAGCGGCGGGTTCATTTTCGCGTTGGTGTCGTAGCCGAGGCAGGCCTCGTCGGTCAAGAGCAGGTGGTGCGGCGATGCTTCGGCGGTCACCGGCAGGCCGGCGTGCTGCGCGGCGCGGACGATGTCGCAGGACTCTCCCGATGACAGGTGCTGGACGTGATAGCGGCACCCGGTATCGCGGACGAGACGGACGTCTCGCTCGATGATGATCTCTTCTGCCACTCGCGGCCAGCCGGTCAGGCCGAGCCTGGTCGAGACCGTGCCCGCGTGCATCGTCGAGCCCCGGGTCAGCGTCGGGTCTTGGCAGTGCTGCATGAAGGCGAGTCCGGTCGCGGCTGTTGCGCGAAGCACCGACCGCATCATGCCGGCCGATGCGATGGCGTCGCCATCGTCGCTGATGCCCACCGCTCCCGACCTCGCGAGGAGCCTGATCTCCGTGCTCCGGGTTCCCTGCCTGCCGACCGTGCCCGCGGCGACGGGGAAGACGCGGCAGAGTGCGGTCGCTTTGGCGCGCTCGAAGACGGCGCGAACAGTCTCAGGCGAGTCGATCGCGGGGCTGGTGTTCGGCATGCAGCAGACAGACGTGAATCCTCCCGCGACGGCGGCGGCGGTGCCTGTTGCGATCGTTTCTTTGTCTTCCTGCCCCGGCTCTCTGAGATGCACGTGCGGATCGATGAGCCCCGGGCACACGATCAGGCCTTCGGCATCGATCGTGCGATCTGCGGCGGCGGCACGATCCTGGCCGATGGCGGCGATCCGGCCACCCTCGACGGCAACGTCGGCCACGGCGTCGTGCCCGCTCGCGGGATCGATCACCCGCCCGCCCTGGATCAGGAGCGTGTTCATCGCGGCAGGATAGTCGGCGGGTGGGTTCGCAGAGCGTCGGGCTGACGGCCCGCGGTGCTGGGGTTTTGCATGGCAAGCCGAAGGCGGCACTTGCCGTGACGGGCGCGGTCCTGCCTGCTATTGTGCGTCGTACACGGGGCGTGGCGCAGTTTGGTTAGCGCGTTTGACTGGGGGTCAAAAGGTCGCTGGTTCGAATCCAGTCGCCCCGATTTGAGCAGGATTGCCTCGGCGCCCACGTCGAGCGCGGTTCATGCTTCCTGGCTCTCTGCCGAGCTTTCTTCGTTGTCGAGGCGATCTGATTGGCTCGGTGCGGCCGGGGCATGCCCGGCGGCTGCTGCGGCGCGTTCTTTAAACTCGGCCTCGCTCTCGCCCCTGAACCCGCAATCGGGTCTGGCCTTTTCGAGCAGGATGTAGAGCGCATTGTTGACAAAGGTCGGGTGCCGCGTGAGCAGCATGTGGTCTGTCGGGACGAAGGTGACCGCGTCCCAGCGGATGGGTGTGACGACCCGTGGCTGGCCGGTGGTGCCCCGTCGCTCGTCCATGAGGGCGCTCGAGCGGAGCACGGTCCCGTCGCCGTAGTCGCGTTCGAGCACTTTGTAGGAGTTGCGTCCGACGCCGACCGAGGCCAGGCTCGGCGTCAGCACGCCGTCGCCCGCGAAGAGGTGCAGCGCGACGTGCGGCGGCGCGTTCGCAGGAACATCGAGCGCGGCGTGGAACCGTTTCGCCTCGTCGAGGCACTTGGACATGTGATCGATCGCGATGCGGCGGCGGTCGCCCCGATCGCGGATGTTCGGGAGCATGTGCTCGATCACGGGCTCGCACGTCGGGTCTGCCAGTCCCCACTGGTGGTCGATCCAGCACTCGGGCTCCATCAGATCATCGATCGATTCGCCGGTCGCCTCGTCGATGTAGGGCTTATGCCGAGCTCGCGGGAGGAGCTGATAGATCGACGGGTAGGTGCACAGCACGGCGGGGTCGTAGTGGGGGGTGGCCGGCGACTCTGGGAGGCCCGTCATGAGTCTTTCGAGCGAGGCGTGAGAGCCCGCGCTCGGCGTGCCGACGAGGATCGCGTGCTCGACCTTGTTGCCGCCCGACCAATCGAGTTCCGGGAGTGAGCCGTCGTCAGGGAGCTTCTGGGTGCCGTAGCGGAGGTAGTAGCGCGTGAGCAGGCCGGCCATGGAGTGCGCCACGATGTCGACGCGCAGGTTGTCGCGTGCGTTCTCGCCCGCGTCGTAGGCCGCAAACTCGAGCACGCCTTTGATAAATGCGTCGAGCCGCTCGACGTTATCGACGACCGACCGCCGCCAGTCGTAGGCGAATTCGAAGCAGTTGGCGATCGAACGGTGGCTGTAGTTCAGTGCGAGCTTGTTCTTTCCCTTGTTCTGGTCCATAAAGAAGCCGCCCACGCCCAGCATCTGGAGGATGGGGCCATAGGCGTGGACGCTGACCGGGAAACCGAAGACCTTGGCCTTGAGCTGGTCGATGCTGCCATCGGGCATTGTGTAATCGACCCTGTCGCGGAGCGGGGCGCCGTGCGGGTCCAGCGGGAGGCTGATCATCCGGAGCTGCTCCGGGTCGGTCGGGTCGGCGAATTCCTGTTTGTCCTTTCCGCCCCACAGCACGCGACCGCTTGCGCGGTCTCGCAGCCTTGAGCCCATGATGCCCGGGATGACGACCACCGGGTTCCGGGTGGAGGCGTCCTGGTCGGTCGCGTCGGCGTAAAGGTCGTGGGCGGGCGGGAACGCCGCGCGGGACACCGTGCCGGCGAGCCACACCTTGAGGTTGTGGGCCTTGGCCCGCAGATCGTCCATCGCTTCCTCGCTTGCTGCCGGCGGACCGCCGCGTCCGAGAACCCTACGCGCTCCGCAAGGGGCTATCCGGACTGAAGTCTCGCGGCGGGCCGCCGATATTCCCTTCAGAGACGGAGTTGACGAGCGATGGCATCAGAGAGTGGCCCCGCGCCGACATCGGGCATGCAGCGCACCCGGGCCTCCAGCCCGCGTGGTCTCGCTGCGCGGGTGCCCGCGGGTCGGCTTGCGATCGCCGGCCTCGCAGCGATCGTGCCGCTGACCGCGGTCGTGCTGGTCGTGCTCGATGCCCGTGCATCGGGTCGGCCTGACCCGACGCTTGCCGCGGCGGGTGCCGGCTTCGTTGGTGCAGCGGCGTGCCTGCTGGTCACGGGGCTTCGAAGGACTCGTGAAGCGGCGGCCATCGTCGACGCTGTTCGTGCCGCGGCCGAATACGACGCTGAGACCGCCGAGCTCATGGTTGATGCTTCGCTCGGTACGCACGCGGCGAGCTGGAACTCGATCATCGACGGGCTCGGGTCTGAGCGCAACGACGCCGACCGCGCGGAGCCGTTGATCGAACTGCAGGCAGCGCATCTTGATGCGATGAGCGAAGGCGTTGTCGTCTGCTCGTCTGAAGGACGCGTGCTCATTGCCAACACGGCTGCGGCGACGCTCGCCGGCATCGAGCGCGATCGGGCGGACAGCCCGGGCGGAAGCGCCCTCCTGCAAGGGGAGCTCGCGCAGGTTGTCGAACGAGTCGTCAAGCACGGCGGCACGCAACGGATCGATCTCTCGGTCGGTACCGATGCCTCGCCCCAGCAGCTCCGGGTGCGGGCCTCAAAGCCCCGAGACCTGCCGGGTCAGATCGTGATGATGATCAGCGATGTCACACGCCAGAGCGCCGCCGAGGCGTCCAGGGGCGAGTTCCTTGCCCGCGCGGCCCACGAACTCCGGGCCCCGCTCACAAACATCAAGCTCTACGCCGAGCAAGCCGCGGACGAGGGCGGGGACGCCGATCCGGAGCTCGTTCATGAGTCGCTCAATGTCATCGCACGTGAGACGCTCCGGCTTGAGCGGACGGTCTCCGGCCTGCTGCGGGTGTCGGAGCTTGAGAGCGGCGCGTTGCGGCGCAGCCGGTCCGACATCCGGATCGACGACATGCTCACCGAGATCGTCGAGTCGTTCCGCGCCGCGGCCCACGCCAAAGGCCTGACGCTTGGATTCGAAGCCACACCGAAGCTGCCGGTTCTGAACGGCGACCGCGATCACATCGAGCTGCTGATCCAGAACCTGGTCGGCAACGCGATCAAGTACACGCCCGAGGGCGGATCGGTCTCGGTCAAGGCTGATGCAACCTCGTCGGCGTTTGAGCTCGACGTGACCGATACGGGGATCGGCATCGCATCTGGCGAGCTCGATCGGGTCTTTGAGACGTTCTACCGGTCGGAGGACGATCGCGTGCACGCGGCTGCGGGCTCGGGCCTGGGCCTGTCGCTGGCACGGGAGATCGCACGATCGCACGGAGGCGATATCACGCTTGAGTCGGAGCTGAACCGAGGCAGCACGTTCACGCTCCGCTTGCCCCTTGCTTCGGCGGGCTCGCCCGGCAGGACGGACCAGACGGCTGCTGCCGGCCGGGCGGCGTAGCGGGGGGCGGTCGCGTGCAGATCGACGAACACTCCCAGGCCGCGGTTGCCTTTCTTTCGCCCCGTGGCCCGCTCGTCGGCGACGACGCGGCCGTGCTTGCGGGCCGGGTGAGGAAAGCGTCCGCCGAGCAGCACGGTCGAGTCGTTGTTGACCTCTCTTCGGTGCCATACGTTGACAGCCTCGGCCTCGAACAGCTCGCCGAACTCGGCGAGGCATTCGGGGGCGTCGCCCGCTCGCTCAAGCTGGCATCTCTCAACGAGACACTCCGCGAAGTGCTCGATCTCACCGGCGTCGCCAGGCACTGCGAGCTCTTTACCGACGCCTCCTCCGCGGTGAGGAGCTTCGAATGACGCTGCGCCGAAGAGGACAGCGGGTCGGCGAAGCGCTCCTCGCTTCCGGCGCGATCAGCGAGGAAGACCTCGCGCGGGCCCTGCAGGAGCAGGCCCGTAGCGGGGGCAAGCTCGGCGAGCTGCTCGTTGAGGGCGGCTACGTCAACCAGCTCACACTGGTCCGGACGCTCGCGCAGAACATGAACGTGCGCGGCTGTCAGCTCCGCCACGGGCTCATCGATCCGTCGCTGATACCGCTCATCGGCGACGATGAGTGCGAACGCATGCGCATCATCCCGATGTTCCGCGTTCGCGGCGTGCTCACGGTCGCGATGGCCGATCCGCAGGACCTCTCCAAGGTGGATCGCTTGCAGCGCATGTCGGGCTGCGAGGTCCGGCCCGTGCTGGCCCTCGAAGACAACATCCTCGAATACGTCCGCAAGTACCGCGGCGGCAACGTGAGCGTCGACGAATTCCTGACCTCGCTGAGCGAGCAGGATCTCGAAGTGGTTGACCGCGAGGCGGTGGACGAGGCTGCCGAGACGGACCTCGATCAGATGATCGAGGGCAGCCCGATCATCAACCTCGTGAATATCGCGCTGCTGACCGCGGTTAGGGATGGCGCGAGCGATGTTCACATCGAGCCCGACAAGCGGGGGACGCGGATCCGGTACCGAGTCGACGGCGTCTTGCGCGATCTGATGCTGCCGCCGGCGGGCGTGCACGCGGCGGTCGTGAGCCGGGTCAAGGTGATCGGGAAGATGGACATCGCCGTGAAGCGGATGCCGCAGGAAGGGCGCGTCCGGATCGTCGCCGAGGGCCGCGAGATCGATCTTCGGGTGTCGAGCATGCCGACGCTGCTCGGGGAAAAAATGGTCATTCGTGTGCTGGATAAGTCGAACCTGCGGATCCGGCTCGACGAGCTCGGATTCCGCGAGTCGGCGCTCGACGCGTTTCAGGGCATGCTCCGCAGGCCGCACGGCCTCGTGCTCGTGACGGGGCCCACGGGCTCGGGAAAGACAACGACGCTCTATTCGGCGCTCGATCAGATCCGCACGCCGGAGCGCAACATCGTGACGGTCGAGGACCCGGTCGAGTATCAGCTCGACATGGTGAACCAGATTCAGGTGCAGGAGCAGGTCGGGCTGAGCTTCGCCAAGGCGCTTCGCAGCATCCTCCGGCAGGACCCCGACATCATCATGATCGGCGAGATCCGCGACGAGGTCACGGCACGCGTCGCGGTGCAGGCTGCGCTCACGGGCCACCTCGTGCTCGCGACACTTCACACGAACGACGCGACCGGTGCGATCGCTCGGCTCGGTGATATGGGCATCGAGCCGTACCTGATTTCTGGATCGCTGAACGGCGTCGTCGCGCAGCGGCTGACCCGCACAATCTGCCCGCACTGCGAGGTGAAGTACTACCCGGGTGAGGCCATCCTGCACGATGCAGGAATCCCAGGAGACGCCGGACGCGCGTTCCGTCGCGGCGCCGGTTGCCAGCAGTGCCACGACTCGGGTTTCCAGGGCCGACACGGCGTCTACGAGGTCATGGACATCACCCCCGAGCTCCGGCGGATGATCCATCACGGAGCACCGGCGCATGAGCTGCGGGCGCATATTCGGAGCCGGGGCGTGCCCACGCTCCGGGACCAGGGCGTCGCGCTCGCGAGGGAGGGGCGGACGAGCCTCGAGGAAGCGATCCGCGTGACGCACAGCGACGACATCGAGCCCGGGCCGCGTGTTGAGGCCGCCGCATGAAGTTCCGCTACGAGGCATTCAACCCGGATGGCACGATCGCGGCCGGCGAGATCGAGGCTGCGTCGCGTGCCGAGGCAGACGCAACGATCCGCGAGCAGGGCCGTTTTCCATCGACGGTCGAGCCCGCCCGCGCGTCCGGTGCGAGCGCACGCGGCCGGCGTCGATCGATCGGCTTCGATCGGCTCCGCCTGCTGGCTGCCTTCACCAGGCAGATGACGGTGCTCACGTCAAGCGGCACGCCGCTGGTCGACGCGATGGCCGCCGCCGAACGGCAGACAAAGCCCGGCGAGTGGCGCGACGTGATCGCCGATGTCCGCTCGCATGTCGAACGCGGTGAGTCGTTGTCCGCGGCGATGGCGCGGCACCCGGCGTGCTTCGATGCGGTCTACCGAAGCCTGATTCAGGCCGGTGAAGCGGGCGGCGACATGAAACGGATTCTCGAGCGCCTCGCCGGCATGGTCCGGCAGCAGCAGGTCACGCGGAGCACCATCACCGGGGCGATGGTCTACCCGGCGCTGCTGCTGGTTGTTTCGGGCAGCGTGCTCGTCGCGCTGTTCGTCAAGGTGCTCCCGCGATTCCGTGAGCTCTTCGAAACGCTGAATGCACCGCTGCCGCAGAGCACGGCCGTGCTGCTCGCGGTCTCGGACTTTGTCACCGGGAACGCCATCTGGGTGCTCGCCGGGCTTGCTGTCAGCCTCGCCGCGCTCGTGTGCGTCGGGATGTCGGACCGCGGCCGGGCGGCGTTCCAGCGCGTGCTGATCCGGATACCCGTCGTCGGCCCCGCGGTCCGGTCGTTCGCTGTCGCGAGGCTCGCAAGGGTGCTCGGTGTCATGCTCGAGAGCCGCGTGTCGCTGCTCGAATGCATGAGCGTCGCGGGGGTGAGCGTCCGCAACCGTGAGTACACCGCCCTCGTCGATTCGGCGGCCCGCCGCGTCGAGCGGGGCGAGGCGCTGAGCGACTCGCTCGAGGACGGATTCCTGGTCAACGCGTCGTTCGCCGAAGCGGTCCGAAACGGTGAGCAGACGGGCCAGGTGGGCGAGGTGCTCACGGTCTTCGCCGACATGATGGACGAAGACAACGCGATCCTCGCGCGAAACGTCACAAGCATCCTCGAGCCGGCGATCCTCACGCTTCTCGGCGTGCTGGTCGGTGGCGTCGCGCTCAGCCTGTTCCTCCCGCTGTTTGACCTGACCGCTTCGACCGGGGGTGGGCCATGATCGGCAGGTTGGCCGAGCCGGTCTCACGGGGCGACTCGGGGCATGTGCGGTCTGACGCACGCCTGAGCATCGGTGTCGAGTACGCAGGTGATCGACTTCGCGTCGTTGCACTCGACCTCCGTCGCGACGCGGTGCGTGCTGGGTTCTCCGTGCCACTGACCGACGGTCACGCTTCGCTGAACGATGCCGTGACGCGGGCGTCTGAGGCGCTCGAGCGTCACGGGGTATCGCGGGCGGCCCCGTGGCACGTCGCGATGTCGATGGAACGCTGCGCGACTTCGGTGCTCGATCTCCCTCCGCGTTCGTCGGGTGCGCCGGTCGAGGAGCTGGCCGCCGGCGAACTCTCACGAGGATCGCCGGATGGCGCGGTCGAGGTCGCGGTCTTCGATCCGCCGACGGTGACCGGATCGGGTGACGTCGGCCGCAAGGGGCCTGTCGACTACCTGGTCATCGGTGCCGCCCGCGAGGCGATCATGGGCATACTGGGCGTGACCGAAGACATCGGCGTGCAGCTGGCCGCGATCGATGTTCCAGCGGCTGCGGTCTCGCGTGCGTGCGCAGGCGGGAGCAAGCTCGTCTTGGAAGTACGACCCGACCTGCTGAGCGTCCACGCGACGTTCCAGGGGCTTCCCGTTCTCTCGCGTTCGGTTCGTCCCGGTGCGAGCTGTGTCTCCGGTGAGCTGGTGCTTGAGGAGATCGATCGCGCCGCGGCATTTCTCTCGAGGCAGCGGGTCGACACGGGCATCAACGAGATCGTGGTCATCGGCAAGCCCTCCGCGGAGCTCGCCGAGGAAATCGGCGCAGAATTCTCGATACACACTGGCATCTGGTCGCCCGCGGCATGCTGGTCGAACCGAGAGATCATCGGCCCCGATCTCGCGGTTGCCTTTGGCGCCGCGCTCTGGCCCGCTGCAGATGGGGGCGGATCATGAGCCGCGTGAACCTGTTGCCGCAACCCGTCCGGGAGCGGCGTCGGGCGTCGGCCCGCCGCCGGGCGTGGGTGAAGGGCCTGGTTGCGTACGGCCTTCTTGTCGTTTTCGGCGGGCTGGTCAGCGAGGGGCTGCTTGTGGCGCCGGTCGGTGCGATCGAAGCGGAGTCTGCCGCGCTGTCGGCAGATATCACTGCTGCCGATGCAGAGCTCGCGTTACTGGGAGAGAAGCGAGAAAGCCTGGCGGGTGAGCTGCGGGTTCTCCAAGAGATACACGGCCAGCCGGACTGGAGCATTCTGCTCGGCCACCTGGCATCAGAGCTCGAATCGGGCGAGACGCTCCGGTCGGTCCGCGTGAGACTCGAGCAATCCGGCGGCGACGCCGTGACGCCGGCCGACCTCGCCCGCGGCCCGTTTGCTATCGAAGTCTCCGGCGTGTCGAGCGATCAGACATCTGCCACCGGTTACGTGCTCCGGCTTGAGCGGGCGGGCCTGCTGCAAGATGTCACGCTCGAATCCGCGTCTCAGGTCCGCGTCGATGGAGCCGACGCGATCGCCTTCTCGCTCCGCGCGCGGCTCAGCACAGAGGGGGTCAGGCCATGACCCGGCGCGGTATCGATCAGCTCGGAATCGTCGGCGTGCTCGTGATCACCGCTCTGGCGTTCGTCGCGGTTGTCCGGCCGCTCCTCGGTGCGCAGACGGCTCGCCTGCTGGCTGAGCGAGAGCTGTCAACGAAGAAAGACGAGCAGGCCAGGCTCCTGGCGGACGTCGCAGACACGTCGGCACGGGTCGGAGGGCTCGCGGAGCAGGTCGCCGTTTACAAAGACAGCTTCGAGGCATCAAGCCGACTCAACGAGCGGATCGGCGAGGTCACGTCGCTCGCCGAGACGCTCGGCGTGCAGCTCGAGTCGATCAAGCCGGGCCGCCCGGTTGAATCGAGCGGCTTCACGAGCATCGGCGTCTCGCTCGCCGGCCGCGCCGACGCTGACGCCCTGACGGATCTGGTGTCGCGCACACGGACCCTCTTTCCGGATATCGGCGTTCGCAGCTTTTCGATCAGCGGCGACCCCGGGACAGACGCGAGGCTCGTCGCCGACCTCGTCTGGTTCCAGAGCGGAGCCGGTCGTAACGATTAAACCGGCAATCAATCGGCTCGGGCCCGTCGCATTCGCTTGCCACGTGCGACGCTCAATAGCACGCTTCGCCAGTGGGGGTCACGAAGTCACAGCTCTATGCGTTCGGCGCACTTGGTCTCGCGGTAGCTTCCCTGGGCTTCGACCGATTTGTACTCTCTGCTTCCGCGACCGTCGAGGCGCCGGTAAGCGATCGCGAGGCCGCGATCGATGCGGATCCCGACGAGTCGTCGGCGGAAATCGCCGTCGATCGAGGCATGACACTCGCCGCTCATTTCGACAAGTTTTATGCAGCGTCGTCGGACGTCGGGAATGCGTTCGGACGCCCGGCCCAGCAGGCAGTCGAGACACCTGCACGGCCGAACGGAGCGACCGTCGTCGAGACACCCGTCGGTGCGCGCCTCTCGGCCATCCTCAGCCGCGGCGACGGCCGGATCGCCGTTATCAGCGGCCGACCGCTCAGGGTCGGCGACTCCGCGGCCGGGGTGACAGTCCTCAGCATTTCCGACCGCTCCGTCGTGGTAGATACCCAGACTGGGCCGATAATGCTCGAGCTGGACTCGCCCACGCTGGGCCGCGACTGATTGCCGCGACGTTCTCCGCGTGACGTGAAGTTGCTCTCTCCTGCAGCCGATTGCACTACGGCGAAACGGGGAGACCAACGCATGCATACACGGACAAGAAATCGCGGATTCAGCCTGATCGAGCTCGTCATCGTTGTCGTGATCCTCGGGATCATCGGCGCGATCGCCCTGCCGCGGATCAGCCGCGGCGCTGAGGGCGCGAGCGAGTCGGCGCTCAAGGCGAATCTGCAGGCGCTTCGTGGCGCGATCGACCTCTACGCCGCCGAGCACGGCGGCGCGTACCCGAGCGTTGCAGACTTCGAGGACCAGCTGACTCAGTACACGGATGTTTCCGGTGCCGTCAGCGCCACGAAGACCGGCGACTACATCTACGGCCCGTACCTCCGCGCCGTGCCGCCGCTGCCGGTGGGCACGAACCAGGGCAACAACGGCGTCGCCGCCGCCGATGCAAGCGGCATCGGCTGGATCTACGACGAGGATGCCGGCACCATCGTATCGAACACCGATGGAACCGAGACCAATGGCACCACACCCTGGAATCAGTTCTAGCGGGCGGGGCTTTACGCTCGTCGAAACGGCCGTCGTGGTCGTGATCGTGGCGGTGCTCGCCGCGGTGGCGATCCCGAGCTTCGCGGGTGCGAGTGCCCGCTCGCGGGTCGATGCCGCTGCGGCTCGCATTGTTCAGGATATCGGTGTCGCATCGGCTACCGCCGCGGCATCGAGCTCGCCCAGGATGATCATCTTCAGCGCTGCGCAGGACGCATACGTGCTTGCCGGCGTGAAGAGCGGCAGCTCCTCGCTCCACCGGCAGGTCGATCTCGGCGGGCCGCCCTATGACACGAACATCGTCTCTGCGTCATTCGAATCCGCCGCGTTTCTGACGCTCAACGGCTTCGGCGTGGCGGGGTCGGGCGGAGTGATCGATATCGCCGTCGGCACCAACGCAAGGCGTATCCGGCTCACCGGCGGCAGCTCGGCCGTGGAGGTCCGGTCCATGGAACTGACACGCAAGGCCGACACCGATGTGCTCCCGTCGATCAGGCGAGTGCTCTCGGCGGTCACGGTCGATGTGATGAGCGCCGAAGCCGCGGCGCTGCGGACCGCGCGATGACCCGGCCGCGCGGTTTCACACTGATCGAGCTCGTCACGAGCCTCGCGATCACGAGCATCGTCGTCGGCGCGATCGGCTCGTCGATCATGCTCGCATCGAGAACGCTGCCCGACAGCTCGCGAGAGACTGATCGCCTGCTCGCTATGCAGCGAGCACTCGGCACGATCGCGGCTGACCTCCGCTACGCGACGGCTGTCCGAATGATCGACGGGACGACAATCGAGATGGTCGTGCGCGATCGTGATCAGGATTCGAGCGCCGAAATGATCGTCTATTCGTGGAATGGAGACGCCGGCGATCCGTTGACGCGGACGGTCAACAGCGGAGACAACGCTGCGATTTTGTCGTCCCTCGCGACGCTTAGCTTCGGGTGGTCGGAGAAGGTGGGTGTCGCGGAGCCGTCGCACCGCGCAGTGGAGATCGATCTGGCAGTCGGAGGGATGTCTTCGTCGCTGCTGCAACGCTGCCTGAACCTGGAGGCAGACTGATGGATCGCCGACGCGGCATCGCGCTGGTCGAGGCTGTCCTCTCGGTCGCCCTAGTCGGCGGCCTGCTCGTCGCTTCGATCGCGCTGCTGTCTTCGACCCTCGCTGAGAGTCGCGTCGGTTCCGACCGCAGCTTTGGGCGTTCGCTCGCCTCAGGGCTGGTCGAAGAGATCAGCCTGCTGCCGGTCGTTGCGGAGGACCTGCGGAGCGCGTCGGCAATCGAGGAAGCGACCAACGAGATCGCCAAGGAACTGGGTGTAACTGCCGAGGAACTCGTGACCACCCGGCTGCTCTTCGATGAGGTCGTCGACTACGCCGGCTACACGTCGGCACCGCCGCGTTTCGCTGACGGCACGCCGATCCCGGGCACCGACGGGTGGACGAGAAGCGTCGAGATCACCGAAGTCTCGCCCGCCTATATCGAAGGCGAAGCTGCGGCTGACACCGGGGTCTACCGCGTCCGCGTGGAAGCGACGAAGGCGGGCCGGATCGCGGGGGAAATCATCTTCTACCGGTCACTCGCCGGCGACGAGGCGATGCGATGATGCGGAGCGAACGTCGAGGTGGCGTCTACCTGCTCGTGCTCGTCTCGTCGAGCATTACCATGAGCATGGGCTTCCTCGCCGTCACCTCGCTGTCGGCGCAGCGCGAGGTCCAAGAGCTGATGACCGAAGCGTCTGTCGCAGCCGCCCGCGCCGAATCTGGCATGCACCTCGCCGCTGCCGCGATCACGAACGACGCATCATGGCGAACCTCGATCGCGGGTCGATTGATCAACGAGACCGCGATGATCCGTGGCACGCTCATCGTCACAGCGGTCGACGAGGATGGATCGCTCGCCGACGACGACGAGGACCCCTTCACGCTGACCTCGATCGCAACATTCGGCAACGCGAAGCACGCGGTGGCGGCTGATTTCGAGGTGGGTGTCGAGCCGATCGAGGCGCTGGAGTACCCGATGGTGGTCGCCGGCGGTATCACGAGCGCCGCGGTGCTCGGCTTGCGGTTCGGCGCCGTCGATGTGACCGTGAGCAGCGTGCTGATCGATGAGCTGCTGCCCTGGGGCGGCGAGCGGTCGGCCGACGACATCGAGATGCCCGATCCAAAGGTTGTGAGCCTGTACCAGGCGGCCGCGACCGAGGTTCCGGTCGTGGCAAGCGTCGGACGCGCCGGTGCGTTGTACGACGCCCTTACGCTGACTTCCTCGACCGCAGATTCCTCCGAAGGGGTGTTCGTACCCGATCCAAGATCGATCTACGTGATCGACGGGCTCGGAGGCGATGTCAGGCTTTCCGCGCCGAGGATCGTCGGCACGCTGGTCGTCACCAATGCCCGGTCCGTCGAGATCAAGGCCCCCCGGGTCATGCGGCCGGCGAATGAGGGGTTACCCGTGCTGCTTACCGATGCCCCGCTCACGATCGATGGCGCCACCGCCACCAACGCGGACGGCTCGATCCCCGTCGAGGACGACAATAATTTCGTTGATGGTGATTTCGACGGCGTGCAAGGGCTGATCTACGTCGACGACAACGTCGTCCTCCGCAACGGCCTCGACCTGCACGGGACTCTCATGGCGACCGGGAAGGCGACGATCAGCACCGGCGTCACGATCGATCGCAACGACGCTTTCCTCGAAGCACCGCCCCCGGAGTTCCGCGATGCGGAGCAGATCCGACTCATTTCTGGTTCTTGGCGGGTGATCGTCGACGAATAGACGTTCGGATCCCAACGACGGCGAATGCCGGCTCAGGCAGCACGATCGAACGATGAGAGCTTCGCGTGCTCGGCGATCATGCGATCGAAGCGCGTGAGGTCGAGCTGAAGCAGAGCCTGCGCGACGTCCGGGTCGAGCTGCGTGCCCGCGCACCGGCGGATCTCGTCGAAGACCTCGCCGCGCGGCATTTTCGCGCGATACGACCTGGTCGAGCTCATCGCGTCGAAGGTGTCTGCCGCGGCCACGATTCGGGCGTTCAGCGGGATCTGATCGCCCGACAGCCCGTGCGGGTAGCCCCGTCCGTCCATCCGCTCGTGGTGGTAGAGCACAGCGGGCAGCACGTCCTCGAGGCCGCCCAGATCTTTGAGGATCCGGTGCCCGATCTGCGGGTGCTTCTTGATCTCGTCGAACTCCTCGTCCGTGAGGCGACCAGATTTGTGCAGCACCGCCTCGGGCACGCCGATCTTCCCGACGTCGTGCAGCAGTCCCGCCACGCGGAGCCGCTCGGCTTCCGCCGCCGAGGAGCCAAGTTGCAGCGCGATCTGCTCGCTCAGGTGAGCGACACGCTGCGTATGGCCGCGCGTGTACGGGTCTTTGGCGTCGACCGCCGCCGAGAGGGCCTCAAGGACGCCGAACGCCATCTGCCGCTGCTCGTCGTAGAGCCTGCTGTTCGTCAGGAACGTCGAGAGCAGCCCACCAACCGCGTCGATCAGCTTCGTGTCGTACGAGCTGACGTTGCCCATCTCACGTGTCTTGTCGCCAGCAACGATGATGCCGGCGAGCCCGCGGTCGTTCTGCAGCGGCCGAACAATCGCGAGCGGACCGCTAAAGGCATCCCGCGACATCGAGCTCGACGCCATGATCCGAAGAAGCCGATCGAGCTGCTCGGTATCGCCCTCGTGGCCGGGAGAGCCGCTCCACACGGTCTGGCCCGCGAGCGTCGCGCCGACGTCCGCCTGACTCGGTATGTGCACCGCAACGAAGCCAAACCCGAGCGTCTCGCGGACGCGTTCGCATGTCCGCTCGATAAACGCCTCGGGCTCGTCGAGGCCGGTCATCGATCGCCCGAGTGTGTACATCAGCTCGAGCGTCTCGTAGGCGTCGCTCATCTGGTCCGCGAGGTCGTCGATGTCTCCGCGCAGCTCCGCGCGATCGATCGCGTCGCCGATCATCCATGCGATCATCGGGGCCCGCGCTTCCAGACCTGATCGAGACGGCGTCGGGCTCTCGTCGATGACGAAGACAGAGCCAAGCAGCTCGCGTCGGTGCCACGCGTCGAACCGGATGCCCACCGAGCCGTCTTCGAGCGTGACGGCCTCCGCCGGGGGCTCGCCCATCATGATCCGGACCGCGTCTGGGCGGAGCCCGTCGGCTGCCGTCAGGCTCTCGGATGCGCCATCGGGCCGGTCGGCTGCGCCGCACTGCTTCGCGGAAAATCCCGCCGTCAAGCCTTCCGAGCGGAGCCTGCCGAGCAGTTCTGCAAGCGCAGCAGCGATCTGCTCTGCGGCAGGGGCATCGTCGTGCGTCGACCTGTTCACGCCGCCGCCTCGCCGGCGTAGGGTGCTTCCAGGATCCGCGAAAGGACCGAAATCACAGCCGAGATGCTGAAGGGCTTTTCGAGGATTTCGACGATCCGCGTCTCTCTCGTCCTGTCATCGTCGAGCAGGAAACCCCGGCCGCTGATCATCACGATCGGGATGCCGGCGCTTGATTCGTTCGCAGCGAGCGCGACCGCCATATCGAGCCCGTCCATACGCGGCATCTGCAGGTCACTCACGATGACCTGCGGCTCGAAGGCGATCGCTTCCGCAAGCCCCTCCTTGCCGTCGCGTGCGACGCGTACCTCGGCGCCGAGCTTCGTGAGCCGCCGTGCCAAGATGTGCGTCACGTGCGGCTCGTCGTCCACGAGCAGCAAACGCACACCGTTGAATGATCCGGGCGAGTTCATCAGGGACGACATCGGACCATCGGGCCACGCCCTGCGATTGCGGACGGGGGCAAACGCCTGCTCTGGGCGGAATGTGACGCCTGGGCACGATGGCGAGGCGTCGCAGCGTCCCCACCCGTTATGAGTATTCCTCAGCCGCGGGTGGAAGCCTGAGGTAGATGCGCAGCCGCTTTGATCCAAAGTAAAACGGGAGCGTATCGATGAGCGCGGATAGTAGCTTGAAGACGTACCCCGTCGCGATAAACAGCCCGAGCTGCGGCCACAGCGACCGGTCGCCATCGATCGGCAGCGAGCGCGCAACGAAATGCGTGATCACGATGACGGCTGTCGTATCGACGAGCTGGCTGACGACCGTCGAACCGTTATTGCGGAGCCAGAGATGCCGCCCACGAGTGAGGCGTTTCCAGAAGTGGAAGACATGCACGTCAACCAGCTGCGCGACGAGATACGCGATCATCGACGCGGCGACCGCCCCGAACGCGAGCTGCCGGACCCGCGAGAAGGTCCACGCGTCGTCAAAGCGGACAAACATCCCGTCGCCATCGAGCACAGCAGCCGGAAGCGGGGGACCCATCGCCTCGCCGCCTGCCGGGAGCGGGCCGTAGCTTACCTGCTCGGCCACCGGCGGCAGCACGCCCCCGAGCCAGAGCACGGCGAGCACCCACAGGTTCAAGAGCAGCCCCATCCATACGACCAGGCTCGCGCGACGCCGGCCGTACAGCTCGCTCAAAAAGTCCGTGCACAGGAACGTGATCGGGTACGGCAGCACCCCGACGGCGACCGCGAAGCTGATGTCGCCCCACTCCCCCCAGCTCAGCCCGGCCCCCTCGCTGATCGACGCCAGAACGATGAACTTGCTGATGCCCAGGATGTTGAGCATCACGAGCGTGCCCAGGAAGATCCCGGCAAGCAGAAGAAAGACACCCTCACGCCGCCGGTGCAGCTGCGCTTCGGTGAGCTTCGGCCGATCCGCGTAAGCGTGCTGCTGAGATGGGAGCGGTTCGCTCAGAGCGCCGTGCATCGGATGAGCCTACGCGACCACCCGCTGCTATGCTGCCGGGATGCCCACACCAGACGCGACGCTCAGCACGCCGACACTGGCCCAAGCGGTCGAAGCGATCCTGATGACCTCGGAAAAGCCGCTGCCCGTGTCAGCGATGGTCGAGCCCCTCGCCCGCGCCGGGATCGAAGCGGACGCACCCGCTATCGAGGTGGCGGTCGACAGCATCAACGAGCGATTCGAGCAGAGCCAGTCCGCCGCAAGGATCGAGCGGGTCGGAAAGGGCTTCCGGCTCATGACGCACCCCTCGCTCGCGGGGGTGCTGCAGGCGTTCCACGGCTCGAGGTCCTCGACAAAGCTCAGCAAGGCGGCGCTGGAGACGCTCGCGATCGTCGCGTACCGCCAGCCGATCACGCGGGCCGAGGTCGAGTCGATCCGCGGCGTTGCCGCCGGCGAAGTCATCCGGTCGCTTCTCGAGCGCCGGCTCATCACCGTCACCGGACGGGCCGAAGAACTCGGGCGTCCGATGCTCTACGGCACCACGCCCGCGTTCCTCGAGACGTTCGGGCTCGGCGGGGTTGCCGACCTGCCATCGATCGAAGGGGTCTCAGCATGAAGGCGATCACCCACCGCGTCGCGCTGGTCTCAGTGGCAGTGCTCGCGCTGCAGACCCTCATCGGATGCTCACCGGTCAACATCCGCTGCAAGGTGCTGCCGGGTGAGATCAGCACGATGGCGGTGGTCAGCGCGTCCGACCCGCGGTTCGATGAGCCCGGCATCGCCGACGCGGAGATCACGGTCCGGCAGTCGGGCCGCGCGGGCCGAGTGGTCATCCGGACGACCAACGACAAAGGCAGCGTCGGCGTGCCGCTCAAGGGCACCG
>JBCBNT010000050.1:0-22880 GCA_039821685.1 Planctomycetota bacterium | reverse complement strand
TGCCGCGGGCACGCGTCGAGGTCGCAGCGGCGCACGCGGAGGTCGCGAGGCTCTCCGAGCGGAATCTCTTTCAGAAGCAGGCAGCCGGCCCCGTCACGGCAGGCTCCGCATTCACTGGTTCCGCGCGATGAGCCCCGCCGGATCCGGACTCTCGCGTCTAACGCCCTGGCTGCTCACGGGGCCGTTCCTCGTGATCTTCGCGGTGTTCACGGTTGTGCCGCTTCTGCAATCGATCCCTCTCGCGATGAGTCACACGTTCGGACCGAGCGCATCGGTTCCTGTTGGTCTCGACAACTTCCGCTCCGCGCTCGACGATCCGCGGTTCTGGACGGCGATCCGCAACACGTTCTACTTCACCGCCGGGTCCGTGTTCATCCAGCTGCCGCTTGCGCTGGGGCTTGCGATGCTGCTCAACAGGCGTGGGCTGCGAGGCAAGGCGGTGTTCCGCTTGCTGTTTTTCTCGCCGCAGCTCGTCGGGCTTGTGTTTGTCGGCGTGATCGCCGCGATCGCCTTTCAGAAGCAGAGCGGTCTGATCAACGTCACGCTTGCTCACGCGGTTGCGCCGTTCCACGAAATGACGGTGTCTGAGCGGGGCACATCCTGGTTTCCTGCCCCTGCAGTGATGCTCGGGATCCCGTGGCTCGAGACGCTCGCGTTGCCAACGCTCATCATCACGGCGCTGTGGATGTACACCGGCTTCAACATGATCTACTTCCTCGCAGCGTTGCAGAACGTCTCGCAGGAGCAGATCGACGCGGCGGTGATCGACGGCGCGGGCCCGCTGAGCCGGTTTGTGAACATCACACTGCCAGCGATCAGCCCGGTGCTTCTGTTTGTCGTGCTGCTCTCAATTATCGGGAGCTTTCAGCTATTCGAACTGCCGTTCATCATGCTGCCGGAAGGCGTCGGCCTCCAGGATCGGGGCCTGACGATCGTGACATATCTGTTTAAAAGCGGATTCGAGGCGGGCGATCTTGGGTATGCGGCTGCGATCGGCTGGATGCTCGCGCTTCTGCTCGCGGGATTCGGGATCGCGCAGCGGCTCGCCGGTCGCCAGGACAGCCTCCGATGAGTCGGGGCGCGCCGGGTCAGCAAGGTGGTCCGGGGGTGGTCACGTACGGGCTGCTTGCCGTGGCATCGATCGCGGTTGTCGTGCCTCTGCTGTACCTGGTCGCGTCGGCGTTCAAAGCGGAGGCCGACTTTCTTGAGAGCCTCTTCTTGCCTCGCGGCGAAGGCTTCGCGGGCATCGCATGGGATCGATTGACGCTCTCGCAGTTTGAGAAGCTGCTCGGAGATGACATCGGGCTCGGCCGCGCGATGCTCAATTCGTTGTTCCTGTCTTCCGTCACGAGCATCATTGCAACGCTCACCTGCGCAGCGGCGGGCTACGCGTTGGTGGTGTACCGGTTCAGAGGCCGATCGGCGCTGGACTGGGTGGTCATCGCCGCGTTGGTGATCCCCCCTCCGCTGCTGATCGCGCCGAGCTACCAGTGGCTGTACCGCCTCGGGCTGCTCGACAGCTATTGGGGTGTGATCCTTCCCGCGGCAGCACCGGCATTCGGTGTGTTCCTGTTCCGGCAGGCCTCGCTCCAGAGCGTGCCGAAGAGCATGATCGAGGCCGCCCGCCTCGATGGAGCAGGCGAACTGTCGATCTTTTTGGGCATCGGGCTGCCGATGCTGCGCCCGATGGTGGGCGCGTTTTTGATGATCACGTTTCTCGCGATGTGGAACAACTTCATCGGCCCGCAGATCGTGCTGCAGACAGCGACGAAGCAGCCACTTTCCGTCGTCATGTATCTGACGCAGACGTCGTACTACAACGACTACGGCCTGATGATGGCCGGCACGCTCGTGTCGGTTGTGCCGGTGGTCGTTGTGTTCCTTGTGTTGCAGCGCGAGTTTATCAGCGGTCTGACGGCCGGGGCGGTGAAGGGTGAGTAGATCGGGTGACGATCTGAGGAGACAGGCATGAGCTTTCCATCCGGGTTTGTGTGGGGCGCGGCGACGAGTGCGTATCAGATCGAGGGGGGGCATACCCAGCACGGGCGAGGCCCATCGGTCTGGGACGCCTTCTGCCGACAGCCCGGGCGTGTGCGGGGCGGTGAGACGGGCGACGTGGCCGCGGATCATGTCAACAGGTTCCGCGAGGACGTCGGGATCATGCGCGATATGGGCCTCGGCGCGTACCGCCTCTCGATCTCCTGGCCGCGTGTCATGCCCGACGGCGTTGGCGCGGTCAGCGAGCCCGGGCTTGCGTTTTATGACCGCCTGATCGACGAGCTGCTTTCGGCGGGTATCACGCCGTGGGTCACGCTCTTCCACTGGGATCTGCCGCTGCCGATCCATCACCGCGGCGGCTGGCTCAACGATGCGAGCCCGGACTGGTTCGACGAGTTCACAAAGGCCGTTGTCGATCGCCTGTCAGATCGCGTCTCGCACTGGTTCACGATCAACGAGCCGCAGGTCTTTATCGGTCTGGGCTACGGCAACGGGGAGCATGCCCCGGGCCTGTCGCTCCCGATGGACGAGAAGCTGCGGATCGGGCACAACTGCCTCCGAGCGCACGGCCGATCGGCGCGCACGATCCGCGAACGCGCGAGAACAGCCCCCGAGATCGGCTGGGCCCCCGTCGGGATCGTCGGGATCCCGGCGGATCCGGCGAGCGATCTCGATGCGGCCCGTACCAAAACCTTTGGCATCGGCGAAGACCCCATCTGGTCGAATACGTGGTGGTCCGATCCGGCGATGCTCGGCGAATACCCGAGCGACGGCCTCGAGAAGTTTGGCCATCTACTGCCGGTTGGCTGGGAGCGCGATATGGAGCTGGTCCGCCAGCCGCTCGACTACTACGGCGTCAACATCTACCGGGGTGAGTACGTGCGGGCCGCGGGCGACGGGCGTCACGAGGTCCTGCCGCTCCGGCTCGGTACGCCCCGGTCCGACTTTGGCTGGGAGATCACGCCCGACGTGCTCCGGTGGGGGCCGCAGTTCTTCTTTGAGCGCTACGGCAAACCGATCGTGATCTCAGAAAACGGGATGTCGAATGCGGATTGGGTGAACCTCGAGGGCCGGGTCGAGGATCCGCAGCGCGTCGATTATCTCGCCCGGCACCTGCTGGCCGTGCAGGACGCGATCCGGGCGGGTGTCGCTGTGAAGGGCTACTTCCACTGGTCGATGCTCGACAACTTCGAGTGGGCCGAGGGGTACCAGCAGCGTTTCGGCCTCGTGCACGTCGACTTTGTCACGCAGAAGCGGACGCCGAAGCGTTCGGCGGAGTTCTACCGTCGGATCATCGAATCGAACGGCGAGCTCCTTGAGAGCATGCCGAATGTAAGCGAGACGTCAAGCTCGTTTGCCGTCGACCTGCCAGGGCTTCAAAGAGAGGACACGCAATGAACATCGCACGCACCGCAGTGATCGCGACGCTCGCCCCGTGGCTGCTGGCCGCCGCGTGCTGCTTCGGTCAGCCGATACCGGTCGAGCTCATCGAGGACGACAGCGGGTTCCGGCTGCTGCGGGGCGGCGAGCCGTACTTCATCAAGGGCGCGGGCTACAACGCGTCGCTCGAGCTGCTCGCCGAGCGCGGCGGCAACTCGATCCGGACGTGGGGAGGCGACGCGCTCGATCCTCGTGAGTGGCCCGACGGCCGGACCATGAGCCTGATGGACCGTGCTCATGAGCTGGGCCTGACCGTCTGCGCTGGTTTCTGGGTGCAGCATTTCGACGGCGGGTACCAGCCGGGGGGCCTTGATTACGACGATCCGGAAGCCGTCGAGCGTCAGTTTGAAGCCGCGAAAGACTTCGCCCGCACGTGGAAGGATCATCCGGCGCTGCTCGTGTGGGGCATTGGCAACGAGGTGCTCGGCACCGATAAGGTCCGTGGGCTCCGAGAGCTCAACCGCATCGCCAAAGCGATCAAAGAGATCGATCCGAATCATCCGACCATGACCGTCCTTTCTGGGATCTGGCCCGACAAGGCGGCGCTCTTTGCGGAGCACTGTCCGGACATCGATATTCTCGGGGTCAATGCCTACGGGGGCCTCGTGGTCGTCCCGCAAGAGCTGCTCGAGCAGGGGTACGACGGGCCGTATGTTGTGACCGAGTACGGTCCGGTCGGTCACTGGGAGATGCCGTCTACCGACTGGGGCGCGGAGATCGAGCAGGCGTCCGGACCGAAGGCCCGGTCCTATCGAGAAACGCATCTCGCGGGCATCACCGCCGCGCCCGACCGCTGCCTCGGAGGCTACGTCTTCCTGTGGGGCAACAAGCAGGAGCGGACGGACACGTGGTACAGCATGGTCCTGCCCGGCGGCGAGGTGACACAGGCGGTGGACGAGCTCACCGAGCTCTGGACCGGCTTGTACCCGACGAACCGTGCGCCGATCGTGGAAGGAATCAGCTCCGAGCTTGCATCGGAGCGTGTCGCGGCCGGCGAGGAAATGGTCGCGACGGTCCGAGCGTCGGATCTTGAGGGCGATCCGCTCAGCGTGACATGGGTTGTCCGCCGTGAGAGCACGGACAAGGGCGCCGGCGGCGCTTTCGAGCGTTCTCCGGCGGACGTTCCTGGTGCGGTCGTCGGCCAGGATGATCTGGCAGCCCGGGTGCTCGTGCCAGCGGAGCCCGGACCCTATCGGCTTCACGTGTACGTCCGAGATGGGCAAGGCGGCGTCGGCACGGCCAATATCGCGTTCTACGTCGACGATGAGTGATCCCGAGACGGTCGAGGTCGTAGCTGAACGAGTCGCACGTGCATCGCGGGTTGCCGTGTTGACCGGCGCGGGTGTGAGCGCCGAGAGCGGGATGGCAACCTTCCGCGAGCCGCAGCACGGCCTGTGGTCGAAGTACGACCCGATGGAGCTGGCGCATATCGACGCGTTCCGACGCGACCCCGAGCTTGTCTCGCGGTGGTACCACTGGCGGTTCTCACAAGCCGCCGAGTGCGCGCCGAATCCCGGGCACCGTGCGCTCGCGGACCTGGAGCGGGTGCTGACCGGCCGCGGATGCGATTTCGTGCTCGCGACGCAGAACATCGACGGGCTTCATCAGCAAGCGGGCTCCGAGCGCGTGCTCGAGCTCCACGGCACGTTTCTTACGTGGCGGTGCACGGAGACGGCCGAGCGGGTCCCGCTCGACCGGGTTGATTTCTCGTCGTTCCCCGTGCGGTCGGCCTCGGGATCGCTCATGCGTCCGGATGTTGTGTGGTTCGGGGAGCAGCTTCCCGCGGACGTGCTCCGTCGGGCCGAAGAAGCCGTCCGGTCTTGCGATGTCTTCATGACCGTCGGCACGAGCGGCGTGGTCTGGCCCGCTGCCGGGTTCTGCGAGCTTGCCGCATCGGCGGGGGCCGCGACGGTCGAGATCAACCCCGAGGAGACGCCCGTCAGCGGGGCGGCTCAGTTCGCCATCCGCGGCACATCGGCCCGTGTCCTGCCGATGCTGCTGGAACGTATCGTGTCCATGGATTCTTAGTAGTTCGGCGTCGGTGCTCGGAACGAGGAGATGTCGACCGACCTGAACCACTCGATCGTCTTCTCGAGTCCCTCGCGGAGCTCGACCTGAGGGGTCCAGCCGAGCTTGTCTCTCGCGAGGCTGATGTCGGGCTGGCGCTGCTTGGGGTCGTCCGCGGGGAGCGGCCGCTCGACGATGGAGCTACCTGCGCCCGTGAGCTCGATCACGTGCTCGGCGAGCTCGCGGATCGTGAACTCGTTCGGGTTTCCGATGTTGACCGGGCCAACAAAGTCTTCGGAGCCGTTCATCATGCGGATGATCGCCTCGACCAGGTCGTCGCGGTAGCAGAACGACCTTGTCTGCGAGCCGTCACCGAAGACGGTGATGTCTTCGCCTGCGATGGCCTGCCTGATGAAGTTGCTGACGACGCGTCCGTCGAACGGGTGCATGCGCGGCCCGTAAGTGTTGAAGATGCGCACCACACGGATATCGACGCCGTTCTGGCGGTGGTAGTCGAAGAAGAGCGTTTCCGCGGCTCGCTTGCCCTCGTCGTAGCACGCTCTGAGGCCGATCGGGTTGACGCTGCCGCGGTATGACTCGGGCTGGGGGTGGACATCGGGGTCGCCGTAGACCTCGCTCGTCGATGCCTGCAGGACCTTCGCGTTGCACCGCTTGGCCATGCCGAGCACGTTAATGGCACCCATGACCGAGGTCTTCATCGTCTTGATCGGGTTGTACTGATAGTGGCCCGGCGCTGCGGGGCATGCCATGTTGTAGATCTCGTCGACCTCGAGCCAGAGAGGGTGCGTGACGTCGTGCCTGACGAGCTCGAAGTTCGGCCGATCGAGCAGGTGCGAGACGTTGGACTTCTGGCTTGTGAAGAAGTTATCGACGCAGATGACGTCGTGCCCGTCGTCGGTGAGCCGGTCGCAGAGGTGCGAGCCGAGGAAGCCGGCGCCGCCGGTGACGAGGATTCGTTTGATCTGCGACATGGTCGACTCCGCTCGGGGCTCGCTCAGCGTTCCTCGGCCAACCACGCAGCGTAGCGCGCGATGGCCTCGGCCGGTTCGTGCCTTGGCTGGTAGCCAAGCGCGCGTTCGGCCTCGGACATATCGGCGAGTGTGAACGACTGGTAAAACGCGGCGATGTGATCGGGCATCGGAAAGTACTCGGTCGGACGTTCGGCGTCGGAGAGCCCGAGGCCCTTCCTGACCGCTTGCGCGATCTGTTCGAAGGACGTGGGCCGGCCGGAACCCGCGTTGTAGACCCCGGGAATCGGATCCGGGCGTCCGCCGATGCCCGCAGCAGCGAGCGTGAGGCCGACGATGTCTTCGACGGGCACCTGATCGCGGGTCTGGGTGCCGTCGGTAAAGAGCCGGGGCCGATCGCCGGCGATGACCTGGCGCGCGAGCTGGTACGCCATCGACGACATGTGCCCCTTAGCCGCCTCGCCGGGCCCGAAGACGTTGAAGTAACGCAGCCCGATGATCCCGGGGTCCGCCTGGCCTTCCGCGACGCGTTCGGCCGCGACGCGGCGGTGCGCCTGCTCCATGATCCACTTGCTGAAGCCGTAGACGTTGTTTGGCGACCCCGCAGAGGTCTCGCGGAACGGCTGCTGATCTGCGACCTCCGACGGCGTGCCGTAGGTCGCTGCACTCGACGCGTACACCAGCGGTATCTCCGCTTCGGCCGCGATCTCGAGGAGGAGTCGCCAGGCGTCTCCCGCGTTCTCGCGGATCATCGCCGCCTCGTCATCGACGGTCGTGTCCGTGATCGCTCCGAGATGAAAGATCGCCGCCGGCCGGCGTTCGACGATGAGGCCCGGCCAGTCGATGTCATCGACACTATCGGGCAGGACCTCGCCGCGGAAGGGCTCGCCCGCGATGCGTGTGCATGCCTCGATGACCAGGGCGTGGCTCCCGGTCCGGATCGGATCGATGATGACGACGTGGCAGCCCGGCCGCTCGCGCTGGAGGGTGGCGACGAGGTTCGATCCGATGAAGCCGCAGCCGCCGGTGACGATGTATGTCGGTGCGATGTCGGTCATGGTGCGGCTGTCTCCGTGGCGGGCTGAGCGATGGTGACGGGCGGGGCCGCGGGTCTGGACCAGTACACAACCGCGACGCCGATGATCAGCACCGCGGCGGCGACTTCCCGTGCTCCGAGTCGTTTCCTCATGCGGCTTGAAGCTCCGGACGTGCCCAGATGCCGGCGTCAGGCGGTCCCGATTGCGGGGGGCTGCCCGCTTTCACCCGCGGGAGCTGGGCCCGCATCGCCCGTCGGCTTCTCGCCCGGGTCGCGCTTGCCCGACCAGACCAGCGGCGCGGCAACGGCGACCGATGAATACGTCCCGACGAGCACCCCGATCAGCAGCGTGTACGAGAACGCTCGTACGCCCTCGCCGCCGGTCGTGTACAGGATCAGGACGGCGAGGAGCGTCGTTCCTGATGTGATCACGGTTCGGCTGACGGTCTGATTGATCGACAGGTTCACGGTCCGGCGAGATGCGTAATCAAGCTTGCCGCGGTTCTCGCGGATGCGGTCCATGATGATGATCGTATCGTTCAGCGAGTAGCCGATGATCGTCAGCAGCGCAGCGACGAGGCTGAGGTCTATCTTGAAAGGCAGCACGTTGAGCGATCTCGCGACGGATGCTGTCGCATCGTTTTCGTACAGGATTTCCGCGACTGCGATCAGGCCGATCGCGATCATGACATCGTGCACAAGGGCGACGATCGCGGCGAGCGAGTACCTCACGGAACCGAACCGCACCCAGATGTAGATCGTGATGAGGAGGAAGCTGATCGCCACAGCAGCGACCGCCCTTGCCCGGAACGAGCCCGCGACGGATTTGTCGAAGCTGTCAACCGCCGCGAGCGACTCGGAGCGCTGCAGGCCCTCACGGACAAGATCCCACTCGACGGTCGCGACCTCGTCTTGCCAGCGGTCGCGGCTGTCGTAGATCGTCAGGCCCTCGTCGCGTACGAGCAGCGCGGCGGAGCGGACGGCTTGCGGATCACCATCGACGATGATCAGCTCGGTGGGTCTGCCCAGGAAGTCGCTGAATTGCTGGTCCCTCCGCATGTAGTCGAGCCGCTCTTGCAGGTCCGATAAACGAGGCTCGGGGCTGAGGTCTTCGATCACAATCGCGAGGCCGCCGTCAAACTCGGTGATGTCGGACCGCAGAGCTGGCCTGCTGATCAGCTCGCCGAGCGTCGCTTCGCCGAGGATCGGGAAGAGCGGCGCGTCGAGCGCTCGCGTGGCCTGATCACCCACGAAACTCAGCGGCGGCTTGGTGGGGAGCACATCCTTGAATGCTTCCTGGATCGCTGTTGACAGCGCGGTCTGGGCATCCGGACTGTTCTCGAGCGTCTTGATACGGAACGTGCTGGAGGTGATGCCGTCGGCCGCGGGGTTTACCGGGAGGATGTCCGCGCTGGCGAGATTCTTGAGCGGCGAGGCTTCGGGTGCAGCTTCGGCGATCGCGTCGATGCGGTCCTTCACGTCGGGCCGTGCGAGGGTTTTTGATTCGCCTGTTTCGCTGTCGGCAAAGACCAGGGTGACGGCCGTGCCGCCGCGGAACTCGTTGTCGAGCATCACCGGGCCCTGCCGGATGATCATCGCGACGCCGAGCGAGATGAACGCCGCGGAGATCACGATGCACGGGACACGGATCCGGAGCCAATCGAGGTTCGGCTCGAGGGCTCGTTCGAGTGCCGGCACGGATCGAGGCAGCGAGCCGAGGCTCTTGATCCCGACGCGCTCAACGAGCAGCGCGAAGATCAGGCGTGAGACGACGAGGGCGCTGAAGAGGGTGCCGACGACGCCGATCCCGAGGGTAATCGCGAAGCCCTTGATCTCCTGCGTGCCGATGTTGGCGAGGACGAGGCACACGATCAGGTTGGTGACGTTGCCGTCGACGATCGACGAGAGCGCCTTGTCGAAGCCGAGCCTGACCGCGGGCCGGATCGCGACGCCGCGACGCATTTCTTCGCGGATGCGTTCAAAGATGAGCACGTTGGCATCGACCGCCATGCCGAAGGTCAGGATGATGCCGGCGATGCCCGGGAGCGTGAGAGCGGCGCGGCCCAGCGAGAGCATGGCGAGGATGATCAGCGCGTTGCTGGCGAGCGCGAGCACAGCGATGAGCCCGCTGGTGAAGTAGTAGAACACCATGAAGATGCTGACCGCGACGAGCGCGATGATGCCGGCTTTCAGGCCCGCGTCCAGGTTGTCCTGGCCGAGCTCGGGACCGAGGATCGACTGGCTGATCGGCTGCGGCGTGAGGCTCGCAGAGAGCGTTCCCGCGTTGAGCGTGCGGATGATGTTGCGGCGTTCATCAGGTGAGTCGATGCCCTGGATAATGCCGTTGCTCGAGATCTTCGAGTTCAGGACCGGAGCGGTGATCACACGGTCATCGAGGAGGACCGCCATCCGCTCGCGGACGTTCTGCTCGGTGAGGTTGCCGAGAAGGACCGCGCCGTTGGGGTCCATTCTGAAGCCGACGGCGGGCCGGCCGGTTTCGTCAACGGTTTCCGATGCCTGTGCGACCTGCCAGCGGCCGCGGCTCTCGTCTTGCAGCAGGGCCTTGTCGCGGCTGCTGTAGAGCAGCATGTACTCGGCGCCCTCGTATGGCTCGACGACGAACCCGTCGCCCCGCTGGCCGAAGTAGGCGGCGGGCGACTCGAGCAGGCGGCGCGCCTCCTGGATGGTCGATGCAAAGGTCGTCGGATCGCTGATCTCGTGCCAGCCCGCGTCTTGGGCGACGGCCGACCGCGGCCCGCTCTCGCGGAGCTCGTCACGCAGCCGCTGCTCTTCCGGGTGCTCACCGACACGGGGCGCGATGCGGAACTCGAGAACGCCCGAGCCCTGCAGCAGGCGGATCAGATCGTTCGGATCGTCGAGCGTTGTCCGCTCGGCCTCGTATGTTTCGAGGGCATCGACGATCTGATCGATGACGGCGACCTGGCCCGGGTAGGCAGCGCGGAGATCATCGAGGGCGCGGTCACGGGCGCTCGGGAACGTGAAGGGCTCGTCGGAGTCTTCGTCGAGGAAGAAGCGGGGCTCATCTGAGAGCTGGAGCGCGTTCCGGACCTGCTCGGCCCGCAGGATGCTGTCAACGACGGCGTCTTCGGCGATCTCGAGAGCGATCTGGGCTGCAGCGAGTTCTTGCTCGATCTCGTTCAGCGCGGCCGCCGGGGCGTTGGCGTCGCTCGCGGTTGTGAACCGATCGTCGACCTCTTCGACCGTTTCGACCGCGAGCACGAACTCGCCCAGCATTTCCCGCCGAGACTCGTCGCGGCTGGCGAGCGATTCGATCGCCGCCCGCCGCTCGGATCGCGACATCGTCACAAGCCGTTCGACGTCCCTCGTCGAGATCTCCGACTCGGCGAGGTCGTCAAGGCTCTCCGTGTACTCTGCGCGCAAGGCCTTGACCTCGTCGCTGGGCAGCGGCATCGTGATTTCGATGCGGTCTCGGCCTTGCGGCACGATCGAAATCTCGAGCAGGCCCTGCGGATCCACCCGGTCCTTCAGCACCGTGATCGTTCGGCCCATGACCTCCGACGCGTCTTCGGAGCTATCGATCTGCAGCTGGTAGATCAGGCTGAAGCCGCCGCGCAGGTCCTTGCCCTGCCTGAGCTTCTCGCTCGGGGGTGTGATGGACCACAGGGCAAGCAGGAGCAGGCCCGCGACGAGGCAGAGGTTGCGAACGATGTTCCGCATGCGGTTGACGCCTTGTGGCTGAAGGTGAGGTCGGTTAGGTGACGGGCTGGGTGGTGAGAGAGGGCTCGGCGGGCTCGCTCGCCGATTCGGCGGAGCCCGGCGCCTCGCGGAGGACCTGCTGTACGGCTGCTTTGGAATAGCGGGCCTTGGTCTTCGTCTGGTCGTCGATGATCAGCACGACCTCGTCGTCGCGGACCTCGCTGATCGTCGCGATGAGCCCGCCGATCATCTGCACGCGGTCGTGCTTCTTGATGTTGGCGAGCAGCTCTGCCTTCCGCTTCTTCTCTTTTCTCTGAGCGCTGCCTGACAAGAAGATCATGAGGATCATGATGCCGATCAGCGGCAGGAAAAGCGTCGGACCGCTGAGTCCGCCCGGAGGTGGGCCCTGCGGGGTTTGGCCGCCCGCGCCGTCTGGGGCGAGCTGCGAGCCGTTGCCGCCGGCGGGGGCGCCGGACTGGTTGCTCGGCTGGGTACCGGCGGGCATGCCGGGGACGGATGACTGAGCGTCTTGCAGAGAGAGGATCATGC
This sequence comes from Planctomycetota bacterium, assembly GCA_039821685.1. Taxonomy (GTDB): domain Bacteria; phylum Planctomycetota; class Phycisphaerae; order Phycisphaerales; family UBA1924; genus JANQQZ01. The sequence continues at coordinate 11,183 of JBCBNT010000050.1, read as the reverse complement.
CGGGGGCGGTCCTTCGGGGTTGATGTGGACTTCTCGGCGAGCCGGATCGGTCCCCGGCAGGCCGAGCCCGGCCAGCAGGGCCGGATCGACGCCCTCGATCGCCACCGGCCATCGGCGGGCGAACGGGAGCCAAGCATCTTCGCGGAGTGCCCGGCGGATGTCCATCATCAGGCGTTGAAAGTGCCGCACATTGTGCAGGCTGACGAGGATGGGCCCGAGCATCTCGCCCGCTCGGAACAGGTGCCGAATGGTGCCACGCGCGAAGCCCTGACCGTCCGGGGTGGCCAGGCCGTGCCGGGTTGGGTCGCAGGCCGGGCAATCGCAGCCGGGCTCGATGACGGTGCGGTCGCGCTCGTGGGCGGCGTTTTTGAGCCGGAGCGGCCCGAAACGTGTGAACGCCGTGGCCGATCGGCCGTTGCGTGTCGGCAGCACGCAATCGAACATGTCGACGCCCGAGAGCACCGCGACGAGGATGTCGCGTTCGTAGCCCACGCCCATGAGGTACCGTGGCTTGTCGTCCGGCAGCATGGGCGCGGTCAGCGCGACGACGCGGTGGATCTGCTCGGGAGGCTCTCCGACGGCGACGCCACCGATCGCGTAGCCGGGCAGATCGACCTGGCAGATGCGTTCGGCCGACCAGGCCCGCTCATCGGGGTCCGTCCCGCCCTGCACGATGCCGAAGAGCGCCTGGTCATCGGGCCTCGCGTGGGCGGCGAGGCAGCGTTCGAGCCAGCGGGCCGTGCGCTCGTTTGATGACCGGACGCGCTTGGCGTGCTCGTAGCCTTCGGCCCCCGCGTCTCGGGTGGCGGCGAGCTTGATGCGGGTCTGGTTCACGGGCCCCGCTGCCGGGTCGACGGAAGGCGGGCAATCGTCGAACGCCATGATGATGTCGGCCCCGAGCGCGTTCTGGACCTGCATCGACGATTCCGGGGTCATGCGGATCATCGAGCCGTCGACGATGGACTTGAACGACACGCCGTCCTCGTCGACGGCGTTGCGGTCGGCCATCGAGTAGGCCTGGTAGCCGCCAGAGTCTGTCAGGATCGGCCCCTGCCAGCCCATCATGGCGTGCACCCCTCCGAGGTCGCGGACGACATCGGGCCCCGGCCGGAGCAGCAGGTGGTAGGTGTTGGCGAGGAGCACCTCAGCGCCGCAGCTTCTGAGCTGGGCCGGGTAAAGCCCTTTGACCGTCGCCTTGGTGCCGACGGTCATAAACGCGGGGGTTTCGTAGGAGCCGTGCGGCGTGTGTACGCGGCCGATCCGGCCGGCGCTCGACGCGGAGCGGTGCAGAATCTCGAAGCGGAGCGGCCGGCTCAAGCGCGGTCCCGCGTCTCGCGTGATGCCTGCTCGAGCGTCCGCTTTTCCTTTGCGGTGAGGCTCTGCAGCCCCTCAACGCTGACCTTGGCGAGGATGCGGTCGACCTCGGCGTCGTCCTTGGACTTCTGACCTGGTTTCGGACGGGCGGCCTTGGGCTTGGCTTTGCGCTGGGCCGGAGGGCCGATGCCGAAATCGAGGAAGCCGCGGAGCAGGTGCTGGTTTCGGATGAAATAGAACCCGGCGATCGCACCGCCGAGGTGGGCGGCGTCGCCTCCGGCGTTGCCCCCTCCGGTGATGAGATTGAACGCGGCGATGCCGACGTAGCCGTACGCCATCCATTTCATTTTGAGCGGTATGGGCGGGAAGAGAAGCATGACCCGCATGTCGGGCGCGATGCGTGCGCACGCGACGATCACGCCGAAAACGCCGGCGGATGCGCCGATGAGCGGCGTGCCTGTCGAGGTCATCGCGAGCGTGCCCGGCAGCGGCACGCCGAGGGCGTTGAGTGCGGTGAACACGAGGTAGAGCAGGCTGCCAGCGATGCCGCAGATGAGGTAATACGACAGGTACTTTTTCCGCCCGAGGTACTGCTCGACCATGCCGCCGAAGATGAACAGGCCGAACATGTTGAAGAACAGATGGAGGAAGTCGGCATGGAGGAACTGGAACGTCACGACGCGCCAGACTTCCAGGGCTTGGAATCCTTTGAGGAGCGAGAAGTGGCCGTAGCCGTTCAGCGGGCGCCATGAGCGGTATATCTGGGCTGCGCCGACGGGCTCGCCTGTCTCAGGGTTCGCGACGGCGAGCGGCTGGTTGGTTTGCTGGTCGATCAGCGGTGCTCGCCAGGCGACGCCCGCCGGGATGCCCTGGGGCCGATCGACATCGAGGGGCACGGCACGATCAACGACTTCTTGCGGGATGCCGCTCGGGATCACTCGCGCGTCGGGGATGTCGACGAGCGGGAGCGTTCCGTTCAGGAAGAAGATCGCGACGTTGATGATGATGAGCCAACTCGTGACCGAGAGCTCGCTCGGTCGGAAACTGACGCGGTTCAGTCCCCCACCGCCGCCGCCGCTGGGCCGCCGGTTGTCGATGTACGGCCTGTCGTAAATGCCCATGTCGCCTGCTGCTCCGTGCTCGACCGACCCGATGCTACCGCTGCCGGCGCTCGCGCGACGCCCGCTCCAGGCGTCCTCGCTCATCGGCGGACAGACTCTCGATCCCCTGCCCGCTGATCTTGGCAAGGATCTCGTCGAGGTCTGACTGGTCCATCGGCTCTTCGGTGCTTTCGGGTTTGCTTCCCGCGTGTTTCGGCTCGTAGTCCTGCGTCAGGGTCGTGATGAGCCGGCTCCGCGAGACCTCTTGCCAGCTGATAAACGCCCCAACAGCAGCGGCCGCGACGAGCACCGCCTGCTCAGCCGCGAGGCCCAACGCCGCGAGCCAGCCTGCTGCGATCAGCCCGACGACCCCCGCCCGCCGCTGCGCGTGCTCTGGGGTTCCGCCGCGGAGCTGCGTCACGGCATCGATCAGCCTGCCCGCGGCGAGCGGGGGCATGGGCACGAACAGGTTGAGCCCGACGACGATGGCATTCGCGCAATAGAGCGACCAAACGGCGAACGCGGCGAGGCCCTCTGCGGCCGCGGCTGCGCTGCTCGCGCCAATCGAAAACGGAGAGAAGAAGACAAGCTGCCACGAACCGGTGAGATGCCTGACGGACCAAGCGAGAACCGGCATCAGGAGCAGGCCAAAGAGGAGCCCGCCCGTGATCGATGCGATCTGATACTTCGCGGTCTGCTCGGGGTCATGACGATCGAGCCTGCCGAGCGGCCAGATGGTGGCCCGCGCCGATGTCGCGCCGCTCAGCGCGGTCGCCGCGACGCTCGCTGCCTCGTGCAACATGACGATCGCGAGAAGGCCGAGCACAGCGGCCATCTCAAACACAAGCCCGGCGCGGTCTTCACGGAGCGTCTGCGTCGCACGTACGGCGGCGTAGACCAGGAATGTCACGTGCACACGGATCACCCGCGACCCGAGCCACAGGAGCGGGACCGACCACCGAACCGGGTCTTGACCGACGCCAAGCAATCGCGAAACCAAGCTCTTGGGCCTCTCGTTGATCAATGAGGGTTCTCGGTTTCCAGCACGGACGGTGGGAGCACGCCGCGGTGGACGGCGAGCGCGAGCCCCGTCAGCGATTTGCCGTCGAGCAGGTCGCCCGAGGCGATCAGCGACCCGAGTGATCGCACCGGCAGCTGCACGACTTCGATCTCCTCGTCGTCTTCGAGCGACTGCCCGACGTGTATCAGATCGGCTCCCACGAACGCGTGCATGAGCTCGTCGCTCAGCCCGGGCGAGGTATAAAACCGGCCGAGCGAGGTCACCGTTGCAGCCCGGTAGCCCGTTTCTTCTTCGAGTTCGCGTGCGGCGCAGCCGAACGGGTTCTCCCCGCGTTCGAGTGTGCCCGCGGGAAGCTCGAGCATCGGCAGGCCCGGCGCGACGCGGTGCTGCCGGATCAGGATGATGTGCTGCTCGTCTTCGACGGAAAGCAGCGGGACGATGAGCACGGCCCCCGGATGGCGGACGACCTCTCGTTCGATGGGCCTGCCGGATCGGCCCGGCGTCGTGACGACCGCGAAGTCAAACTTTCGGCCGCGATGGATCAATCGTTCTGAGGAACTGGACTGCGGCGTCGTCATGGCCACAATCGTACCGTGGACGCCGACCGCGACCCAACCGACGCGATTGTTCGGCTCCGAGGGCTTTGCAAGGCCTTCGGCGGCGCTTCGGTGCTCCGGTCGCTCGACTTCGAGCTGCCGACGGGCAAGACGACGGTCGTCGTCGGCCCTTCCGGCTGCGGGAAATCGGTGATGCTCAAGCACATCATCGGCCTCTTGCGACCAGACGCCGGCGAGGTCTGGTTCGGTGACCGCCGGATCGATCGGCTCCCCGAGCGTGACCTTGGCCCGCTCCGCACGCGGTTCGGATTTCTCTTCCAGCTCGCGGCGCTGTTCGATTCCGCGACGGTCAGAGAGAACCTTGAGTTTCCTCTGCGAGAGAACACGCCGGACTCGCCAGCAGAACGACTCAGAAAGGTCGAGCGGGCGCTCGAGCTCGTCGACATGTCGGGAACGGAAGGCAAGCTGCCGGCGGAGCTGTCCGGCGGGCAGAAAAAGCGGGTGGCCCTCGCCCGGGCGATCATGCTCGACCCCGAGGTGATCTTGTACGACGAACCCACGACGGGCCTCGACCCGATCCGTTCGAAGGGCATCGATGACCTCGTCGTCCGGCTTAAGGACCGGATGGGCGTGACGAGCCTGGTGGTGACGCACGATCTGCTCAGCGCCAGGCGGGTGGCGGACCGGGTCGTGATGCTCGACGGCGGCTCGGCTGTCGCTGAAGGGTCGTACGACGATCTGATACGCTCCGATGACGACCGTGTCCGCGGGTTCTTTGCCGCTGCGGGACACGCGCCCCAGGATGGGGCATCCCAGCACATGGAGGCGCCATGAAATCACCCACCCGCGACGTGCTGATCGGCCTGACCGCGATCGGCGGCCTGCTCGTGCTCGCCTGGATGCTCATGCGGTTCGGCGAGCTCGCCGGCGTGGGCGTCGAGTATCGCCGCATCACGCTCCGAGTTGACTCGGCGCGGGGCGTTTCGCCGGTGGCGCCGGTCACGTATCGCGGCGTCCGGATCGGCGACGTGACCGGTATCCGGCTCGCCGATGACTCCAGCGGCGACGCGATCGTTGATCTGCGTTACCGCGCTGATGCGAACGTGCCCACGGCGTTTGACATCTTCCTCGACGCGAGCTTTGTGGGTGAAGCCAAGCTCGACATCGAGCCGCGTGAGACTTGGGATGGAACGTACGCCGAAGGCACCGGCGAGGAATATGCGGTCGCGGTGCGCTCGCTCACGTCGGCTCTGACCAGCCAGCTGAGCGATCGGTTTGGTCGGCTCGAACAGACCGCGGACCGCGTCGACGAGCTTGCCGAGACGTACACGGATGTCGGCCGTCGGCTTTCGACCCTCATCGAGAGCGATGAAGCCGGCTCGATCGATCTCGCAGCCACGCTGGAGCGGATTGATCGCGTGCTCGCCGACGCGGAATCGTGGCTCGATGACGGCGCGCTGCTCGCCGACGTGCGCGGCGCGATCGAGCGGTTCGAGGCGTCCGCAGACGCAATCGGCGATGAGACTCGCGCGTTGCGCGAACGCGCCGAGATCACGCTCGATTCGGCGGACGCAGCCCTGCTGAGCCTCGATGAGGCCGGCGCAGAGGTCACCCAGATCACGGCACGAATCAATCGAGGCGAGGGCACGCTCGGCCAGCTCGCGACCAACCCGGACCTCTACCGGACCGCCGAGGCGCTGGTCGAGGAGCTGCTCACGCTGATCCGTGATGCACGGCTGCTCGTCGAGAAGTTCCGCGACGAGGGCGTGCCCATCAACCTTTGAGCAGCCCTTGCAGCGGACGTGTTACGAGCGCCACCAGGTGTTCGATCCATATTCCGCGTTCTCGCCGAGCTCCTCGGCGATGCGGAGCAGCTGGTTGTACTTCGCGTTGCGATCGCTCCGGCAGGGGGCGCCGGTCTTGATCTGGCCGCAGTTGGTCGCGACGGCGATGTCGGCGATGGTCGAGTCCTCGGTCTCGCCCGAGCGGTGGCTCAGGACGCAGCTGAACCGGTTCCGCGTCGCGTAGTTGACCGCGTCGAAGGTCTCGCTGAGGGTGCCGATCTGGTTGACCTTGACCAGCACGGAGTTCGCACAGTTCTCGGCGACGCCCCGCTCGACGAAGCGTTTGTTCGTGACGAACAGGTCGTCGCCGACGAGCTGCACGTCGCTGCCGAGCTCGGCGGTCAGCTTGGCCCAGCCGGACCAGTCGTTCTCGGCGAGCCCGTCCTCGATCGAGCGGATCGGATACTTCTTGCACCAGTCGGCCCAGTACGCGACGAGCTCGTCGCTTGATATGATCTCCTGCGACGAGCTGAAGAACTTGTAGCCCTCTTTCCCGTCCTTCTCGGCCTCGTTCCAGAGCTCGCTCGTCGCCGGGTCGAGCGCGACGAAGATCTGCTCGCCCCAGCTGTAGCCGGCCTTTTCCGTCGCCTCTTGGATGAGCTTGAGCGCGTCCTCGTTGTCCTTCAGGTCCGGCGCGAACCCGCCTTCGTCGCCGACGGCGGTCGAGAGGCCCCGGTCTTTGAGGACTTTCTTGAGGGTGTGGTAGATCTCGGTACCGGCACGCAAGCCCTCGCCGAAGCTATCGAAGCCCCAGGGCTGGATCATGAACTCCTGGAAGTCCACGGTGTTGTCGGCGTGCTTGCCGCCGTTGAGGATGTTGAGCATGGGCACCGGGAGCGTTTTTGCGGCCGCGCCGCCGAGGTAGCGGTAGAGCGGCAGGCCCGATCCCTCGGCGGCCGCCCTGGCGACAGCCATCGACACGGCGAGCGTCGCGTTGGCGCCGAGTTCCGCTTTATTGGGCGTGCCATCGAGATCGAGCATCTCTGCGTCGATCCCTTCCTGATCGCGTGCGTCGAATCCCTCGATGGCGGGGGCAACACGGTCGTTGATGTTGTCAACGGCCTTCGTGACGCCCTTGCCCATCCATGCCTCGCCGCCGTCGCGGAGCTCGACGGCCTCGTTCTCGCCGGTCGAGGCCCCGCTGGGGACCGCGGCCCGGCCGATCGCGCCCGATTCGAGCACGACCTCGGCCTCGAGCGTGGGGTTGCCGCGGGAATCGAGGATCTGGCGGGCGTGAATCAGGTCGATACCGAAGGCCATGGGCTGGGCTCCATTGCTTGGATGAATCTCTCGAAGTTCGTTCGCGGCGTGCTGCTCTCGCCGGTCGGACGGGACGATACTAGACGCGGGGCAATTGTGCGGTCCTCGCCGGCGTGCGGGCGTGCTACGCTCACCGCGGGAGCCCGAGGCCCGAGGAACCGGAGGCGGCGATGGCTGGCGAGGCGATGGGGTCTGGAGGCTTCGACGCGAAGCTCGCGGTGCTTCGCACCGAGCTTGCTGAGCAGGGCCGGCGTGTGGTCGCGATCTGTGACGCGGCCTTCGATGCTTTTTTCGAGGATGACGATTCGGCGGCCCGGGCGGCTGTCGATCTCGATGATGCGATCGATCGGGCGGACCTGGCGATCGAGCAGCGGGCCGTCTCGCTCCTGGGCGACGCGGCGAGGAACTCGAACGAGCTGCCCGCCGAGCAGCTCCGCGAGGTGCTGGTCATCGTCAAGGCGAATAACGAGCTCGAGCGGATCGCCGATTGCGCGGTGCGGATCGCCGAGAGGGTCAGCGAGCGCCGCGGCGCTGCCGTCCCTGAGACGTTTCGTGTCATGGCGAACAGCGCGATCGGCATCGTCCGCGATGTGTGCTCCGCGATCGGCAACCGCGACGCGGATCGGGCCAAGTCCGTGCTGCGAGCGGAAGACACCGTGCAGACGTTTAAGACCGCGCTCCTCCAGGACGCCGAGAAGCGGATCGCCTCGGGCGACATGGCGGTCGAGACCGCGTTTCTGCTTCACGGCATCGCGTCGTGCTGCGAGCATATTGCGGATCACTCGACGAACATCGCCGAGCAGGTGCTGTATTGGGTGACCGGTACGATCGTCCGACACTGCGAGGCGGGCTGGATCGAGGTCAACCTGTAGTGATCGGGGCCGAGATTGTGGATTTCGGCACCTTGTAAAACGGCAATGCCGTCACTTCTGCCGCGAGCGTGGCCCGGCCTGTTTCGATCTCGAGCCTTGTGCCGATCTCTGCGTATTCCGGTGCGACGAGCGCCATCGCGATCGATCGGTCGAGCGTCGGGCTCTTGCAGCCGCTGGTGACCAGGCCGATGTGCTCGCCGCCGGCGTGCACCGTCATGCCTTGGCGAGCGGTGCGCGGCCCATCGATGAAGAGGCCAACGAGCAGCCTGTCCGGGCCGCCCCGCTCCTGCGTCTCGATGAGCGCTCGCTGACCGATGAATGCTTCGCCGCCGTCTTCAGCCTCTTTGTCGAGAGATATCGCGAAGCCGAGGCCGCTTGACAGGGCATTGATGTCTTCGCCCAGTTCGTGGCCGTAGAGCGGCATGCCGGCTTCGAGCCTGAGTGTGTCGCGGGCGCCGAGGCCGGCGGGCCGCATCAGGGCGTCCGCTTGCGACGGGTCGACGTCTTTCATGAGCAGCTTGAGAGCCATGCCCGTCGCGCCCGCCGGGAGGATGACCTCGACGCCGTCTTCCCCCGTGTAGCCCGTACGGCTCACGATGAGCTTGATGACCAGCAGGTTCTTGACGACGAACCGGTACTTCTTGAGCGTCGGTACTTCTTTGGAAACCTGTGAGACCAGCTGCATGACGCGGGGGCCCTGGAGCGCCACCATCGCGGTCGATTCAGTCTGGTCGTCGAGCTTGAGCTTCAGATCTTCGGCCTCGATCAGAGACGTGAGATGCTCGACGATCTTCGTGCGGTTTGCAGCGTTGACGACGACCAGGAACTCGTCGTCGTCGAGCCGATACACGATGACGTCGTCTTTGACGCCGCCCGACTCGTTGAGCATCAGCGAGTAGCGGCACTGGCCGTGCTGCATGTCGCTGATGCGTCGGGAGCACGCCTTCTCGAGCAGCCGCCTAGCGTGCCGGCCCTGCAGCCGCAGGCGGCCCATGTGCGAGACATCGAAGACGCCGCCCGAGGTCCGCACCTGCCGGTGCTCGTCGATGATGCCCGTGTAGGTCATGGGCATCGACCATCCGGCGAAGTCGACCATGTTGCCGCCGTGCTCGGCGTGGAAACCGTGAAGCGGTGTCGTTTTTGGTTCGCTCACGGCGTGCCTCCTGGGGTCTGGTCGCTAGGGGCAAATTACGCCGGCCAGGGCGCGTTGTCGAGCAATCGGACGTCTCCGAGCCTCGCGGCGACGAGGACCCTGAAGCGGCGACCTTTCATTTCCAAGCCTGGACGCAGCACAAGCGACTGCTCATCCCGGATCGTGGCGTATTCGGGCACGAGCCCGTGCTGTCGGAGGACGTCGGTCAATTCCCGCTCGGCGCGGTCGGGGTCTGAGTGCGAACGACACGCCTCGATCGCCCGGCGCACGCCGGCGGCTCGCGGTCTTTCGTCGGGGGTGAGCCTCGCGTTCCGGCTCGACATCGCCAGCCCATCGGGCTCACGCGCCGTCGGCCCGACGATGATCCGCGTCGGACGCGCCTGGTCTCGGCACATCGAGTCGATGACGCGTGTCTGCTGCCAGTCTTTCTCTCCGAACACCGCCGCCACCGGGTCGAGCAGATCGAAGAGGCGGCTGACGACTCGACAGACGCCCGCAAAGTGCCCCGTTCGTGCATCGTCCTCCAGGCCTGGCTCGGTGCCGACGCTCGGCACATCAGGCTGCGGGGCCACGGAAGGATCATCGCTCGGGTACATCGTCTGCACATCGGGAACAAACGCGACCTCGACACCCCGCGAAAGCAGCAGGTCCAGGTCGCGGGTGAGGGGCCGCGGATAGCTCGCGAGATCCGCGGGGTCGTTGAACTGGTCGGGGTTCACGAAAATCGATGCGGCGAGCGGCAGACCGAGCTCATCGGCTTGCGCTCGCGCTAGATCGACGAGCGAGAGATGTCCCTCGTGCAGCGCGCCCATGGTGGGCACGAGCACGCACCGCTCGCCTTCAAGCGCCTCCGAGAGTCCGGCTTGGTTCAGGATCACATCCACCCATGCGAAGGGTGGCGGGCTCGCACGGCGGAATCAAGCCGCGGCTTGGCCGAGCGACGCCGATCGGATGGCGTGCAGCAGCGTCGCGGACGGCGGGCTGAGCAGTTCGATCTCGATGTCGTAGAGGCTGTCCGCGTCGTACTCGCAGCGGCGGACCGCCCCGTAGAGCACGACCGGCTCGGCGTCGATGAGGTGGATCGCGGCTCCGATTGACGCGTTTGGGTAGCACATCCGCCGCGAGCGGATCCAGAGCCGCGATCGGCTGATGAGAACGGAGCGGCCGGTCCACATCGGACCCGGGCGCATCCGCTCATCGATGTCGCAGAGATCGATATCCGCCGCGAACCGCCTCCCCCCTGCAACGTGCATGTCCATCCCGCTGACCCTCCGGCGGTGTACTTGCGGTTCACACGTTGGGTTGTCGAGCGACTCGGGGATTCGTCGGACATGTCGGACGCCGCCCGAGCCCTTGAAAAGGCTACTTGTTCCCCAGCTTGCCGCGGGCGGCATCGGCGACCCGCCGAGCAAGTGTGATCAGCCGGGAGTGCCGGCCCGTGGTCTGAGGCGGGTGGTCGGCATGGCTTGAGGCGAGGCCTTCCATCTCGGCATAGCTTCTCGGACGATGCGTGTACAGATCGGTCCCGCACCGCTGGCAGCGGATCCGAGGCCTGCCGTCGTTCCGGATCACACGCTGCTCGCCGCAACCCGGGCACATCGGCACCAAGAGCCTGGCCGGCACGTCTCTCTCCACGCCGATCATCGCGGCAGCGTACACGGCGGAGGTATTGACATGGACCTAACGTGGACGATGGAGCGATTGCTTTTGGCAGCGTCGAGGCTTGAGGCATCGGCACGGCAAACCTTGCCGGACGATGCTGCGGTTCGCGGTGCAGTAAGCGATCCTTCGGGCCGTCAACGGACCCGTCAGATGCTCTTCGCGGCGATCACCGGTGAAGCGGGAGCCGGTCTCGCCGCACCGGGGGACATCGACGAGCAATTTTTGGCCGCGGCCGCGGGTCATGGAGCCGTGCCGAAAGTTCCGGCATCGGCTCCACCGGTTCAGGTCCAGTCGGTCGACGACGTGATCGAGATCTGGACCGAGCGAGAGCTGACGATCCTGCACGCGGCGTGGCAGCTTCCCGGATGGCGAGCTGCGGCCGAGGCTGCGGCGCGTTGGC
>JBCBNT010000049.1:0-23283 GCA_039821685.1 Planctomycetota bacterium | reverse complement strand
GTGCGTCTCTCGATCTTGATGCAAGCCTTTGATGGCAAAGTACTTGAAAGCTCCCCGAGCTGGACTCGAACCAGCAACCTAGCGGTTAACAGCCGCTCGCTCTACCAATTGAGCTATCGGGGACCGGATGTCGTTCCCGGTCGGCGTTTCGGCCGCCGCGGGGCCTGAAATCTACCCCAGCGCCGAGGCCGGTCAAGCGGGTCGACAGATTTCGATCATCCCTGCGCTGGTCTGGTGGGGCTCGGGCCGGTCGTGGCCCCAGCATCCGACCCGGCATCGGACCGGGCACCGGCCCCCGCAGCGGCTCCCACGGGGGCAGCCGCACGGGCCTCCCTCGCCCGTTTGGTATGGAATCGGACGTCCTTGAGCGTGCTGAGCAGGTTCGAGATGGCCACCAGCGGCCCGAGAAACAGCGCGAGCACCCCGAGCGTCCACCAGAGCACCGACGAAAGCCGCCGACCCCGGGCCCGGTGGACCAGCAGCGGGTCCGGGGCCCGCGCAGCGATGCCGGCGAGAAACGCCTGCGCGTTCCACAGGTACGCCGCGCTGCACCCGAGCCAGACCGGATAACAGAGCAGCACGAAAATCCCGACGATCGGTGAACCGCCGAGTCCTGTCATCGCGGAACCGAACACGCCAGGCCCTGAAGAGAGCAGCTGGATCGCCAGAGACGCCGCGTAGCCGACGATCATGAGGATGCCCGCCCGGCGTGCCGCGCGATCGAGCCGCGTCTGGCCCGAATCGCCGTCGGTCTTTCCGAGCGGGAGCCATGCCGTCGTCAGCACGACCAGCCCGATCGCGTTCAGGGCAATAAGCACCAGACCTACCGAGTTCATCAGCGCGAACGACACCGGCGGACCACCTGTAGCCGAAAAACTCAGCCCGAACAACAACCCAGATACCAAGCTGCCGACGATCGGCATGAGCACGGAGAGATACGTCCCCTTCACGACCCGCCCGAGCCGGCGGTGCAACAGCTCGAGCCGCTCCGTGTCCATGAACTCGAGCAGATCGCCCGCGACCGACCGCGCGACAGCTGCGCCGCATTCCGGGCAGCTCGCACGGACGTCGAGCCCGAGCAGGTCGTACCCGCACCCGCTGCACGCCACTGATCGGATGAGCCGGCCGGACTTGTCGTAGGGCGCGGTATCGGCGCGCTGAAACTCCGCGGGCATCGGCGAAGCTGGCGTGTCGGTGCTCGTCATCGCCCGAGCATAACGGGCCATCGCAATCCGGGCCGAGGCAATCCGAGCCCAAGCAACCCGGGCCCGCTCCTGCTGGTGGATGGTCGGCGGCACGACCGCCGCACCCGCGGTCAGGCCCCCGGCGAAGCCCCGGATTGCGCAGACGCGCCGGATCGCGCGGACGATCCGGCGCGTGCCGAAGACGAGCTACGCCCAAACGTGCGCGATGCGCACGATCCGAGCTTGCGAGGCCAAGCCGGGTCCATCGTGGGCCGCTCGATCAGCACGAACATCACCACGGACAGCGCGAGCATCGCGGTCGAAGCCACGACGACGAACAGCAGCAGGTCGAGCGTCCCCAGCTCGGGCGACGCGACCTCTACCCAGAAAGGCCAGATCGCACGCATGACGAAGAAGTGCCACAGGTAGATCGTGTAGCACATCCCGCCCAGCACCACCACGGGCGTCCAGCGGAAAAGCCGCCGCACGATCCCCCCGCGGAAAACGCCGATGAACCCCGCCATGATGAGCCACGGCGCCGTCTGCGCCGGGTACCAGTCGAGGCCCTTCACGGCGAACGTGCCGATCAGGCAGACCGCCGCGACCGCGTCCCAGGCGAGTGTCTGCGGCGAAAGAATCTTCGAGCCCAATTCTCGGCCGAGGCCCAGCGCACCGGTGCGGTACAGGTCTGCCAGCAGCATGCCCGCGAAGAAGTAGCCCGCCTGGTGAACGACCGTCCTGCCCCAGATCGGCGTGTCGCGCCCGAACATGATCGATACCGCCAAGATCGCGGCCGCGAGCCCGACCCGACGCACCGCGGCATTCGGGATCGCGTACACGAACGCAAGCGCCGGCATGATCAGATAGAACTGCACCTCGACCTCGAGCGACCACGCGACCGGGAGCACGTGGCTCCGCTCGCCGTACACAAAGCTGTGCACGTAGAACATCGACGCGAGCAGGTTCGGCAGCTTCTCGAGGCTCCCTGTCTCGACCACGATGACCGCGAACGCGGCGAGCAGCGCCACAAAGTACGGCGGCTCGAGCCTCGTCACGCGGCGCTTGAGATACTTCACCAGCGACACGGGCGTGCCGCCGGTCATCGCGTTGGCAAACGGCAGCGCGAGGATGAAGCCCGAGATCACGAAAAACACGGGCACGCCGTACTCGCCCGTTTCGAGCACCGCGTCGATCCAGCCCGCGGCGCCCCGCGTCGGCGTGCCGAGTTTGTCGCGGAAGACCCACGCCGCGTGGAAAAGCAGCACGCTCACGATCGCGACCGATCGCAGCCCGTCGATCTCGGGGATGATCTTCCGGCCCGACGTTCGCCGCATCAGCCGTCGAGCCAGGAACCCCTCGCGTTGTTTCGGCGTGCCCTCCACGCGCAAAGGCTAACCCGATGGCCGGCCGCAGAACACTGCATACAAGGCTTCTTATGAGAAGTTTGCAGTGCGTGCAGCGACTCGGACGGGTTACTGGTCCTTCCCCCCGGGGCATTCTCCTGGCCGCTTCGTCCGACCCGCCCTCGCCTGCCGGGCGCGGCGGCCGGGTCCGACTGCCGGGTCCGACGGCCTAGATCACCCGCACCTCGCCCTGCTCGCGGTATTCCTTGAACACATCGATCGCCCGCTCGCGCGTCTCACGCAGATCGACGATCGGCTTCGGGTACGCGTCGGTCTGAAACAGCCCGCCCGCTCGCTCGTGCGGATCGTGGATCTCTTTGTCGCCGAGGTCGGAAAGCTCCGGGACGTACCGCCTGATGTACTCGCCCTCGGGGTCGTGCCGCTCGGACTGGCTGATCGGGTTGTACACCCGGAAGTACGGCGCCGCGTCGGTCCCCGTCGAGCTCGACCACTGCCAGCCGCCGTTGTTGCTCCCGAGGTCCCCGTCGACGAGCTTGTTCATGAAGTACCGCTCGCCGAGCCGCCAGTCGAGCAGCAGGTTCTTGGTCAGGAACATCGCGACGATCATGCGGCAGCGGTTGTGCATCCAGCCCGTGGTGTTGAGCTGCCTCATCGCGGCGTCGACGATCGGCACGCCCGTCCGCCCCTCACTCCACGCGGCGAAGTGCTCGTCGTTTTCGGCCCACCGCAGCCCGTCGTATTCGGTGTTGAAGTTCCGACCCTTGCTCACCCGCGGGAATCCTACGAGCAGGTGCTGGTAAAACTCGCGCCAGACGATCTCGCTGATGTAGTGCGCGATGCCCTTGCTGCCCTTCCAGAACTCGTGCCCGTTCGCGTCGAGGCACGCGTGCACGACCTGCCGCGGGCCGATGCAGCCCATGGTCAGGTAGGGGCTCAGCGCGCTCGTGCCGCCGGTATCCGCCGGAGCGTCCCGGCGGGCCTTGTACTCGTCCATGCCGCCCTTGAGATACTTCGTAAACCGTTCCATCGCGTGCGACTCGCCCGCGGGCCAGAGGTCGGGCCGAGTCGCATGGTCCGCGTCGAAATTGAAGCCCCACGACTTCCATTCGTAGGGATCGGGCACGCGATCTCCGTCGCAGACCAATGCCTCGCAGGCGTCGGGCGTCGGCAGCACCTCGGGGGTCTCCTCGTCCCACCGCGCGTAGAGCCGCTTCTTAAACGGCGTGAACACGCTGTACCACTTGTCTTCTTTCGTGCGGATCTCGCCCGGCTCGTAGAGCACCTTGTTCGTGTGCCGCACCACGGAGATGCCCGCCGATTCGAAGGCGTCCCCGACGCGCCGGTCTCGCTTTCGCTCGTGCACCTCGTACTCGCGGCCCATGTGCAGCTCGCCGACCCCGAGCGCTTGCGCAAGCTCCAGCAACGCCTCGGGCACGCCCTCGAACCGCGGCGTGACCACGATCTTCAGAGGGATGTTCAGCTCGCCGAGCGACTTCTGCAGCTCGATCACGCATCGCCGCACAAAGTCGGCCTTCATCGGGCCCCAGTCGTGCTCGCGCCACTGCTCGGGGCAGATGGTGAACACGCCGACCACGCCCTCGTCGCCGTTGCGGCGGGCCCACCAGAGCGCGTCGTTGTCCGCCGTGCGCAGGTCAGAACGAAACCACACCATCGTCTTCATAAAGAGATCTTCCCAAGCATGAGCAGGGCGACCCCGCCCCGCGCTGACCAGAGCGCCGTGCGCAGCCAATTCGTCATCACGAGCAAGCGGTGCGCGTTCGCGTCGAACCCGCCGATGAGCCGGCCGTGCAGCGGCACCTGCAGCAGAAACGTCGAGCCCCACACGCCCGCGAGCAGCGCCGCCCCGATCCAGGACAGCGCCGAACCAAGGACCCAGACCGCCGCCGCCGCAACAAACAGCTCCACAAACATCGCCGGCGCCACGATCCACGTGATCCGCGACATGTGCGACCGCTGATAGGCGACGTACCCGTCCGCCCCCACGAGCGAGAACAGCGGGTAGTGCACGACCTGCACGATCCAGATCAGGCCCACGAGAAACCACGTCGCCGCCGCGTGCGTGAGCAGGATGACCGCTTCGGAGCCCATCGGCGGGCGTGTTCGCCCTGAGCACCCGACAGATGCGTCCGCATGCGTGCCCGCCGCGGGTTCGTGCATACGTTCTTGTCTATGGGTCCGATCGCACCAGCCAGCCACGGCCTGAGCCGCCTCCGCGAGTGGATGCTCGCCGGCGGGCGGACGCCCTACGAGTTCCAAGAGCAGACCTGGGCCGCCTCCCTCGCGGGCGAGTCGGGCCTGGTCAACGTGCCCACCGGCGCCGGCAAGACGTACGCAAGCTACCTCGGCGCCCTCGCCGAGATGATCGACGAACGCGAATCCGGTGACGCCGAGCCCGGCATCCGCGTGCTGTATCTCACCCCGCTCCGCGCGGTCAGCCGCGACGTTGAGAAAGCGCTCCGCGCACCGATCGACGACCTCGAGCTGCCCATCCGCGTCGAGAGCAGGACGGGAGATACCAGCTCGTCGCTCCGCGCCCGGCAGAAGAAGCTCCTGCCCGAGGTGCTGATTACGACGCCAGAGAGCCTGAGCCTGCTGCTGACCTACCCCGACGCCCCGGAACGCTTCGCGGGCCTGCGGTGCGTGATCGCCGACGAGTGGCATGAGATGCTCGGCTCGAAGCGCGGCACGCAGTCAGAGCTCGCGATCGCGAGGCTCCGATCGTTCGCCCCAGAGCTGCGCGTCTGGGCGCTCAGCGCCACGATCGGCAACCTGGATCTGGCAGCACAGGCCGCGGTCGGCGTCGGCAACGAGCCGACGCTCGTTACCGCGCAGATCGATCGGCCCATCGAGCTCGAAGCCATCCTGCCGAGCGAGCCGGGCCAGCTCGCCTGGGCGGGCCACCTGGGCCTGCGGATGCTGAGCCCCGTGCTCGACTGGCTCGACCCCAGCCGCTCGACGCTCATCTTCTGCAACACCCGGAGCCAAGCCGAGCTCTGGCACCAGGCGATCCGCGAGGCCAGGCCCGCGTGGGAGAAGCAGATCGCGCTGCACCACGGCTCGGTCGATCGCGACGAGCGGGAGCGGATCGAGGGCGGGCTCAAGTCGGGCGATCTCACGCTCGTCGTCTGCACGTCGAGCCTCGACCTGGGCGTCGATTTCGCGCCCGTCGAGCGGGTGATGCAGATCGGCTCGCCCAAGGGCATCGCGAGGCTGATCCAACGCGCCGGGCGGAGCGGGCACCGGCCGGGCGAGACCTGCCGCATCGCCTGTGTGCCGACGCACGCTCTCGAGCTCGCCGAGATCGCCGCAGCGAGACGCGCCATCGAGCTCGGGGAGATCGAAGACCGCGACTTCTACGAGAAGCCGCTCGACGTGCTCGCGCAGCACCTGGTCACCTGCGCCCTGGGCGGCGGGTTCAGACCCGACGAGCTCTTCAACGAGGTCCGTCGCGCCCACGCCTACCGCGACCTCACACGCGAGGAGTTCGACTGGGCGCTCGACCTCGTCAAACGCGGCGGCGACACGCTCAAGGCCTACCCCCGGTACCACAAGGTCGTCGAGCACGAGGGCGTCTGCACCGTTCCAGACAAACGCATCGCGCAGATCCATCGCATGAACGTCGGCACCATCACCGGCGAAGCGGTGCTCTCGGTCCGCTTCGTCGGCGGGCGCACGCTGGGCCACATCGAGGAAAACTTCATCAGTCGGATGCGCAAGGGCCAGAAGTTCATCTTCGGCGGGCGGCTCGTGCGGTTCGAGCGCATCAAAGAGATGACCGCGTTCGTCCGCCCGGCAACGGGCAGCACCCGGCACACGCCGCACTGGGCGGGGACCAAGCTCCCGATCTCCGAGTCGCTGGGCTACTCCGTGCGGCGGACGATCGAGCAGGTCGCCTCGGGCGACGCCTCGCTCCCCGAGCTCTCCGCCGTTGCCCCGGTGATCGGCGCGCAGGCGAGGCTCAGCCGCGTGCCCAAAGCAGACCAGACGCTCGTCGAGATCACCGACACCCGCGAGGGGCGGCACCTGTGCGTCTTCCCCTTCGCCGGCCGGCTTGTGCACGCGGGCATCGCCGCGATCGTCGCCCTCCGGCTCGGCCGGCTCGAGACCGCAACCTTCACCACCGCCGTGAACGATTACGGCTTCGAGGTGCTCTGCGAAGACCCGTTCCCGTTCGACGAGCACCTGTCATCCGAGCTGTTCTCAACCGATCGGCTGCTCGAGGACACGCTCGAATCGGTGAACGTCGGCCAGCTGGCCCGCCGGCAGTTCCGCGAGATCGCCAGGGTCGCCGGTCTGATCGTCCAGCAGTACCCGGGCAGCCCGCGGGCGCCCAAGCAGCTCCAGGCGTCGGCCGAGCTGATCTTCGAGGTCTTCGAGCAGTTTGATCCGGGCAACATGCTCATGGAACAGGCGCGCCGGGAGGTGCTCGCGAGGCAGTTTCAGCAGACACGGCTCGCCGGCACGATGCGCCGGCTCGCGGAGCAGGACCGGGTCGTCAGCGTGACCCACCGCCCGACGCCGCTCGGCTTCCCGCTCATGATCGAGCGCGTCGCGGCCGAGATGTCGACCGAATCGCTCGCGGACCGCGTCGACAAGATGCGGCGGCAGTTTCTCGAGATCGACGCGGGCGAGCCTGCTCCCAACGGCGGCCCGGCCCGCCGGAGACCCCCGGGGCACATGCTGTGACCGATCAGACGATCCATCTCGCGGGCGAGACGCTCGAGGCGATGCCCGAGCGCACGCTCTGGTGGCCGCGCACGCGCACGCTCGCCCTCGCCGACCTGCACCTGGGCAAGGACGAGGGGCTCCGCGCCGCAGGGGCAGCCGTTCCGACAGGCCCCATGGCGGCCGACCTCGACCGGCTCTCGGCCGCGATCGATCGCACGAACCCCGATCGGGTGATCATCGTCGGCGATCTGATCCACGGGCGGCTCGGCCTGAAGGACCACGTGATCGATTCGGTCGCGGCGTGGCGCGCCGGGCACGGGTGCGGGTTCATCCTCGTCGTCGGCAACCACGACCGGAACGCGCGGGGCAACAAGCTGCCCGCTGCACTCGACGCGTGGGGCATGGAGACGGCCGACCCGGAGCTGACGATCGGCCCGATCTGCTTTGTTCACGACCCGGCAGACGCGACCGGCCCGAGCGTGACGGGCCACGTGCACCCGAGCATCGGCGTGGGTCGGGGCGCGCGGGTGCCGGCGTTTGTGCGCACGGGCGAGGTGATCGTGCTGCCGGCGTTCAGCGCGTTTACCTCGGGAGCGCCGATCGATCCGCGCGCGGCGGACGAGGTCGTCTGCTGCTGCGAGGGCGAGGCGGTCAGGCTGACGCCGCCGCGATCGCCCGCTCGATGAACGACCGGTGCCGACCAATGCTGAGGTCGGCGGTCACGGCGTCGCTGATCGTGCCGGCCCGGTCGACGAGGTAGCTGACCCTGCGGAAGGCGAGGCCGAAGGGCCAGGTCGCGCCGTAGGCCTTGGCGACGGATTTGTCGGTATCGCAGAGCAGCGTGAAGGGCAGTTCGTGCTTTTCAGCGAAGCGGGCGTGAGACTCCGGCCCCTGCGGGCTGATGCCGACGACTCGGAGGCCGGCCGAGGCAAGATCGCCGTGCAGATCGCGGACCATGCACGCCTGAGCGGTGCAGCCGGGCGTGAAGTCGGCCGGGTAAAAGTAAAGCACCACGGGCCCGGCTTCGATAAGCGAGGCGAGCGAGACGTCATGGCCCTCGGCGTCGGGCAGCGTGAAGGCGGGCGCGGTTTCTCCGGGCGTGAGCATGGTCAGTGATAGGCTTGGGCCGTGGCTGAAGACGGGAATCACGCGCACGAGGCCGGGCCGATCGCGTCGATCCGTCTGCCCGTCTTCGCCCGGGACGACGCGTTGGCCCGAGCGCTCGCCGCGATCGCTGCAGCCTCCGATCCCTCGGCCGCGACCGCGATGTTCTGCCGCGGCGTATTCCCCGAATCGCCTCTGGTGCGGGTGCTCTCGATCGGCAAGGCCGGGGTGACCATGATGCGGGCCGGGCTCGGTGTCATGGGCGCGCGCGTGTCGGCCGGGCTCGTGGTCGCGCCGGAGGAGTCTGCTCGAGGTTTCACGTCGGAAGCGCGGACGTTTCCGGGCGGCGCAGCCGGATCGGTACGCGTCTTGGCTTCGGATCATCCGCTGCCGACTGCGAGGAGTGAGGCCGCGGCGGATGAGGCGCTGCGATTCGTCGCCGAGGGTGACGAGCCGCTGGTGGTGCTGCTCTCGGGCGGCGGGTCGGCGATGGTCGCGAAGCCGGTCGAGGGCGTCTCGCTCGAGGATCTCCGCGGTGTGGCCGACGCGCTCATGCGATCCGGTGCGACGATCGATGAGCTCAACACCGTTCGGAAGCATCTCGATCGTGCGAAGGGCGGCAGGCTCGGTGTGGCGTCGCGCGGCCGGCCCGTTGCGGTCGGGGTTGTCTCGGATGTGCTGGGCGATCGGCTGGACGTGATCTCGTCGGGGCCCTTCGCCGCGGACCCTTCGACACTGGCTGACGCGGCAGCCGTTCTCCGTCGGCATGCCGTGCGCGTGCCGAGCGTGGATAGCGCGATCGAGCGGGCAGCCGGCGAGACGCCCAAGCTGGGCGATGCTCGGCTCTCTTCGATCTCGCACACGGTGCTGGCCAGCAATGGTCTCGTCGCGCGGTCTGCGGCGGAGAGTCTGCGGAGTGACCCGGAGCTTTGTGAGGCGGGCATCGAATTGCACGAGGGCGTTGCTGGCGATGCGCGGTCGTGGGGCGAGCGTGTGGCCGATCGTCTGCGAGGCGGGCGAGGCGCGGTTGTGCTCGGGGGCGAATCGGTTGTGTCGGACGTGCCTGCGGGGAGCGTCGGCGGGCCGGTGCAGGAAGCGGTGCTGACAGCGGGCGATGCGCTCCGCGGCGTGCGCGGGTGGGCGGTGCTCGGGATCGCGACCGACGGCATCGACGGGCCGACGGACGCGGCCGGCGCGGTGCTGACGGGTCGGGCATTGCCCGCGGCGGAGGCGTGCGCCCGAGCGATGGCGTCGCACGACAGCCATCCGCTGCTCGATTCGGCCGGGGCGCTGCTCCGCACGGGGCCGACGGGGACAAACCTGAACGACATCCTGATCGGCATCAGACGGTGAGCAGCGGGGCTTTGTACACTCTGCCGGTGCGAGGCAGGGCGTGAAAGGGGGGCGCAATGACGGCGTATTCCATCCATCGTCTGATCGGCGCGATGCGGCAGATCGACGCGAGCGATCTGCACATCAAGGTCGGGCTGCAGCCGACCTACCGCGTGGGCGGCCGTCTCAAGCACATCGAGGGCGAGCCGTTGACCGAGCAGGAAGCGGACCACCTGCTCGACCCGATCGTGCCCGACGCGCTGCGCGAGACCTTTGAGGTCGGCGGCAACCTCGACTTCGCGACGCACCTGCCCGACGGCGATCGGTTCCGTGTGAACATGTACCGCTCGGGCGGGCACACACACGCGGCGATCCGGCGCGTGAAGGCGGACATCCCGAGCTACGCGAGCCTCAACCTGCCCAAGGTCTATTCGGACATCGTCGACGGCGCGCACGAGGGGCTGGTGATCGTGTGCGGCGTGACCGGCTCGGGAAAGTCGACGACGCTGGCTGCGATGATCGAGCACGTGAACCAGACGCGATCGGTCAACATCATCACGATCGAGGACCCGGTGGAGTTTCGGTTTACGCCGGCCAAAAGCATCATCAGCCAGCGCGAGATCGGGATCGATGTCGCGGACTTTCCGACAGCGATGCGGTACGTCGTGCGTCAGGACCCGGACGTGATCTTCATCGGCGAGATGCGCGACCGCGAGACGCTGCTCTCGGGCATCCAGGCGGCCGAGACGGGGCATCTGGTGTTTGCGACGCTGCACACGGCCGACACGCAGCAGGCCTTCGGCCGGATTCTGGAGTTCTTCCCGCCCGAGGAGCGGGACTTCATCCGCAACAGCTTGTCGACCAGCCTGAAAGCGGTGTGCGCGCAGCGGCTGCTGCCGTCGGTGGAGGGCTTCGCGACGCCCGTGGTGCCCGCGACGGAGGTGCTGCGGGTCACGCCGCCGGTGCGGGAGCTGATCCGCGAGAACCGCGACGCCGATCTGCCGCAGATCGTGCGGTCGAGCAGCGCCGACGGCATGCGGTCGTTTAACGATTCGCTCGCCGAGCTCGTCGAGCAGGAAGCGGTCGATTTGCACACGGCTTTGGACTACGCCCCGAACCGCGAGCAGCTCGCGAGCCAGCTGAAGGGCGTGTCGATCAAGACCAGCGGCCTGACGGGCCGGATCCGGTCGTGAGCGTCAGCTACTGGTCGAGGTCGCTGGCTTCGGACGTGCTCGCGCGGGTGGACGTGTGCGTCGTTGGGGCGGGCGTGGCCGGGCTTGCTGCGGCGGACGCGGCGGCCGAGCTGGGGCGCACCGCCGCGATCGTCGAGCGGGGCACGGCGGGCGTCGGGGCGTCGTCGCGGAACGCGGGCTATCTGATGCGCGGCGCCGCGGACAGCTACGCGGCTGCGGTCGATCAGCTCGGGCGAGACGCCGCGCGGGAGCTCTGGCAGCGCACCGAGGACAACCTGCGGCTGCTCTGCGATCGGTTCGGTGCGCACGACCTTCCGAGCTTCAGGCGGGTGCCCTCGGTGCTCGTGGCGACGAGCGAGGCCGAGGCGGCGCTGCTGACGCGATCGGCGGCGCTGCTGAACGAAGACGGTTTCGACGCGCGGCTCGTGACATCGGGCAGCGACAGCCTGTGGGCGACGCTCCGGCCCGCGGTCGCGCTCGAAAACCCGAACGACGCCTCGATCAACCCGGCGGAGCTGATCGCGCGGATGGCATCGCACGTGCGCGTCCGAACGCCCATCTTCGAGGGCGCGGAGGTCTTTGGGTTCGAGCCGGGAGGTGAGTCTTCTGCCGACCCTGGTGGCGAGCGGCGCGTGCGGGTCATGACGAGGCGGGGCGTCGTGGATGCGCAGCGTGTGGTTGTCTGCACCAATGCGTGGGGGGGTGATCTGCTGCCGGGGTTGGCTGGCCGGGTCACGCCGAACCGGGGCCAGATGCTGGCGATCGATGCGCCGGGCGTGTCGCTCGATGCGAGCTACTACCTGAACTGCGGCGGCGAGTACATCCGCATGGCGCACGACGGCCGGGTCGTCGTCGGCGGCCTGCGGAAACGGTTCGAGGCCGAGGAGAGGACGACGAGCGCCGAGCCGACCGAGCCGATGCAGGCCGCTTTGGAAGAGCTGGCCGAGCGGACGCTGGGCGTGCGAGGCCGGGTGGTCGCGCGGTGGGCGGGCACGATGGGCTTCACGCACAGCGGGCTGCCGATCGTTGAGAGCGTGCCGGTCGAAGGGCTCGAGTCGGGGTGGGTCTGGTTCTGCGGCGGCTTCACGGGCCACGGCATGTCTCTCGGTGTCGCGACCGCCTCTGAAGCCGTGCGGCGGATGCTGGGGTGAGGCTCGTCATCCGCATGGATTGCGCGGCGGCCTCTTCGTGCTCTCGCTTCTGGCTTCAGGCACTGAAATAGTTCGATTGTCTCTCCGGACGCCGACCAACCGGGTCGCGCGCTGGGAGGCCCACCATGCCAATCGCTCGGCTCGGTTCGATTCTCGCAGCGACGGCGTCGCTCAGCACCGCTGCGCAGATCCACGTGTTTGTCGATGACGACGCGCCGGACGGGGGCGACGGGCTGAGCTGGAACACCGCGCTCAACGACCTCCGGGAAGCGGTGCGGCTCGCCGAGGTGCTGGGCGGGGCACGGGGAGAGATCCGGATCGCGGGCGGTGACTATCTGGGTGATCTGGCGGAGCCGCTGGTGATCGAGCGGTACGGCGGCGTGATCTCGGGCATGGTCCTCCGCGGCGGGTTCGGCGGGCTCATGAGCCCGGGCAACCCGGATGCGCGCGACCCGACGAGCGGATTCGTCACGACGCTGCGGGGCCTGGGCGGCGGGCCGATCATCGAGGTGAACTCGGCGCCGGTGCTGACGGGCACGAGGGTCCTCGGGTCGGGACCGTTTCGGGCACTCCGTGGCACCAACCTTGCGCGAGGCACGGTCTTCGAGAGCCTGACGTTTTTGGGTGATCAGGCGATCAGCGTGCAAGCCGAGCCCGACGCCGCGGTGCGCATCACCGATTGCCGGTTCGTCGGTGGATCAGCGAGGGACGGCGGCGCGGTGTTCGCGCGAAGCGTCTCGCTGCTCATCGAACGCAGCGACTTCGTCGACAACACGGCAACGTGGAGCGGGGGTGCACTTCGTCACGTTGACGGCGATCTGATCGTTCAAGATTGCTTGTTTCAAGACAATAGCTCGAACTTTTTTGGCGGGGCAATCAACGCGGGCAGCGTACAGACGACGCAGCCGAACACCGGCAACGTCAGTGTGGAGCGGACGGTGTTTCTCGAAAACCAATCAAGGATTCGGAGCGCGAACGGCAACGGTGGGGCGATCGCAGCCGGGGTGTCGTCGCTGGTGATATCCGGCTCGGTTTTTGAACGCTGCGAAGGCGATCTCGGTGGCGCTGTCTACTCGACATCATCGATGACGAAGATCGACTCATCAGATTTCCTCCAGAATGAGGCGAGACTCGGCGGGGCCGTCTTTGCCGGCCGCTCGTTCGTGTCGTTTCCCCCGTACGAGCTTCACGTCGAGCGCACGGATCTGATCGAGAATCAAGCCGAAGCGGGAGGTGGCCTGTTCGCGTCGTCGGATGTCGAGGTGACTGTATCTGATGCAGTCTTTCGGATGAATTCTGCGACTGATGGAGACGGCGGAGCAGCCGCAGCTTCGGTCGGTGGCTTCCGCTTCATCGACTTCGATCGCAATGACGCAAGCGAGCGGGGCGGCGCAATCGCTGGGGCTGTCACGGTCCGCGACAGTGATTTCTCGGGTAATTCGGCCGATATCGGCGGCGCCGTCTGGGGAGCGACCCTGCTTGAGGATTCGACGCTCGTCGACAACATGGCAGGGACCCGCGGCGGGGCGATCGCTGATACGAGCGTTCTCTCACGCATTGACGCGATCGACAACACGTCATGGGTCATCGGCGGCGGTGCCTCGCTCCAGATTCCGTTTGAGATCCGTGACAGCCGCTTCCTCCGCAACACCGTTGTATCCGGGTTTGAGCAGCGCGGCGAGCAGATCGACGTTTCCGGTGCCTCCGGATCGATCGAGCGCACCACGCTGACACCCCTCGGAAACCCGGCGTTCAGCGCCGGCGATCTCTCGGTGTTTGATGAAAGCTTCGTGTCGATCCGCGATTCTCTCATAGGCGGTCTGACGCGGGTGGATTCGAGCATCGTGGACATACGAAACTGCACGATCGCGGCTCCGGTCCAGCCGCCGAGCTTTGCGGTGTCCGCAGAGAACGGTGGGGATGTCTTGATCGAGTCGTCGGTGATCGATGCGAGCGGTTCGCTCGGCATCGGCGTGGGCTCGTCGGCCGTGGTCGTGCAGAGCTTCTTCTCGAACGGTGCCGCAGGATTCGCGAATTCGGCCGCCCGCGTCGATGTGCTGGGCGAGCTGTACCAGGGCGATCCGGGCTTCGTTGATCGGGCCGGGCCCGACAACCTGCCCTTCACGCTCGAAGACAACGACTACCGGCCCGCGCCCGGCTCGGCGCTGATCGACCGCGGGTTCGGTGTTCGCCCCGTCGATGCCCCGCCGATCCGCCTCGACCTCGACGGCATGCCCCGCGTCGTCGACGATATCGGCCTGGCGAACCAGCAGGTCGGGCCTGAGCCGATCGATATCGGCGCGGTCGAGTTCCAGGGCGTGAGCTGCGTCGCAGATGTCAATGGCGATGGTCTGCTCGACTCGCGTGACTTCACGAGCTGGGTTCTCGCGTACAACAACAACGCGAGCGCGGCGGATCAGAACCGCGACGGCATCATCTCCCCGCTGGATTTCTCGAGCTGGATCGCGAACTTCAACCGGGGCTGCGGCGGCTGATCGGTCTTAGCCGAGCAGCTCGACGCCCTGGGTTTCTTCGGGGTTGAGCTGCATGCGGAGGTAGGCGGCGTAGAGGCCGTCGCGCTCGAGCAGCTCGCTGTGCGTGCCGAGCTCGATGAGCTTGCCCTTCTCGAGCACGGCGATGCGGTCGGCGTGGCGGATCGTGCTGAGCCGGTGCGCGATCACGATGCTCGTTCGGCCCTTCATCAGGTCCGTCAGCGACCGCTGGATGAGCGATTCGCTCCGGCTATCGAGGTTGCTGGTCGCCTCGTCGAGGATGAGCAGTGCCGGGTCGGCAAGGATCGCCCTCGCGATCGCGAGCCGCTGCTTCTGGCCGCCCGAGAGCCTGACGCCCCGCTCGCCAATGAGCGCGTCGTAGCCGTGATCGGTCTCGACGATGAACTCGTGGGCGTTGGCGAGCTCCGCGGCGCGGAGGATCTCGGCCTCGGTCGCGTCCCGCTTTGCGTAGGCGATGTTCTCGGCGATCGTACCGTCGAAGAGGAAGACGTCCTGCTCGACGATGCCGAGCAGCCGGCGGTACGAGTCGACGTCGATGTCTTTGAGGTCGGTGCCGTCGAATCGGATCGAGCCGCTGCTCGGGTCGTAGAAGCGGGCGACGAGGTTGCAGATCGTGGTTTTGCCTGCGCCCGACGGGCCGACGAGCGCGATCGTCTCGCCGGGTTCGATCGCGAGCGAGAGGTCGGTGATCACGGGCGTGGGCTCGTCGGCCGAGCCCGCGGTCGGGTAGGCAAAGGTCACGTTCGAGATGTCGACGGCCCCCTGCACCATCGCGCGATCGAGCTCGATCACGGGCGAAGAGTCTTGCTTATCCGACTCGGCGAACTCCCGCGGCTCGTCGAGCAGATCGAGCGTCTTATCGAGGGCGCTCAGGTTGTTCTGCATCTGCGTCGCGCTGCTTGCGAGCGCCTCGAGCGGCCCGAGCAGCATGACGACATACGTCACGAACATGATCACATCGCCCGGCGTGAGCTCGCCCGAGATGACGCGCCACCCGCCGTAGACCAGCACGGCCGTGGAGGCGACGGGGATCAGCAGCGCCCACACGATCTCGACCGAGCGCGACCACCACCACGCGAGGATCTCCTGGCGGACCATGTAATGGTTCTCGCCGACGAAGCGCTGCGATTCGCCCTGCCAGCGGTTGAAGCCCCGGACGATGCGCATGCCGCCGAAGACCTCGGTCGAGTGCGAGTCGATCGCGGTGCGCGAGCCACGGACGTCGCGGTAAATAGGCCTGATCCGGCCGATCCACGTGCGGTGCGTGATCCAGATCACCGGCACGGCGAAGAGCGCACCGACGAGCATGGTCCACTCGACCGCGGCGAGGATGACGAGCGTGACGGCGACCTGGGTGATCGCGCGCCAGGGGTTGTAGATCAGGCTGAAGACCAGCTCGCCCACGCCGCCGGCGTCCTCGCGGAGGATGGACGCGACGCCGCCCGACTTGATCGCCTGCACCCGGTGCAGCGGCAGGTGCACGGCGTGCTCGAACAGCGTGCGCCGAAACGAAACCTGCAGCCGCTTGGTGACCCGCGTCGCCTGCCAGCGCCCCCACATCGAGATCAGCACGGCGACGGAGGTCAGGACGATCATCCCGCCGCCGACGATCCAGAGCATGGCGACCCGGTCTGCCGAGCCGTCGGGCCTCCGTGGGATCGGGACGAACTCGGCGAGCGCTTCGGGCCCCGGCGTGTCCGCCCAGATGAAGTCCATGACGATCTTGGTCGACGCGGGCATGACCATGCCGATGAGCGTCGAGACGCTGAGCGTGGCGAGGGCGGCGATGAGCGTGCCATGGTGACCTCGGCTGATGCGCCAGAACGCCCCGAGGATCTGCTTGATGTTCCGGGATCGTTTCCGGCCCAGATGGGCGTACCGGGTTGCGCCGCCGCGGTCCGGGCCGTCGTCTCCGCGGTCGGGAATGTGCAGTTCGTTCTTGCTCGCCCGCTCGCGTCGGCGATCGAGGTAGGCGTCGTACCGCTTGCCGCTCGCCCGCCCGCTCCGCAACTGTTCCGCATCGCTCACGCAGAAAGCGTAGGCTGAAGCGTCACGCGATCCGAACATCTGGAGGCGACCCGTGAGCAAACGCAAAGGCCTCGCGCTGCACTGGAAGATCCTGATCGGCCTCGTGCTGGGCGTGGTCGTGGGCCTGGTCATCAACCTGGCCTGGAGCGATAACACATGGTCCTCTCTGGGTGTCGATGACCCGGCATCGTTTATCGCCTCGGGTCAGGCGATGCAGGATTCGAAAGCCGAGGGCGGCCCGAACGAGCAAGCGGGTGCTGTCGCGCACGCCGCGGTCTTTGTGCGGAACGCGACCGAGTTCGTCGGCGATCTGTTCATGAACGGCCTGCGGTTTATCGCTGTGCCGATCGTGCTCTTCAGCCTCGCGGCGGGCATCGCGAGCCTGAACGACACGGCCAAGGTCGGCCGGATCGGCGTGAAGACCATCACGATCTATCTGGCGACCACGGCCGTGGCGATCTCCGTGGGGCTCGTCGCGGCGAACATCATCGGACCCGGCAACGGGTTCCCCGAAGACGTGCGCGAGCAGCTCGCCTCCGAGCAGCGGTCCAGCGCCGACTCAAGGATCGACTCCGCAGCCGAGCAGAACGCGCGGACCACGTGGTCGATCCTGCTCGACATCTTCCCGACCAACCCCTTCGCCGCGATGGCCGCGGGGAACACGCTCCAGGTCGTCGTGGTCGGGCTCCTGGTCGGCATCTCGCTGACGCTCATCCCGCGCGAAGACGCGAGCCCCGTCATCCGGATCTTTGACGGCATGACAAAGATCACCATCAAGATCGTCGAGATCGTGCTGCTGATCGCGCCCTTCGCGGTGTTCGCGCTCATCGTGACGGTCATCGCCGATCTCGGTGTCGAGGTGCTGCAGAAGCTCGTTGCGTATTGCCTGACAGCGGTGCTGGGCCTCGCGCTGATGATGTTCGTCGTGTATCCGACCGTGCTGCGCGCGCTGACGCCGGTGAAATACGGCCGGTTTTTCCGAGCGATCAGCCCTGCACAGCTCCTCGCGTTCAGCTCATCCAGCTCGGGCGCGACGATGCCGGTCACCATGGAGTGCGTCGAGAAGCGGCTCGGCGTCGAGGAAGACATCTCGAGCTTTGTCATCCCGGTCGGCGCGACGATTAACATGGACGGCACCGCGCTGTACCAGGGCGTCGCCGCCGCGTTCATCGCGCAGATGTACGGGCTCAGCCTCACGCTCGGCGATCAGCTGACCATCGTGCTGACCGCGACGCTCGCATCCATCGGCACGGCCGCGGTGCCGGGCGTGGGCATCGTCATGCTGGTCATCGTGCTCGAATCGGTGGGCATCCCGCTCGAAGGCATCGCGGTCATCCTCGGCGTCGATCGGATCATCGACATGTGCCGAACGAGCTGCAACGTCACGGGCGACTGCATGGTCGCCGCGGTCGTGGCCTCGAGCGAAAGCGAGCTGCTCACAGAGGCAGAAGTCGAGGCGAGGACGAAGAACGTGCCGCTCGATGAGCAGCCGCCCGACGAAGACACTTCGGACGCACCGCCTCAAGCGAAGGCTTAGCTGTCCCAGCGGAGCAGGATCCGCTTGGTCTCGTCGCGGTGCTCGCTCTCGTCGCGGGCCATGTCTTCGAGCTGCACCTGCAGGCCCTTCATGCCCAGGGCCGCCGCCTGCTCTGAACGCTCCGCGTAGCGGTTGTGCGCATCGGTCTCGGCAGCGAGCACCGCCTCGAGCATTTCCTTCGGCGTGTTGGCCGGAGGAACGGGCTTCACCGTCGTGGTCGGCTCCCCGCCGAGCGCGACGATCTTGTTCGCGAGATACTGCGCGTGCCCCGTCTCGTCGGGAACCTCGCTCTCGAAATACTCCTTGAGCTCGAGACGCGACGGCCCGCTGACCTTCGCGGCGTACGTCAGATACTGCAGCATCGCCGTGTATTCGAGAGAGAGATCGTTGTTGAGTGCTTCCACCAGCTGTGCCTGGTCCATGAGATACCTCCGGATGGGACGACCGCCGCCGAGCGGTTTTTTAGAATCATTCCATTCTAGGCTGCGGCTGGGCACCCGACCACCGCCGCGGCGAGCGGGCGGGGCGGGGCGTGCGGGAATCACGCGGTCGCGGCACCTGCTTCGACGTCGCCGTGAATCGCCATGATCGCCTGGAACATCTCCCGGCCCGTCGCGACGAGCGCGAGCTTCTCTTCATCGGTCAGCGACAAGCCGTTCAGCGTCTCCTTGAACGCGTCCCACTTGGCCCGCTGGGCGTCGCCGTAGGGGTCCAGGTGCTTCATGCCCGACAGGTCCTGCTGCCCCCACACCTGCATGAGCTTGCGGGCGACGAACCGGTTGCCGTTGTTCGCGCCCTCGCGGACGTAGTGCAAGGCGAGCAGGTTCGCGGGGTTCTCCCGCTCGACGCGGTCGACCAGCGCGATCGCGGTCGCTGTGCCAGCCCCGGGCGTGAGGGCCGACGCGTCCATGCCTAGCTCGGGCAGGTCGGCTTCGTAATACGGTGTCTGAAGCTGCTCGTCGTCGATCAGCGCCTTGAGCGACGGCTGTGTATCGCGGTGGGTCTTCACAGCCTCGTCAAGCCGACGGTTGAAGAGGTACATCTGGCCCGCGAGCGCGGCAAAGTCGGCCTTGCTGAGCTCACCCGAGATGAGGCCCTTGGCGACGACGCCGTTTTCGGCGGCCTGGTGCAGGTCCCAGCAGCCGTCCTTCATCATCTGTCCGATGGGGCCCATTTCAACGCTTGGCGGTTCGGTGTTGTTCATGCCCGAAGGATAGCTTGCAAAAAAGCGGGGGCCCCGCGTGAGCGGAGCCCCCGGAAGGAACAGGTGGATCCCCGTGCATGGGGATGTGTGCCGATCAGCGACGGCGGCGGATCGCGGCGAGGCCGCCCAGGCCCAGCAGGGCAGCCGAGGCGGGCGCCGGGATCGCGACAAGAGAGCCAACGTCAGACAGGCTTGACGCCAGCACACGACGGCCCGTGCCGTCGAGATTAATCTCGACGATATCCTGAAGCGTGGTGCCGTCTTGCACGAACTCCGTGTAGTTGAGCTTGTTTGTGAATTCGTTGTAGATGATCGTGCGGCCGAGCGAACGCTCTGAGCGAGCAACATCGCTGCCATCGAAGAGGACTTCAAGGCTCTGGAAGTCGCCGTTGGCATCGAGCACGACCTCCCAGATGTTGAAGCTGTTGTTTTCGAGGAAGACGATGTTGCCGTTTGGCAGAACCGTCATGCCCGCGAGCAGGCCGAGGAACTCGGCGCCGGTGTTCGCCGGTGCGAGATCGATGACCGTCTCGGTTGTGTTCGAGAGCGGGTTGCCGGGATCATCAAAGGTGACCCTCGCGATGACCGCCGAACTCTGCGATCCGTTGGTGGGGAGACTGCCGTCGAAGCCGAGGCCTCCCGTCTGGGATCCGAAGTAATACTGGCCCGGTGCGCGGTTGGTGGGGACGAAGCCGCCACCCAGGCCGCTGATCGGCTGGCCGTTGTCCGGGACGGGAACGCCCTGGAATGCGCCGCTGGCGCGGTCGTACGACTGCAGTCCCTCGAATTGACGCGGGATGACCCCGTTCGATCCGGGGTTGTTGAGGACGAGGACGCTGTCGGTGAAAGCGTCGTACTCGATGCCATTGACGGACTGAAGCTCGGGGTTCATCGCGAACTGCGTCTCGGTCGGGGTGCCGAACAGGTCGTCGATTCGTGCGATCGAGGTCGTCGACGGGTCCACCGGCGGACGGTTCGTGCTGCCGACGTAAAACTCGCCGTTCGGCCCGCGGTCGAGACCGCCGCGGCTGTTGTTGTTCTGGGTGTCGGGGGCAAACGTGTACAGCAGCGATGAGTTCAGCGAGCTGTAGTCAAGAGCGTTGATCGTGTCGGTCCCGCCGGCGGTCCGGCTGTTGCTGATGTACAGCAAGCTGCCGGGCGCAAACTGGGCGGAAGCGGAACCGGCAACGGTGAGCAACGCGGCAGCGGTCGTGGTCAGGCGAATCATGTCTTATCTCCTCTCAGGGGGGGATGAATGTGCTGATCGAGGCAGCAAACAGATGCGAAACAGTTTCCGGTCAAGAAACGTCTCGGAGCGCCGCATCGATCTTTCGTAAGCGTGCTTGTCTTGCCACGCTCAGTTTATCGGGGAGTACTTCGAAACGCGAGGGGGAACCTCCCCGATAGGCTGTTCCTGCCCGCATCCATGATCTTCGCGAGATGTCGGCAGAGCGTTTCGTCTCCTATCTGGAATGGTCCGAGATTCATGCAACCCTGACATGCGGAGGCTGCCAAGCCGCTGCATCGCGGCACCCGTGCATCGCGGAGGCGAGATATCGCGGCGCTGCGGCGTCGGGGCGTCGGATCGCGATAGATGCCTCTCACGAGCGAGGTCTTTGCCCCGGTCCGCGTTGCAGATGGGTCTTGGAAAGCGCGCGGACGGAACGCCTTCGCTCGCCTAGACTCGCAACCGCCCGGGCTCGTAGCTCAGTTGGTTAGAGCGCACCCCTGATAAGGGTGAGGTCGCTGGTTCGAATCCAGCCGGGCCCACTTTCCGCACCCCGCGTGCCCGGACCTCGGGCCTTGAGGCTGATCGGTCGGCTCTCGGACGTTCCTCGCGGCGGAGACAACGCGTCGCCGAAGCCATGCTTCGAACCACCTACTTCCCGACAGCAATGAGCCGATCGAAATGAGCCGATCGAACAACCACCATACATTCTGGGGCGATTTCAGGAAGTTCTTCGTGCGCGGCCTGGCGGTGCTCTTGCCGTCGATTGTCACCCTCTGGCTCCTGTTTCAGGCGTTCACGTTCTTGTTCGCGAACGTCGCCGAGCCGATCAATCGCGGCGTTCGGCTCGCGATCGTCGAGGTTGTTCCCCGCGTCGGCATCGATTGGCCGGCGGTGGCTCCCGATGACATCGAGCCGTTCCGCGCAGCGTCGGACAACCTGCTCCTCCGCGACGCGAGCGACGAGACGGTGGTCCGGCAGATCCGCCGGCAGAAGCTCCGCGAGATCTGGAAGGACTCGGCCTTCGGCGTGCTCGACCTGACCGGGCTGCTGATCGCGATCACGCTGCTCTACCTCGCGGGCCGGCTCCTCGGCTCGTTCGTCGGACGCTGGTTCTACGCCAGGATCGAGGGTCTCCTTCGAGCGATCCCAGGCTTCAAGCAGGTCTACCCGCACGTGAAGCAGGTCGTCGACCTGATCATGGGTGACTCGAAAATGGCGTTCAGCCGCGTCGTGCTCGTCGAGTACCCGCGGAAGGGGATCTGGACGGTCGGGCTGGTCACGTCGAGTTCGCTCAAGCCGGTCGCGGATGAGGCCGGGACCAAGGTGCTCAGCGTTTTCATCCCGACCAGCCCCACGCCGTTTACCGGCTTCACGATCAACATGCCCGCCGCCGACTGCGTGGACGTGGACATGACGATCGATCAGGCGCTGCGGTTTGTGATCACCGCGGGCGTTTTGGTGCCCGAGAAGCACCAGATGCCGGCCGCGACCGGCGTGCCGCAGCTGCACGTGCCGAACGGCGGCAGCGGCGAGCAGGGCGTGAGGGCCGGCGTGCCCGAGAGCGATGCCCCGGTGCCCGTACCGGGCCGCGATGAGCAGGGCGATCGGCCGACCTAGCATCACGTTCGACCAATGGAAACGCTCGTTCGGGCGATGGTGGGTTGTCGACGAAGGCCGACCAGGCCTGTGCGGTGGAAAGGACTTCGCATGCGGGTAGACGTCGTGGGGCTCGGGCTTGAGGTGACGGATCCGATCAGGCTGCACGCCGAGGAGAAGTCGGGCAAGCTCACCCGGTATTACGACGGCATCCAGCAGATCACGGTCCGATTGAAGAAGCAGGGCGACCACACCCACGCCGAATTCGAGGTCGAGCTCACCGTCGACGCGGAGAAGCACGACGACTTCGTGTCGCACGCGACGGGCGATGACCTGTACCTGGCGATCGATGCTGCCGTGCAGAAGTGCGCCCGGCAGCTGACGGACTTCAAGGAGAAGCTCAAGCTGGGCAGCCACCATCCGCGGGGATGATGCCGGGCGTTGGGCCGCGCGTTGGAGCAGAACGGATGACGATGAAGCTGAGCGAACTCGTTCCCGAGGCGGCGATCTCGACGTCGCTGGCCTCGACCCAGCGGGACGACGTGATCGCGGAGATGGTCGAGCTGCTGATCGCGTCGGGGGCGGCCGAGGCGTCGAGCCGCGACGACCTGATCAAGCGCGTGCTCGACCGCGAGCAGAAGGGCTCGACCGGGTTCGGCCGGGGCGTGGCGGTGCCGCACGTGAAGCACACCGGCGTCGAGAAGATGACCGCCGCGATCGGCCTGAGCCAGCCGGGCGTGGACTTCAACGCCCTCGATCGGCAGCCGGTCTACTCGGTCTTCCTGCTGCTCAGCCCCGAAGAGCGGCCCGAGGAGCACCTGCAAGCCATGGAGGCGATCTTCAAGCAGCTCAGCAAGGAGATCTTCCGGCGATTCCTGCGGCAGGCGAGCACCGTCGAAGAAGTGCGCACGCTCCTCGACGATGCGGACAACCAGACGCTCGGCGGATAAACCCGAGCCCGCCCGCTCACGCGAGCGGCTCGCAGACGGAACCCATTCCAGTGAGAGAATGCCGGGCCACGAACGACATCGCCGGCCGCGCATGCAGCCCGAGGCGATTCACGATCGTGACCCGGCATTCTCTCACTGGAATGGGTTCCGTCTGCGAGCCGCTCGCGTGAGCGGGCGGGCTCGGGTTTATCCGCCGAGCGTCTGGTT
>JBCBNT010000048.1:0-23594 GCA_039821685.1 Planctomycetota bacterium | reverse complement strand
TGATCTCGCTGCACGGGCGGCGGCTCGAAGCGGCGAACGCGCGGCTCTCTCGGGAGATGCGCTCGCAGGCGGCGGCGGTCTTGCGGACGCGTGACGGCATGATCTACGGGCTCGCGAAGCTCGCCGACTACCGCGATTCGGATACCGGGCACCACCTCGACCGGATCTGCCGCTACGCGGTGATGCTCGCAGAGCAGATGAGCACGGATCGCCCCGAGATCGATGGGCCGTTCATCGCGAACCTGCGGCTCGCGGCGTCGCTCCACGACATCGGGAAGGTCGGTATCCCCGATCGGGTGCTGCTCAAGCCCGGCAAGCTCGACGACGCGGAGCGGGCGATCGTCGAACGGCACGCGGTGATCGGCGCGTCGACGCTGCTGAGCATCCGCCGGCGGGTCGGCGACGATGCGCTGCTCGACATGTCGATCGATATCGCGCTCCGCCATCATGAGCGTTGGGACGGCGGTGGTTATCCGGACGGAGTGAGCGGCGAAGAGATCCCGCTCTCGGCGCGTCTTGTCGCGGTCGCCGACGTGTACGACGCGCTGACGTGCGAGCGTGTTTACAAGCCCGCGATGCCCCACGACCAGGCACGGACGATCATCGAAGAGGGCGCGGGGGCTCACTTTGATCCGTGCGTGGTCGAGGCGTTTGTCGAGGTGGCGGACGAATTCGACGCTGCCCGGCGCTCGCTGCAGCCTCCAAAGAGGCTCGCGGCCTGAAGAGCCTATTATCCGATAGACGCGGGCGTATTTGCACGCGGCGTCTGGTGGGGCCGCGTTTGTCTTTGCGGGCCCGGACCGCCGGCGGATCACCGCTCGGCGGAGCCACCGCGGGCCGCGAGGGGCGGCCCGCTGAGCGGCAGAGGAACCACGCATGGTCCAAGACAGCCACCCCGAGGTTGCCGCACCGCGGTACCGCGCCGTGACACGGGCGAATATCGACAAGCTGCCCCAGTGGCAGGCGCTCGATCCGGATCTGCGGGACGCGGTGATGACCGTGTCGGCCGTGCTCCCATTCCGGACAAACGCATACGTCATGGACGAGCTGATCGACTGGGACCGGGTCCCTGACGATCCGATGTTCAGGCTGACCTTCCCGATGGCGGCGATGCTCGACGACGACGACTTCCAGAGCATGCGGCGGCTAGTGCACGCCGGCGCGGACAAGAAGCAGCTCGAAGCCGCGGCGAGGCCGATCCGAGAGAAGCTCAACCCGCACCCCGCGGGCCAGATGACGCACAACGTGCCGCACGTCGACGGCGAGCCGATCCCCGGGATGCAGCACAAGTACCGCGAGACCGTGCTCTTCTTCCCGAGCCACGGCCAGACGTGCCACGCGTACTGCACGTTCTGCTTCCGCTGGGCGCAGTTCGTGGGCGACGATGACCTGAAGTTTGCCAACAAAGAAGCGAGCCAGCTCAGGCGCTACCTTGAGCAGCACCCCGAAGTGACCGACGTGCTGTTTACGGGCGGCGACCCGATGATCATGCGGACGAAGGTCTTCGCGACCTACGTCGACGAGATCCTCGATGTCGAGAGCGTGCGGACGGTGCGCATCGGCACGAAGAGCGTGGCGTACTGGCCTCAGCGGTTTGTTTCGGACGCCGATGCCGACGACATGCTTCGGCTCTTCGAGCGGATCACCGATGCGGGCAAGCAGGTGGCGCTCATGGGCCACTACAACCACTGGGTAGAGCTCGCGACGCCGACAGCGCAGGAGGCCGTTAAGCGGATCCGCTCGACGGGCGCGAACATCCGCATGCAGAGCCCGCTGATCCGGCATATCAACGATTCGGCGGACACGTGGGCGAAGCTTTGGCTCACCGGCACGCAGCTCGGGTGCATTCCCTATTACATGTTCGTCGAGCGCGATACCGGCGCGAAGAGCTACTTCGAGCTGCCGTTGGCAGAATGCTGGGAGATCTTCCGGAAGGCCTACCAGCGTGTGCCGGGCACGGCCCGCACCGTCCGCGGCCCGTCGATGAGTTGCTTCCCGGGCAAGTGCCACGTGCTGGGCGTCACGGAGATCGCGGGGGAGAAGGCGTTTGCGCTGGAGTTTTTGCAGGCCCGCGACCCGTCGCTCGTGCGGAGGCCGTTCTTTGCCAAGTACGACCCGGAAGCGAGCTGGTACGACGAGCTGCAGCCGTTCTCTTCGAGCGACGAGCGTTTCTTCCTGCGGCCCGAGCTGCCGACGACCGATCTGACGATCGCCGCCGGCGAAGCCGCGCACGCGTAATCAAGCCGGGCTATCTGGAGAACGGGTCGCCCGGGCCGCGGCTCTATCGCACCTTCAGCACAACGATCGTGCGGTCGTCGTCCGCCGGTCGGCCCGCGGTGAAGTCTTCGACGCTCTCGAGCACGCTTTGGATCATCGCATCCGCGTCGATGCCGCAGTTGGCGAGGACGCCGTCGAGCCTCGCGACGTCGTAGAGCTCGTCGTTGTCGTTGAACGCTTCGGTGATGCCATCGGTGTACAGCACGACCTGGTCGTGCGGGATGAGCTCGGCCCGCGCTTCGGGGAACTCGGTGCCGGCGATGATGCCGAGCGGGAGCGACTGCGCCTGATTGAGGATGAACATGCTGCCGTCGGAGCACCGCTTGACGCGGGGCGGGTTGTGCCCGGCGGAGGCGTAGGTGAACGAGCGGTCGGCGGGATCGAAGACGCCGTAGAACGCGGTGACGAACGTGCCGTTGTCGGTGTAGCGGTTGACGAGCCGTTCGTTGACGTATTCGAGCAGCTTGCCCGGGGACAGACACTCGTGCGGCGCGGTATGGGCGAGGGCGTGCGTGATCGCCATGAGCACGGCGGCGGGCGTGCCGTGGCCGCAGACGTCGGCGATGAGGAAGCCCCAGCGTCCGTCGGCGAGCGGGAAGATGTCGTAGTAGTCGCCGCCGGCTCTGGCGGAGGTCTCGTAGTGGGCGGCGATGTCGAGCTGCTCGATCTTGGGGAGCTCCGCGGGCAGGAGCGACCGCTGGATCTCGGCGACGGTTTTCAGCTCGGCGTCGACTCGCTCGTACGCGACGTCGAGCTCGCGCTTCAGCACGAGGTTGTGCGTTGCGCGGCCGAAAAGGTTGGTCCGCCAGACCATGTCGGGCAGTTCGGCGGGGTCGAAGCCTTCGGGCTCGTCGCGGCCCATGACGACCATGTTCTTCGCGACACCGTCGTCGTAGTTGGGGATCGCGACGATCGAACGCTTGCCGGCGAGGAATTCGTGAGCCGGATCATCGGGCGAGAGGTCGACGAGGGGTATGTACGCGGGCTCGCCGGCGTAGATCAGGTCGTGCAGCAGGCCCCGGTCGTAGATCGGCAGCTTGCTCCGATTCTGCCAGGGATCGAGCTCGGTCTGCCACACCGACGCCCGGGTGACGCGGAAGCGGGGCGCCTCGAGATCTCGCGTGCTGAGCGCGACGAACGCGTCGACCGGGTAGAGGTTCCCGATCCTGTTGCGGTAGGCCTTGACCATCTCTTGCGGCTCGGTCTGCTCGCTGAGCTCACGCATCATGAGCGTGACCTCGCGGAGGCGGTCCTGCCACGAGGCGAGGGGGGTGCGATCGGGTTCGCTGCTCGGCTGCGTCAAGGCGTGGTGCTCCGGGATCGGGCCTCTTCGGTGCTCGTTCGTGCCCCCGTCCGGCGACGGGTCCGGCGACGGGTCCGGCGACAGGCCGGGCGACGGATGGGGCCGAGTAAAGGGCAAGGTGCGCGACAAGCGTCTTCCTCGCCCGCTTGCACGGGGCACCCGACCCGGGGATAGTACCGGCATGACGCAACGAACCACCGCAGTGATCGCCCGGCATGTCGCACGCTTTCTTTCGAGGCGAACCCGATGGGGCAGCCTCGTGTTCCCGCTGGTGATGCTCTCGGCCTCGGTGTCGGGCGGTTGCTTCTTTGGCGGCGGCCCGGACCCGAGGCCCTCCCCCGAGGCCCGGGCATCGAGCGTTCTCGACGCGCCGGTGATGACCGTCGCCGTCGATGGGGACGTCTCTGACTGGCCGACCACGGCGGCGGCTGTCGCGGATCAGCACTACCTCTACCTGCGATTCAAGGCGGATCGGCTCGTCACGCTGCAGTCTGACACCGAGACGGTCCAGCTGCAGCTCGACGTCGACGCGGACACCGGCACCGGGCAGCCCGACCCGGCCGGGGGGCTGGGGGTCGATCTGGCTGTGACGTTTTCGCCCCCGAACGATGAGGGTGAGCCCGGCTTCGGCACGCGTGTCGAAGCGTTCGCGGAGTCGGGCGAGGTGGTCGAGCTTCCCGCGGCGGCGCTCGACATCCTGATGGCTCCGACGCACGCGTCGGAGTGGTTCGAGGTCCGCGTCGGCCGGCATCTGATCCGGTCGCTCGCTGGTGAGGCATCGCTGCCACGGGACGGGCTTTTGAGCGACGGATCGGTGATGGGCCGTGTGGCCGTGTTCGGCTCGGGTGGCCGGCTGCTTGCGAGCGCGGAGCCGTTCGAGGTCGACCTCGCGCCGGCATCTGTCGGCCCGAAGCGGGTGAGCGCGTCCGTGCCGGGCAAGTCACTCGGCTCGATGCGTCTGCTGGCGTACAACGTCGAGAACTCGTCGCCGGTGGAGAACCCGGGCCCGTTCAGCCGGATCCTTCGGGCGACGGACCCCGACATCGTGTGCGTGCAGGAGTGGTACGACCAGACGCCCGAGTCGCTCGAGGCGTGGTTCAACCGCGAGTTGCCTATCGCGGGCAGGTGGCGGGCCTTCACGAGCGAGGGCCGGGGCGTTGCGGTCGTGACGCGGTTCGAGTCGGCCGGCTTCGGGCCCGACGCGGTGACCGTGACGCCCGAGGGGCAGGACCGGACGGTGCGGGCGGCGAGCGCCTTCGTCGACACGCCGGCGGGGCCCGTGGTGATCTCGAGCGTGCACCTGAAATGCTGCGGCTCGGTCGGCGGACGCGAGGACATGCTGCGGAGCGCGGAGGCCCGGGGTATCGCAGAAATGATCGGCGCAGAGTTCGACGAGTCGGGCGCGATGGCTGCGGTGATCGCCGGCGACTACAACCTGGTCGGCGGCACCGGGCCGCTTGCCGAGATCGGGCAGGGCATCGATGCGGACGGGAGCGATCTGGCCGTCGTCGAGGCTCGGGGGCTGGGTGAGCCGACGATGTACACGTGGACGAAGACCCGTAGCTCGTTCTTGCCGGGGCGGCTTGATTACGTGTCGTATTCCGACTCGCTGCTGACGGTGGAGCGGTCGTTCGTGTTCGACCCGGGCCGGTTCGATTCGCCGTCGCTCGTGGCTCTGAACCTGCGTGAAGACGACGCCGAGGCGAGCGACCATCGCCCGGTCGTGGTCGACTTCCGGCCCAGGTAATCTCTCGGATGCAAAGCAGCCGTAGCCGCGGGGCGGCGCGGGCGGCGGGCAGGGTCGTGAGCTAGTTTGTCGCAGCGTCGGCGGAAGTCGCGCGCGTCCTGGTGATCTTGATGGTGCCGTCATTCCCGTGCTCGATCAGTTCGAGGGCGTCGAGCGCTTTGAGTGCCGCCCACTGCTCGGCCTGCTTCTTGCTCGGGCCCTCGGCGGGCTCGTAGGACGACTCGCCGATGCACACCGCGATCGTGAACGTCTTGGCGTGGTCGGGACCGACCTGGGCGAGCACGCGGTACTCGGGCGTGCACTGGTACTCGCGCTGCACGTGCTGCTGCAGCACGCTCTTGAAGTTCTGCTGGTGGCCGCTCTCGGCGGCTCCGATGATGTGCGGCTCAAGCAGCGGGCCGAGCCATCGCTGGACCGCTGACAGGCCGCCGTCGAGGTAGATCGCGGCGATCGTTGACTCGAGCGTGGCTGCGGCGAGCGAGTGCGGGAGCGCCCCCTTGGCGTCGCGGATGCCCTTGCCCAACCGGATCAGGTCTTCGAGGCCGATCTGCTTGGCGATGCGCGCGCACACCCGGCGGCTGACGGCGACAGACTTAATCTTGGTCATCTCTCCTTCGAGCAGATCCGGGTAGAGCGCGTAGATCGCCTCGCAGGCGACAAGGCCCAGCACGGCATCTCCGAGGAACTCGAGCCGCTCGTTGGAATCGAGCCGCCCGTGGGAGACCGAGGCGTGCGTCAGCGCGCGGAGGATGAGCTCGGGGTTGGTAAAGCGATAGCCGAGCACGTGTTCCGCGCGTTCGGTCAGGTGGGTCGGTTGGTCCATGATGCGTCGCCCGGGCAGCGCCGGGGCCTTCCGTCGCGGCGTGCGCCCGCGCGGGGTGAGCAGAATCGGGATCCGCGGGCGCGATGCCCTTCGAGTCCCGGCACGCTCGCCTTGCCGCCCCGACAGACCGGAGCAGAAGGGCGAAAGTGCCGCCAAGGCCGCCGATCGCACGCTCGGCCGCCGTATTAGTTGTATCGGTTTCCGCGGCGTGATGCCAGAGTCCGAACGAAGAAAGCGGTCTTTGTCAGGGTACGAACTGGCAACGTTTGCTGATCGGGCCGCTTGCGAGTGAGGCTTGGTGGCTTCTCGGCGCGGCCTGTCTCGAGCCGACGGGTAGATTGCGGGCGTCTTGAGGCCTACAACTCGGGCCCGGCAGTGGCCGCCGGGCTGGGTTTGGAGCGTTTTTATGGCGATGCACTATCCGCGCAAGGTGAGCCGGATCAAGAAGAAGCGGTCGCAGGGCTTCCGTGCCCGCATGCAGACCAAGAGCGGTCGGAAGATCATCAACCGCCGTCGCCGCATCGGCCGCCACCTGAAGTTCGCCTGACCCGCGACGCCGGCGCCGTGTTCCGCCCGCCGGTCGCTGCTCCGATCTTCACAACATTCCAACTTGTTGCCGGGTGCAACCCGTCCCCGAAGGGGTTATATTGATCCTGATGGTGATTTTCTGTCGCCATCGCAGGGTCAGGGGGGCTCATCATGAGCGGAAGCGACGGCAAGGTTCGGATCTGCGCGTACTGCGGTCACGACTGCACCGGGCAGCCCAGGATGAAGGACCGCAAGGGCCGCTACATGCACCGCGCGTGCTTCGAGAAGCGGCACCCCGAGCACGCGCCGAAGCCGACGAACGCGCTCGACGCGCTCATGCTCGACGTCGATACGA
This sequence comes from Planctomycetota bacterium, assembly GCA_039821685.1. Lineage (GTDB taxonomy): Bacteria > Planctomycetota > Phycisphaerae > Phycisphaerales > UBA1924 > JANQQZ01. The sequence continues at coordinate 16,561 of JBCBNT010000048.1, read as the reverse complement.
CGCCCTCGGAGCCGACGACGGCCCCTTGCGTGAACTGCGGCATGCCGAAGCCGGTGGGCCAGAACGTGTGCACGAGTTGCCGGTACGACGAGGCGCTCGGCAAGGTGCCGAAAGAGCCCAAGGCCGCCAAGCAGAAAAAGAAGAAGGCGGAGCCGGTCGGTGTCGGCGGGTCGGGGACGTCGGCCGGCGAGGAAGAGAAGCACGGGCTCGCGCCGGTGGCGTGGGTCAAATCCGCGGCGCTCGCGGGCGTGGCGGCGGTGCTCTGCGCGGGCGCGTGGGGCGGCATCGTGTACTTCTCGGGGGGCTGGGAGTTCTCGATCATGGCGCTCGGCGTGGGGTTCGTCGTGGGCTGCGGCGCCGTGATGGGCGTCGGGTCGCACGCGGGCTTTATGAGCGGCCTGATCGCGGGCGTGCTCACGCTTGCGTCGGTCTTCGGGGGCAAATTCTTCGCTACGACGCTGTTCATCGGCGAAGCGATCCAAGCGATGGGGCCGGTGGAGCGGTCGGTGTTCACTGAGCCCTTTGACCCGCTCGACGACTGGATGACCGACGAGCAAGCACTCGCGTATGACGTGGCGCACACGTGCACGCGGCGGGAGCACAAGCGCATCCAGCTCGACTGGCCGACCCCGGCGGACCCAGCCACGGCGGACGAGCTCGACTGGTTCCCGCAGGATGTCGTCGAGCGCTGCCGAGAGAACTGGGCTTCGATGTCGCCCTCGGAGAAGTCAGACGCGAAGTATGAGCTGATGCGCGACGCGACGCTCGTGCATCTCGCGGCCGAGGCGGCGCCCGCGTTCAGCATGCGGGGCGTGTCGGCGGATTATCCTCGCGGGCACACGGCGGACACGGCCTACTTCGCCGAGGACTATCCGCTCGAGGTGCAGACGGCTGCGGAGATGCGGTTCAGCCGTATGTCGCCCGATGACATCATGGAGTACCACAACGAGCTGCTCGGGCCGATGTCAGGATCGAGCTCGGGAACCAACATGGTGCTGTCGGTGATGCTCGAGAACGAGAAGCCCGGATCGTACGACACGATCGGGAACCTGAGCGGCGGCGAGCGGTCGCACATGCGGGGCATGCGAGGCTGGGCGGCGGGCCTGATCTTTATCGGCGCGTCGTTCTTTGTCGCCTGGGGCATCGGCTGCGGCGGCAAGAACTAGATCGTCTCATGGTGCGTGTGTTCCCGGTTGAGGCCGCCTGTCCGAATTTCGCTCAGGACCGCGACGGGAGCCCGATGCCAACGGGCTGCGCCTTGGGCTGATGGCTCGGCTGCACGGCGATGCCGAGGCCGACACGCTCACCGTCGGGCCCCCTGGGCGGGATGCCGTCTTCATCGACGATGCGCTGAATGGCCATGCAGCCCTCGAGCAGCTGCTCGGGCCGGGGCGGGCAACCCGGCACGTAGACGTCGACGGGGATGAACTGGTCGATGCCCTGCACGGTGGCGTAGGTGTCGAACACGCCGCCGGTGCTGGCGCAGGCGCCCATCGAAATGACCCAGCGGGGCTCGTTCATCTGCTGGTAGATGCGCTGGAGCACGGGCATCATTTTGATGCCGATGCGGCCGGCGACGATCATCAGGTCGGCCTGCCGCGGGCTGAACGACATCTTCTCCATGCCGAAGCGGGCGATGTCGTACCGGCTCGATGCGGTTGCCATGAGCTCGATGCCGCAGCAGGCGGTGGCGAATGGCATGGGCCACATCGAGCTTCGGCGGGCCCAGTTGATCACCCGCTTGAGCTGGGTGGTGAGCACCATGTCGTTGGGGAGCGCGGCTTCGATTCCCATGAGAACATCCTTCGACTAACGAGTTGCGTAACTGTATTCGGCGTGTCGCTTCGCGTCGATGCCGGGAATCGCGATGGACGCGCGGTATCTCGGCGGCTTGTTGCAGCGGCGAGACGGGGCAGGGGGTTACCAGACGCCGCTGGGCGGCTTGGTATCGCGCTCGCGGGAGGTGGTGACCGCATCGCGGAGCCGCGGCTCCCTTTCGTTGTTCTCGCGGAGCTCGGTGCTGTCGGCACCGATGCCTCGCGCGTCGACGATTCGGGAGTAGCAGCCGGCAAGCATCGCCGGGCTGATGCAGAGCAGCAGGCACGCGATCGGCAGGGCCCGGGGCGACCGACGGGCGCGGGATCGATGATTCCCGATGGGTGGATCCGTACGGCGGCTCATGATGGATCGTACGGCGCGTCGGCGGCGCGTGACGGTGCGTCGTCGATGAGATCGGCGAGCGTGAGCCCGTGCACGGCGTCGATCTGCGCGCCCCGCATGCGTTCGAGGGCGCTGTCGGCTGGCCCGTCGAGCTGCGGCGCGATCCGCACGAGGGCGAACGCCTCTCGCAGCACGCGGTCGAGGCGGATCTCGGCGGGCGGGAGCGCGAGCACGTAAGCGTCGTCGCCCTCGACCTTGTGGACGAGGCCCGCGGAGGCGAAGCGCCGCATGATCTCGTCGGCGACCGCCGAGTGGACGCCGGCTTCTTCGGCGAGGCCCGAGACCTCGGCGGGCTTGCCCCGGCGGAACGAATCGGCGAGCGCATTCGCGATGGGTATCGCGGCTGCCGGTTCGGTCAGGGGCAGGTCGGGCTCGTCTCGCTCGCTCAGCTCGCGGAGCTTGCCGATGTGCTGGAGCCCGTAGCTGACCTGCAGGCCGAAGAGCACGATGACCCAGGTCAGGTAGATCCAGAGCATGAACAGCGGCAGCACGCCGATGGACCCGTAGAGCTTCGCGTAGCCCACGGAGTACTCGAGGTATCGGCGGAAGCCGAGCTTGGCGAGCTCCCAAGCGATCGCCGCGACGAGCCCCCCCACCGCCGCCGTACGCACGTGCACGCGGGCGTTTGGGATCGTGGTGTAGGCCAGCACGAGAAAGAGCGCGGTGATCGCGACGCTGACGGCGTAGCCGATCGTGCCTGCCGCGACGCCGCTGAGCCGCACGGAGGTGTAGAACGTTAGAAAGATGAGGATCGCGCCGAGCGTGAGGGTGGTCCAGTACTGCGTGACCCGTCGGACCCAGGATCGGCCGCCCTTGGCCCGGTAGACGTGGTTGAAGGACCGCTCGATCTCGACGAGCATTGAGATCGCCGCGTAGATCAGCGTGAGCAGGCCGACGGCTCCGATGGCCGCGAACGGGATGTTCAGCAGGCGATCGACGAGCGCCGCGATCAGGTCTTCGAGTCGGGTTTCCTGCGAACCGTCGGCCTGGTCAGCGCTCTGATCGACGCTGAGGTCAGCGGGGTCCGCGGCAGCGGCTATTTCGATCGGGTCGACCTTGTCCGCTCCCTGCATCTCGGCGGGAAGCTCATCCGGTGGCGACGCATCGGATGGAGATGCGTCCGGTGGCGGTGCATCCGGCGGGGACGCGTCTTCGTTCGTGAGGTCGGCCGCGGTGTCTCGGTCGGAGATGGTGATGTTGGAGATGCCGAAGGCGTCGGACGCTCGGTCGAGCGTTGCCTTCACGTCGTCCGCGTCGGCGAATGCTCCGACGAAGGCGACAGAGATCACGAGGATCGGGATGACCGCGAACAGCGTGCGGAAGGCGAGGGCGGCCGCCATCTGCGGGAGCCTGGACTGGAAGAGCCCTCGCAAGGCGATGCGGACAACCTGCGCCGTCTCTCGGAGTGTGGCCTGTGATCGCTTTGTGTTCGAGGAGTCGGCGTTGCCGGCCTCGGGTTCTTGCTCAGCCGCGCGATGAGCCGCGGGGACCGCGCGGTGATCTGCGTCTTGGGTCACCCGGGTCGGATCGTCGGGTTTCATCGATCGCCCCGATCGCGGCGCGGCCGACGCTCGGCGCGATCGCCCTCGAAGCCGGTGCGCACGACGGCGCGGCGGACGCGGGATGGATCGATGGCGCCGCCCTGGGTCGTGGATGTTGCGGTGTTTGCCGAGCCGGAGGGTGCGCGTTTCTTCGCCGCCGCGGATCGCCGCGTGCGCGAAGGACCCGGGCCCGGGCCCGGCTGCTGAGAATGCTTTCCGCGGCGGACGGCGCGGCGGAGCGTCTCGATCTCTGACCGCTTGAGCTCCCGCCACGCGCCGCGGGGCAGGCCCGTCAGCCGGAGCGGGCCCATCGCGACACGCTCGAGCTTTTTCACGGGGCAGCCCACCGCGGCGAGCATCCGCCGGACCTGGCGGTTGCGGCCCTCGGTGAGCTGGAGCTCGAGGACCGTACGATCACGGTCACGCTTGAAAACGCTCACGCCCACGCGCGCGGTGCGGGACGCGCCGAGCGTCTTCCCGGCTTTGCGTTCGGCGAGGTAGATCCCCTGCGCGATCTCCGAAGCGTCCTCGTCGGTCAGGGCACCCTTGACCACGGCGTGGTAGGTCTTGGTCACGCCGAACCGCGGGTGCGTGAGCTTGTTTGCGAGGTCGCCGTCGTTGGTCAGCAGGATCAGGCCGGTCGTGTCGTAGTCGAGGCGGCCGACGGGGAAGAGCCGGTCGGCGGCTGGGTGATCCACGAGATCGAGCACGGTGCGGCGATCGAACGCGGCCTCATCGGCGCTCGTCGAGATGGTGCGGGTCGGCTTATTGAGCATGACGTAGAGCCGGCGGGTGCGTCGCTTGATCGGGACGCCGTCGACGGCGATGCGGTCGGCTGCAGGGTCGGCAAACGCTGGCAGGAAATCGATGATCGCCCCGTTGATCTCGACGCGTCCTTGCTCGATGAGCGTCTCGCAGCTTCGGCGCGCGGCGATGCCCGCGTCGGCGAGGATGCGCTGCAGCCGCGGGCCGCGCGAGCGGTCCCGGTACACATCGCGGGGATCGCAGGTCGATCGGTCGGGCGTGTTGACCATTCGATGAGTGTAGGTGCCGGCGGGCCCGGTGCTTCCGTCCGATTTGTGGGCCGGCGATGGGTGGTCAGCCGATGTCTGAGTCGATCGAGGATGGCGGACCATGGGCAGCCGGGCGGAGCCGGGCCGATGTGCAGCCAACGGAGCGCGGCGTGCGGGACGCACCGGAGCAGCACCGAGAGGCCGACCAGAGCAGCGGGCGATCGCTGATCGATGCTGCGGACGCGGTGCAGATCGCGCCGCGCGTCGTCGACGGCGTTGCGTTCGATCAGCTCGTGGGCCTGCTCAGGCGAGAGATCGACCGGGCGACGGCGGAGAGCGACGTGCTCGCTCGCCGGGCTGAGGCGGCGGCGACCGTGCTCGAGCAGCTCGATCGGTTCCTCGGCAGCAACGCGGGCGAGATCGAGCGGGCCGCGGAGATCATGGGCGGCATCGACGATCGGACGAAGGCGACGCGAACGCTGCTCGACGAGATCGATCGGCGGGCATCGGCCGTGCACCGAGCGAGCCTCGACTCGGAGGAGGCCGCGCAGGACAGGGGTGAGGCCTTCGAGGCGAGGCTTCGGTCGATCGTCGATACCGCGATGGATCGGTTTGAAGAGACCGAGGACCAGCTGACGGCGCGGGCGGCGTCGGCCCGCCATGAGCTGATGGACCGGCTCGAATCGCTCCGCGTGCGCGGCGAGGAGATGCTCGGCCGGATCGACAACAGGGCGAAGCTGCTCGAGGGCGAAGCGGAGGACATGCTCGCCCGGGCGGACGCGAGGCTCGACGCGATGCGAGGGCCGGTGCGTGAGCTTCTCGATGGTCTCGAAGGTTCGATGCGCCGGGCCGACGCCGCGATCGAAGCTAAAGCGGAAGGCGCGGCGCGGGCGCTCGAAGCGCCGGAGCGTCGTCTCCGTCAGGCAACCGAATCGGCGTCTGCCGCCGACGCCATGCTCCGGGAGGCCTTGCGCGAAGGCGAGGCCGCGACGGAATCAAGCCGGGCAACGCAGGAGCAGCTACGCCTTGAGCTCGAAGCGTCCGCCGCCGCGGTGCGTGCGGAGATCGAGGCGTCGATCAGCGGCGCGGACGCGCTGCTGAAATCGGAGCCGTTACGGGCGATCGTGGGCAGGTGCGAGGGGCTCATCGAGCGGACCGAGCGCGCCCTCGAGCAGAACGATGCGATGGCGGCTCAGGCCGCCGACGCCCAGAAAGCGATCCAGGCATCGATCGTCGATGCGTGCGAGATGCTCGATCGCCATCGAGCTTCGGCCGAGGAAGCCGGGGCGCGAGCGGACGAGCGGGTCAGGGAGCTTGAGGCGTCGGTCTCGGGCGTCGCCCTTCCGGTGGAGACGGCGCAGCGGTGGCTCGCCGCGTTGAAATCCGTGGAAGCGGGCACTCCGGACGCCGCGATCGACCGGTTGATCGAGCGTGTGCGGGAGGAGACGAGGCGGGAGGTCGAGGCGGGCCTGAGCGAGGGCCTCGGGCACGGGCTCGAGATGGCTTCCGCTGCACTCGCGTCGCTGACCGACCGGGTGATGGCTCTGGAGTCGAGGCCGGCAGCCGTCGCCGAGAGCAAACCGGCGAAGAAGCCCCGTGCTCGGAAGAAGACGGCGTCGGCGGCGTCGGCGACGCAGGCCGAGGCCAAGAAGGCCGGCCGGCCGCGTGCGTCACGGTCCAAAGCCGGCTCGGCAAAGCCTGCCGGTGGGACGACGACGGGCGAGGAAGCTGTTGGCGTCGAAGGGACGGGAACTACATCAACCGCCGACGCCGCGGACGCCACACCCGCTGTAGAGCCCAAGCCGCCAAGCCGCCCAAAGACGACGAAGGGCTCATCGCGAGGGGCCTGACGGACGGGCCTGATCTTGCCCGCCGATGGATGCTCACCCCGAGCCGAAGCTCCACTTCGACCGGCCCGCTCGTGTCGCTGGCGTTTCCCGCGGGTTAGTCGAGGTACTGCTGGAGCAGGCCCGTCGCGTTCTGATCGCCGAAGAAGAAGCCGGTGTCATCGACCGCACCGAGCTGGTCGGTGAGCTCTCTGCTGTCGTTCGCGATGACGAACGGCAGGCCCATGGTGTCGGTAAACGGAAGGGCGATCGATTCTTCGCTGAGCACATCGATGCCGGCGCCGACCGCGCCGTCGACGGCGTCGGTGAGCCGGAGCCCGACGAGCTCGCCCGCGCGACGGGCGATGCCGTTCGTCAGCGAGTCGATGAACGCATCGAGATCCTGCGGGCTTGGGCTGTAGCCGAGCGTCGAGTAGATGGGCGTGAAGATGATGGCCTCGTCCTCGCGGTCCGTATTGAACGGATCGGACCGCTCGGCGACGCCGTAATCCGAGCCCTGCAGCAGGCGTGTCGCGTTGTCGCTGCTGCTGAGGAAGACGGTCGAGAACTCTTCGAACTCGAAGTCCGCCGGATCGCTGGAGAAGGTGACGTCGAGGCCGGCGCTGGCGAAGATCGCGTTGAGTTGGGCGACGGCGCTGTCGACGATGAACTCGCCGACATCGACGTTCGAGACGAGCCCCGAGAAGCCGAGCGATTCCGCGTCGAAGCCGTCGAAAGCGAACGGCTCACCCTCGACGAGCAGCCAGTCGACCTCGCCGCCGGCGGTCTCGATCAGGAAGTTCTGCGGGCCGCTCACGAGTTGGCCCGTGCCCTGCGTGACGACCTCGATCTCGTAGTCGCCCTCGAAGACGCCCTGCAGGTACACGGCGAACGACCCGTCGCCGCCGCTGACCGATTCGGGCGTAACGAAAGTGATGAAGAAGTCGCCGTTCTCGTCGAACCCGTACCGCGTCGCGCCGTTCTCGGCGATCACCGTGTCGGGCGTGCCGGCGCGGGACGAGAAATCGGTCGGGCTGAAGACGAGGTCGGCGCTCTCCTGATCGTTCGATGCCGTGGTTTCGAAGAGCGCGAACTGGACGTTGCGGTTGGGGTTGATCGCGGCGGACCCTGCGGCTTCTGCGCCGCCTTCGAAGTCGAAGGAGCTGAAATCGACCCCGCTGAACGAGCCGAGGTCCGTGCCGGCGTCGGCGAGCTTGACGGTGAGGGTCACGAGCGTGCCCGCGGTGATCGGCTGGAAGTTGTTGAGGTGGAAGACGTCCACGTCGGAGAACGCCTGGCCCGGGCGGCCGCTTGAGCCGGCCGGCCCGATCGACGAGCTGATGGTGCTTTCGAGGCGGGTGCCGGTGCGTGTCGAGACGATGGATCCGTCGCTGCTTGAGCCGCTCACGATGTCGTCGGCGTTGCCGAACACGCCGTCGGCTCCGGCGAGGCGCTGGAAGGTGAAGTCATCGATCACGACGCGGTCGGTCTGATCGGACGTGGAGAAGAGCGAGAGCGAGGGCGCGTTGACGACGTTGGTGCCGTCACCCGCGTCGTTCGCAGCATTGAAGCCGGTGTTGCCGTCGTCGAAGACCTCGACCGAGAACGCGTAGTTGCCGATCTGGTTGGCGTCCGGGTCCTCGTTCGCGACTCGGTCCTCGAGCGACACGGTCGGACCGGCGAACGGCGTCGGCGTTTCGTCCAGCTCGACCTCACCCGATTCGACTACGAGGAAGTACGTCCCCGATTCCTTGATGAGAATCGCGGAATCGGTCACGAGTTCGCCGTCGACGATCGAGGCCTGAGAGCTCGGCAGGATGATCGTTTGATCCGTTTCCTGCTGAACGATTTCGTCGGCACCGATGCCCGAGAACTGCAGCAGCGGGTCGCCGCCACCGGTCGGATCGAAGTAGAGCGACCTCGAAAGCTGGTTGGCCGGGCCCTGTACTTCGCCGAGCCGGAGGATCTGTCCGGCCTGCAGCGAGATGGAGTAGACGTCCTTGTCGCCGCCGAAGCCGAACAGGTCGAGGTCGCGATCGGGGTGGTCGGCGAGCGCACCGCGGAGGGTGAACTCGGTATTGATCTCCGGCAGGCCGTCGGGCGTGAGGTTCGAATCGAGGATGAGGTTGAGATCGATCGCCTCGTAGAAATCGATGATGAGATCGTTGCCGAGGTCGCCCGTAAGCGAGACCCGCTCGGCGCTCCGCGGGCCGGCGACGTCGCCGGCATCGCCCACGATGTCGTCGAAGCTGAAGTCGTCGCCGGTGGGCGCAAAGCCGTTGCCGTCGCCGTCGAGCCTCGCCTGCGCGTTGCGGGCGCGGATGATGCCGGAGTCGATCTCGAACCGGTAGATGCCGGCCGATGGCAGGTTCTGCCTTGTGCCGGCGACGACCTGGTCCGGATCCGCCGGGTCGATCGCGGGAAGAAGATCTCGGTCCGTGATCGCACGATCGAAGGTGACGGCGAAGATGAACAGTTCTTCGTCGTACTCGATCGAGTAGTCGCCCGATCCGAGCACGCCCGCGGTCGGGCCGGTGAGGCTCAGGGGGTCAGCCGGGTCGAATGGCATCTGCGCCGAGGCGCCGTCACGGATCTCACGGATCCGCAGCGACTGGGCGAACGAAGTCTCATCGATGTCCTGATCGAAGCTGAAGAAGGCCGTGTACACGCGGGCGTCCTGCTCGATGCGGAACTGCGTCACCTGGATCGGCACCGGTTCGCCGACGATCTCGCCGACGATGAAGTTGCCGACGGTCGCGGCGTCCTCGCCCGCGATCGACGCTTGCTGGATGCCGCCCGCGGAGAGCAGGCCGAAGGTCTCGGAGTTCACGTTGGACCCGACGCCCGTGCCGCCGATATCCACCGATCCGATCAGCGAGTTGCCGGCCGCGCCGTCGTCGTCGGGGGTTGCGAAGAAGCCGTCCGGCCCGCGGAGGAAGCCCGCGATGAGGTCCGACTCGGTGAAGTTGCCGCCGATGTCGACGGTGTTGATGGTGCCCGAGGTCGCGCGGTCGATCTCGCCGGAGGCGGTAGCGTCGCCTTCGCGATCGAAGTCGACGTCGCTGCCCAGGTCGCCGCCGGCGATGAACGCCGAGTCGAAGACGTTGCCTGCGACATCGATCGAGCCGATCACGTTCGAGACGCTCAGGCGGCTGCGTGAGACCTCGGATGCCTCGAAGCTGCCGAGGCTGCCGCCGGCGCGGAACTCGAACCGGCCGGCCGAGCCTCCGATGTTCACGGCGTCAACCGACCTCTCCACGTTGATCACGGCGGTGGCGTTTTGCGTCACGTTGATCACGCTCGCGCCGGTGTAATCGAATCGGGGCGTGCCGCCGCTGACCGAGACGAGGCTCTGCCGGACGTTGGTCGTCCGCACAAAGTTGGCGCTCACGCTCGCGCCGCCGGCGAAGCGGTCGACGGTGAGCGTGTCGATGTCTTCGCCGACGCGGATCGCGCCGGTGCCCTCGTAGTCGTCGATCTCGAGCGTGCGTACGAAGTTGTCAATGACGATGTTGCTGTCACCCGCGAGCTTCGATCGGCCGTTCTCGCCCTGGATCCTGAGCGTGCCGATCGAGGCCTCGTCGTTCGACCTGATGTCGAAGTCGACGAGGTCGGGGAGCGTCGTCGCGCTGTTGCCGTCGTTGTCGAGCACGGTCACGACCACGCTCTGATCGATCCTGGTATTGGCGAGGATGAGCGTGTTGTTCGCCGCGTCCCAGATGACGCCCTGGCCCGCGGCCTCGGCCCCGGTCGGGGAGCCCGGCGCGGTCCATTCCACGCGGAAGCTCACGCCGTTGCTATCGACGAAGACCGCCGATCCGTTCCGCGGCACGGGCGTGCCGAGCGCGCTGAGATCGACCGTCGGGCCCGTGAAGGCGTCGGTGAGGTTCGCGAGCTCGCCGCCCAGGTTGGGGGTCGAGGCGCCGAAGTTGGACCCTCGCACGTTGGTGCCGTTGATGAACACGGCCGCCCGGTCGGCGCTGACCGTGACGTTGGTCTGCGTGCCGCCGATGGTGATCTCGTCGATGATGCTCAACCCGAGCACGTTGCGCTCGCCGCCGGTAAACGTGTTGTACTGCCCGTCGTCGCCGGCGGTGATGCCCGCGCTGAAGTCCACGTTGGTCGCGTCGCCGCCGATCGAAACGGAGCGGATCGTGCCCGACTTGAGCGTGTCGACGCCGTCGCCCGCCTGGCCGAAGGTGTCGGCGTCGAGCGAGGTCGACGGGGTTGTCGGGTTGCCCGGCCGGTCGTCGTACTGCGGGTCGCCGATCAGGAAGATCGACTCATCGCCGAAGCTCGTCACGCCGGCGAGGAAGAGCGTGCCGCGGACGTTGCCCGAGACTCGCACGTCCTGCACGAGGTCGCCGGCGGCGATGACGTTGGCGTACCGCGTGTTGACCGGGTCATTGGTCGTGATGTTGCCCGCCCGGACGTCGACAACGCCGAGCGAGTTGCGGGCGAAGATAAAGGCCTCGTAGATGTCGCCCGACGTGACGACGATCGAGTTGATCGATCGGCCCGAGGCGATCGTGGGCCCGTCGATGTCGAGCGTCGCGACGACGCCCGGGGGCAGCTGGTTGCGGTTGGGATCGTTCGTGTTGACGCTGCTGCCGGCGGAGAGGTTCGGGTTGATGCCGATATCGCCGAAGGCGGTGCCCTGGCCGTCGACGAGGATGCTGTTGATGGTGAGCTCGGCGTAGACGGTGCCGAGCAGGTGGCCTCGGATAATCGAGACCGAGCCGATGCCGCCGTCGTTGGCGATGATGCCGCCGCCGGCGAGGAGCGAGCCGTCGGTGATGGTGACCAAGCCGATACCCGAGGATTCGCTGGTGATCCGGCCGTCGAAGTCGCCCGTGATCTCGACCTCTTCGAGCCGACCGAAGACGGTGATGTCGCCGTCCTCGCCCTTGACGTTGTTGGGCAGGTTGACCGCCGGGCCGATGACGATGCCCTGCGAGACCGTGCCGCCGACGCGGAGATCGCTGAAGAGCCGGCCGCCCTCGACGTCGAGCTCGGACAGGTCGCCCCGCACGAGGACGACACCCGGATCGTTCGCGTCGCCGATATTCCGGCCCGCCTCGATCTGATTCAGGTCGCCGCCGATGTCGGTCGTGGCGAGGATGTCGATCTCGGCATCGATGAGCACGATGTCGGCTCGCTCGTTGGTCGTTGTGATCGAGCCGTCGATCGAGCCCATGGACGAGCGGATCGTTCCGATGCGACCCGAACTGATGATTTCGGCGTCGAGATCGTTCATCGTCTCGAAGAGATCGATGCGGCCGTCGGGGCCGGTCACGGCGACACGCGATCTGTCGACGCTGTCCTGTACACGCAGGCTGACGATCGGTCCCGAGACCGTGATCGAGCTCACGCGGATGCTGCCCTGGACGTTCGCGGTGATCAGCTGACCCGCGACGATCTCCGACGCCAAGAGGTCGCCGGTGAGCGTGATGTTCCTGATCGTGTTCGCCACGGTGACCGCGGAGCGGATGATGCTCCGAGCCGTGATGCCCTGGCGGACCTCGCCGATGACATCGATCGCTGTATCGCTGATGCTGCCGCCGTCGATCGTGGTGATCCGCTCGATGTCTTCACCGATCCGGATGCGCGACTCGCGGAACTCCAGCGGCTCCCCTTCGAGCGTCGAGTTGCGGAACTCGGAGGCCGCGATCTCGTTGGTCACTGATCGGACCTCGGTCACGGTCGCGTCGTATGCGCCGTTGAAGACGCGGAGCGTTTCGATGATGTTGGAGTTGATGCGCGAGCGGAACAGGTCTCCGTCGATGACACGGATGTCGCGGATCAGGCCCGCTTCGCGTGTATCGCCGTCAGGGCCCGTACCGTTCCAGAACGTGTCGAGCTGGTTGACGCCGATCTCGGTGTCGAAGATGCTTCCGCCCGAATCGACGAAGATCGAATCGATGCCGAGTCCGAAGCCGATATCGCCTTGGTCGACGGACTCGGCGGCGAAAATGTAGCCATTGATAAATGCGTTGTCGGTGCGCGAAGCCTCGATGCGTCGGATCCGTTCCTGGGCGAAGACGCCGCCTTCGGCGAAAGGTGTTGTCGCGCCGGTCTCGAAGCTAAGCAGGCCGGAACCGACGTCCACGAGGTCGATGTTCTGTGGCGAGAAGATCGTGCCGATGATGCCATCAAACTCGCCCGCGTCCACATCCAGGTCCTGGTTCGCACGCACGGTGAGCAGATCGCCACCCTGCAGGATGACATCCCCGATCGCGCCGGCCGCCTCGGCGAGCTCGAGCCCGCCGGTCCGGACCACGACGCCGTTGAGCGCGTCGTCAAACGGGAAGCCGATCTCGTCGGCGAACCCCGCGCCGCCGAGCACCGTGCCGTTGTTCGTCGGGCGGAAGATGCCGGTCAGGTCGCCGTCGAGGATCGCGCCGCCGCCGATGTCGACGCCGAGAGCACCGAAGACAGCCGTATTCACACCAAACTGCAGGCCCAGTCTCGGGCCGAGCACGCGCGGGCCAAACTCGGGAACCTGCGTGCGGCCGAGGTCGCCGTCGAGCGCACGGATGGTAGTGAGCGTGAGCGTGTCGACCGCGACGATGTCGCCGCCGGGGGTGCGGTTCTCGATCACGCCGACGCCGTTGGGCGCATCGATACGCCACACATCGATCTGCGCAGAACCATCGATGATGATCTGGGAACCGATATCCGAGGTTCCAACGACGATGCGTCCGATCGAAATGATGTCCTGCTCGCTCTGGCCGCCGACGCCGCGGATGTTGAGCGTGACGCCGCCTGCAACGTTGCCGGTCCCGGCAAGGTCGATCTCGATCCGCGCGATCGCCACGCCCTCGGACCCCTCGACCGGCACGACGATGATCTGGCCGACCTGCTGGGTAAACGCGGTCTCGAGCGACACGCTGATCTCAACCACGCCGCCCGCGTCGTCGACGAGTTCGACGACCTGGCCCGTAAAGATCGGGATCGTGTTATCGATAGCGTTGAGATTGGTTTGAGGGGTATCGACAAAGCGGATATCGCTGCCGGCGCCGAGGTTCAGGTTCGGCCCGTCCCCGAAGAATCCGAGGTTGATGCCGTTGAAGCTCTCCTGCCCGAGCGGGCCGCGGTTGGTCGAGGTGATCAGTCCACCGACAACGGCGCCGTCCTGCGCGCTGGTATCGATGAACAGCTGATCGCCCGCGACGTGCCCGCCGACGGTGATGAAGCCGATGTCTCCGCTGAGGTCGCTGTTGAGACCGGTCGTGATTGAGAAGGGGTTGCCGTCGCCGACAAGGTTGTTGGCCGCCTGCGCCTGCGTCTCGTCGGCACCGAGGTTGCCGCCGATGTTGATCGTGCCGACGCGGCCGCCCGTCTCGATGAACACAAAGCTGGCGTCGCCGCCCGTTGTAAATTCCCCGAGGTCCTCGCCGATACTGAGCGTGACCGGTGCCTCGTCGTCGTTGCTCGCCGCGTTCACATCGCCGCCGGCTGTGAACGCAAAGAGGCTGCGCGGCGTCGTCACCGAGATGCCTGCCACCGTCAGCAACGTGTTGCCGGTCGAACCGAAGGTATCGATCACGGAAACCGGCAGCGCACCCTGGCCCTGGTTATTGACATAGCCCACGCCGACACGCACCGTGCCGATGCTGCCTGACAGCACAGAGATCGCCGGGCGATCAGGGAAGCCGTCGGGCGAGACCGTGAACGCGTCTTCGTTGCCGCCGCCGCCAAGCCCGGTGCGGTACGAGCCGAACGTGGTCGGCGCGATGCCCGAGATCAGGTACGAGTACTGGATGAATCGGCCGCCGACCGGGAAGGTGCCGTCGTTCCCGTCGATGACCGACAGGTAGTACACGCCCGGCGCGTCGGGCGTGAAGCGGATCTGCTGGCCGACCCGTCCGCCTTCAAAGTCGAGCTCAGAGGCCGCAACGGTCCGGCCGGTCGAATCGAGCAGTCGGAAGCCGCTCCCGGTGAAGGCCAAGGACTCGACGATGATCTCGTTCGTGCCATCGGCGGCGAACGCGAACACGTCGCCCTGATCGATGCCGGTGTTGACCGGGTCCTGCGCACCAACCACGCCCCGCACGACCACGGCTGACGAAGCGCCGCCCACATACTCGGCGTTCAGGATCGTGTCGTTCCGGAAGTAGGTGTCCCCGTACAGCGATGGCAGCACAACATCGCTCGGGATCGACGCGATGGCCGAGCTCACGGTGACGTCGCCGAGCTGGACTCCGCCCTGCGCAGCGGCGAGCACCGTGTTGATGCCGGCGTCCGTGCTGATCCCGAAGACCACCTCGCGCTCGTCGTACACCAGCACGTCGTCGGCAGGCGCGAGCGATGGGTTGCTCAGGTCGCCGTCGACCGTGATATCGATGAAGTTGCGCCCAGCGATCGCTACCTCGCCGATCGTGCGGCCTACCGAGATCTGCGAGCCGACCGTGATACCCGAGCCGATCAGATCGTCCTCGAACAAGTTGGGGTCGTCGGGCACCGGGACGTACCCGCCGGCGTCCGTCGCGTTGTACAAGCTGCCGAGATCGCCGCCCACGCGGATCGAGCCCATGAGGTAGCCCGTCGAGAGGTGCCCGACCGAGCCGCTGAAGTTGCTCAGGCCGAAGAGCGCCGCGCTCGTCGCGAGCTGACCGATCGAGACGGGCACCCCCGCGTCGGCGTTGACAAAGATGCCCTGGTTCGACCGCTGGAAGTCGAGGCCGCCGGGTGCAACGCCGTACGGGTCGTAGTTCGTCTGCGGCCTGATGAACGGCGAGCCGATGATCACGGAGCCCGTGCCGGGCGGCAGCCCGACGACCTCGATGCCTTCGCCGTCGTCGCTGATCCCGAACTCGAAGCCGAAGCCAACTTCTTCGAACTCGTCGAAGAGGTTGATCGTGCCGGGGAGGACCGCCGCGAACGTGGTTTGCACCTCGACGTTGTCTTCCGGCGCATCGCCCGTGCCGAAGCCCTCGATCTGCAGGCCGGTAAACGAGATCCGAGAGTTCTGATCGACGCCTGTGATCTCGATCCGGCCGAGGCCGTCGTTGTACTCGGGGATCCCGTCGTCGTTGAAGTCGCCGAAGGCGATGTTCTGCTGCGTGCCGGGCTCACCGAGCTCGATCGTGTTAAGGAGCGGGCGGTCGTAGAGGTCAAAGAACGAGACCGTCGCGCCGACCGGCGCCACGAACGTCATCGCCACGCCATAGTCCCGACTCTCGATCAGCTCGATGTTGTTGCCCGCGGGCTGCCGCAGGATGATGTTGTCGACGCCGAACGCGCCCGGCACCGCGGGGGCGCCGTTGGTCCGCGTCACAAACCTGAACTGATCGAACACGGGGCCGAAGAGGTCGTTGTTCGGCGAGATCGTGAGCGTGCCGCCGGTGAGCGCATCGCCATCGATGAGCGCAAACAGCTCCGCGTTCGTGAAGGTATCGACGACTTCACCGCGGAAAAGGAACTCGAGCTCGATCTGACCATTGAAGAAACTGAAGCCGCCGCCGAGGAGCGGCAGGAGATCGATCGAAAGCTGATTGTTGACCTGGAAACCGAGGCCGGTGTTTTCTGGATCGACCAGCGCACCGAATGCTACCGACCGACCGTCTGCTCCGATCTGCTCGATCTCGAGGCGTTGGAACTCGGTCTGCGGGTTGCCGTTATCGTCGTTCGTAGTCCGGATCTCAGTGACAACCCCGAACGACTTCTCGACGCGGATGTTGGAGCCATCGAACACGTCGCCGTCGGGCACGTTGCCGACGTCCTCATCGTTCAGGTCTTCCTCGATGAGCTCGGGATCATCAGTCTCCGGCTCGATGTCGGTCAGCAGGTAGGGGATGAAGTAGCCGAAGACCGCGTCGGCCTGGCCGATGCCGTCTTCGGCTACTTCATCCCCTACCTGCTGACCGACATCGAGCCGGAGACTGATGATCCCGAGCTCATCGAGGAAGACCTGAACGATGAGGACGTCGGCAACGTGCCCGACGGCGACGTGTTCGAT
>JBCBNT010000047.1:0-23651 GCA_039821685.1 Planctomycetota bacterium | reverse complement strand
TCACGCTCCGTTGTTGGGTCGAGGACGAGGGCGGCGAAGGCGAGCGCGGTGGTGAGCTTGCCGACGCCTTTCGGGCCGTGAAAGACCCAGGCGTGGTGGAGGCGTTCGGACTCGATGGCGGCGGTGAGCTGGGCGATGGGTTTGTCGTGGCCCAGGACTGCGGCGAGGGGGAGAGGCGGCGGGTGCGTTGGCTCGGCGGCCTGGGCTTCGGCCTCGCCGAGCACAGCGGGCTGCTTCTTGCGTGGGGCTTTCTTTGTTGTTCGCTTGGCCATCGCCGCAGGATAGGGGACGACGCCGGAGGTGCTCACGCCGGGACGGGAGCCTGGAAGATCCACTCGGGGAAGGGGTCGGGCATGACGGACCAGGCGTCGGGGCCGGCGGCGATCTCTTCGTCGGTGAGCAGGCAGGTGTCGAGGAGGCCTCGGGTGTAGGTCTCGTCGAGGTCGACGCCGATCATGACGATTTCCTGTCGCCGGTCGCCGTGGGGATCCTGGGACTTGGACTGGATCCAGTTGACCGATTCGGGGTCGTCGGGCCAGCTGTCAAGGGGAGTGGCGGCCCACCACCTGCCGGCGGGCTCCATGCGGAACGAGCCGCCGGCTTGGGACCAGAGGGCTGCGAAATCGTGCTTGGTGGCGAGCCAGCAGAAGCCTTTGGAGCGGGTGGTTTTGAGGTAGCCGCCGACGACCATGTCGTAGAGGCGTTGGGGGTGGAAGGGCCTGCGGCTTGTGTAGACGAAGCTGGAGATGCCGTATTCCTCGGTCTCGGGGACGTGCTCGTTGTTGAGCTCTTTGATCCAGGCCGGGGAGGACATGGCGGCTTCCATGTCGAACTTCTTGGTGCCGATGATCTCGGTGAGGTCGATCTCCGAGTTGGTTGTGCGGATGAGCTTGGCGTCGGCGTTGAGCGAGCGGACCATGGCTTCGACGCGGGTGAGCTCCTGCTCGTCGACGAGGTCGCACTTGTTGATGAGGATGACGTCAGCAAACTCGACCTGGTCCGTGAGCAGGTCGGCGATGGAGCGTTCGTCCTCGTCTGACAGGCCCATGGCGCGGTCGGTGAGGTCTTCGTGGGTGTGGAACTCGGTGCGGAAGGTCGCGGCGTCGACGACGGTGACCATGGTGTCGAGCTCGGAGAGCTTGGCGAGTGAGTTTCCGTCTTCGTCTTCGAAGGTGAAGGTCTGTGCAACGGGCAGGGGCTCGGAGATGCCGGTGGACTCGATGAGCAGGTAGTCGAATTTGCCTTCGCGGGCGAGCCTCGAGACGGCCTTGAGCAGGTCATCGCGGAGCGTGCAGCAGATGCAGCCGTTGGACATTTCGACCAGCTCTTCTTCGACGCGGTCAAGGCTGGCGTCGCCTTGCTTGACGAGGTCGGCATCGATGTTGACCTCGCTCATGTCGTTGACGATGACGGCGACGCGGAGGCCCTCGCGGTTGCGGAGGACGTGGTTGAGGAGCGTGGTTTTGCCGGAGCCGAGGAAGCCGGAGAGGACGGTGACGGGGAGGCGGGTCTTCTTCTTGAAACCGAGCATGTGCGGGTCGCCTTTATTTGGTTTGGGGAGCGGGCGTGCTTGCCCGGCGGAAGCTGCTGACTCGCAAATGATAATCGATTCTCAAGCAGATGTCATGCGTTGCGTTTGAAATCCGGGGCGGATCGCCGGAGCGACCGTCGGGATCTGCTGACATCGAGCGGGACTGCGAGGGATCGGCCGGTCTGAAAGCTGAATCGGTCTGCGCGAGGCGGGCTGTGTGATTCGTTGATCGTTCCTAGACGCCTCTGAGCTTGTTGAGGGCGTTGTAGGCGGCGACCTTGTAGGCCTCGGCGAGGGTGGGATAGTTGAAGACGGTGTCGACGAAGTACTCGGCGGTGGCTTTGAAGGCGATGGCGGCCTGGCCGATGTGAATGAGCTCGGTGGCGCCGGTGCCCAGGGCGTGGACTCCCAGGACCGTGTGGGAGTCCTGATGGATGAGCAGCTTGAGCATGCCGATGTCGTCGCCGAGGAGCTGGCCTCGGGCGATCTCTTTGTAGCTGGCGACGCCTGACTCGTAGGGGATGCCTTCTTTGGTGAGTTGGCTTTCGGTCCAGCCGACCATGGAGATCTCGGGGACGGCGTAGATGCCGTAGGGCAGGAGGTCGTGGACGTTGTCGAACCGCTGGCCGAACATGTGGCACGCGGCGACGCGGCCCTGCTCGTAGCTGGTGCTGGCGAGGGCGGGGAAGCCGATGACGTCGCCGGCGGCGTAGATGTGTGGCTGGGTCGTCTGGTAGGTTTCGTTGACAGGGATGCGGCCGCGGTGGTCGGCTTCGAGGCCGGCGTTGTCGAGGGTGAGGGCTTCGGTGCTGCCCTGGCGGCCGACGGCGTAGAGCAGGGCGTCGGCGCGGATGGTCTTGCCGGATTCGAGGACGGCCTCGGCCATGATGTTGTCGCTGGTGCGCGAGCCTTCGATGGCGTCGATCTTGTTGATCTTGGTGACCTTTTCGCCGAGACGGAGCGTGGCGCCGGCCTGGCGGAGGTGGAACTGGAGGGCTTCCGTGATCTCGGCGTCGACGAAGTCGAGGAGGCGGTCTCGGCCTTCGATGATGGTGGTTTTAACGCCGAGTGCCTGCATCATGGAGGCGTATTCGGTGCCGATGACTCCCCCACCGACGACGATCATGGAGTGCGGCGCGTCTGGGAGTTCGTGGATCTGGTCGCTGGTGATGATGTTGTGTTCGTCGAAGGGGATGGAATCGGGTCGTGCGGGGCGTGTGCCGACGGCGATGAGGAAGTGGTCGGCCTTGATGCGGTCGGAGCCTCGCTGGTGGGTGACGGTGACGCATTGGGGGTCTTCGAATGAGGCTGTGCCGTGGATGGCTTCGATGTTGTTGCGCCGGAACTGGTCCGCGGTGATGTTGACCTCGGCGGCGATGACGCGCTGGCAGGCGCGGATGAGGTTGGAGAAGAGGGCGTCGCGGGCGGCGGCGAAGTCGCGGGTTGTAGGTGCGGCGACGGTTCGGCCTGCGACCTGGAGGATGGCTTCGCGGAGGGCTTTGCTGGGGATGGTGCCGGTGTTGACGGCGACGCCGCCGAGGTCCCTGCCGCGTTCGATGACGACGACGGATTTGCCGAGCTTGGCGGCTTGGATGGCGGCGCGTTGGCCCGCTGGGCCGGAGCCGATGACGCAGAGGTCGTAGTGGCGCATGGGGGGTCTCCGGTATAGCTCTCCGGTCTTCAGGGGAGAGTATCGGGTGTTTGCGGGCTCTACGATGACCGGTCCGGCTGCTCAGGCGGCGGGGTCGCTGGGAGTTCGTTCGTCGTCTGGAGCGATTGATGGAAGCTGGATTGCGTGGCAGGTCGGCGGGCGAAATCCGCGAGGCGTTCTTTGAGTTCTTTCGGGATCGGCACGGGCATTCGTTTGTGGCGTCGAGCCCGAGCGTGCCGGTGGACGATCCGACGCTGCTGTTTGCGAACGCGGGGATGAACCAGTTCAAGCCGTGCTTTTTGGGGACGACGCAGGCGGGGAGCCCGCTTCATGGTTTGAAGCGTGCGGTGAACAGCCAGAAGTGCATCCGGGCGGGCGGGAAGCACAACGACCTGGATGACGTCGGGCTCGATACGTATCACCACACGTTTTTCGAGATGCTCGGCAACTGGAGCTTCGGGGACTTCTTCAAGGCGGAGGCGATCGAGTGGGCGTGGGCGTTTTTGACAGATGTCTGCGGGCTCGAGGGGGATCGGCTCTACGCGACGTACTTCGAGGGCGACGCGGGCCTGGGGCTTGAGCCGGACCACGAGGCGCGCGAGCTGTGGATGCGGTACTTGCCGGCGGAGCGGGTGCTGCCGGGGAACGCGAAGGACAACTTCTGGGAGATGGGTGATGTTGGGCCCTGCGGGCCTTGCTCGGAGCTGCACTATGACCGTATCGGGGGCCGCGATGCGGCGTCGCTCGTGAACATGGACGACCCGGATGTGATCGAGGTGTGGAACCTGGTCTTTATTCAGTTCAACAAAGAGAAAGACGGGGATGGGGTTGCGCTGAAGGCGCTGCCGGCGAAGCACGTCGATACGGGGATGGGGCTCGAGCGGCTGGTATCGGTGCTGCAGGACAAGCCGAGCAATTACGACACGGACCTGTTCACGCCGATCTTCGCGGAGATTCAGCGTGTGACGGGGTTCGCGAAGCCGTACGGCGGCAAGCTCGGGGCAGAGGACCCGGATCGGGTTGACATGGCGTATCGCGTGATCGCGGATCACATCCGGACGCTGGTCGTTGCGATCACGGACGGGGCGGTGCCCTCAAATGAAGGCCGTGGATATGTGCTGCGGCGAGTTTTGCGGCGGGCGGTTCGGTTTGGGCGGCAGATGCTGGGTGCGGAGACGGGGTTTCTGACGGACCTTGTGCCGGTGGTGGCGAAGACGCTGGGCGGGGCGTTTCCGGAGCTGCGCAGCAACACGGCGAAGGTGGCTGAGATCATCGCGGAGGAGGAGGCGAGCTTCGGGCGAACGCTGGATAAAGGCATTAAGCACTTCGACGACTTTGCCGGTGCGGGCTCGGTCTCGGGCGACGACGCGTTCACGCTGTATGACACGTACGGGTTCCCGCTCGACCTCACGCAGATGATGGCGGCGGAGCGTGGGCTTTCGGTTGACGTTGATGGTTTTGAGAGCGCGATGGAAGCTCAGCGGGAGCGGTCGCGGGCGGGGAGCAAGTTTGGCTCGGGCGAGGAGACGCTGAAGCTGGAGCCGGATGCGCTGGCGCGGCTGGCGCACAAGGGCATCAAGCCGACGGATGACGCGGCGAAGTATGGGTCGGCGAGCGTGCGGGGGCGGGTCCGGGCGATCTGGAACGGGAAGAACTTCGACGAGCATGTGGACGCGGGCGGGAGCGGGCTTCGGCGGGTCGGCGTGGTGCTTGATAAGACGAACTTTTATGCCGAGGCGGGCGGGCAGGTGGCTGACACTGGTCGGCTGAACGTGCTCGGCGAGCATCGGCGGGATTCGGGCTCGCACCGGCAGAGCGAGTTCCGCGTTGAGAGCGTGCAGCGGTTTGGCGAGTACGTGCTCCACGTGGGGATCGTGAAGAGCGGCGAGATCCGGGTGGGCGAGGAGGTCGAGTGCAAGGTGGACCGCAAGCGTCGCGGGCAGATCGCGAGCAACCACACGGCGACGCACCTTGTGAACCTGGGTCTGAAGCGGGCGCTCGGGGACGGGGTGGCGCAGAAGGGGTCGCTCGTTGACGATGAGAAGCTGCGGTTTGACTTCTCGCACTCGGGGCCGATGACGGACGACGAGGTCGCGCAGGTGGAGTCGGTGGTGCGTGACGCGATCGGGGCCGATCTTGTGGTGGATGCGGAGACGGCGCCGCTGAGCTTGGCGCGGACGGTCAACGGCGTGCGGGCGGTTTTCGGCGAGGCGTATCCGGATCCGGTGCGGGTGGTGTCGATCGGCGCTCGGGTAGCGGAGCTCACGGCGGACCCGGACCGGGCGGATTGGGCGGGGCTGAGCGTGGAGTTCTGCGGGGGGACGCACCTGGGCCGGACGGGCGAGGCGGGCGTGTTTGCGTTGGTGCAGGAAACGGGCGTTGCGAAGGGGATCCGGCGGGTGGAGGCGTTGACGGGTGTGGCGGCGCAGGCAGCGCTCGCGACGGCGGCGGGTCTTGATACCCGGATCGGCGAGATCGAGGGCCTGGCTGACCACGAGGTGGCCGGGGCGATGGGCGAGGTATCGGCGGCGATCGACGGGATGGTGATGTCGCTGTCTGATAAGGCTCGGCTTCGCGGGCGGCTCGGGGGGCTGCAGGAGCGGGCGAAGGCGTCGGCGAAGGCGGCGGCGAAGCAGGCGGCTGCTCGGGCGGTGGACGAGGCGCGGCAGCTCGCCGAGTCGGCGGCGGCGGACCTTCGGGGCGTCGTGGTTGGGCGTGTCGAGGCGGGTGATGACCGCGGGGCGTTGCAGGCGGCGTTGAAAGTGGTGACCGAGCGGGTGCCGACGGCCGCGGTGCTGCTTGGGAGCGCGAGCGACGACAAGGTGGCGCTGATCGCACAGGTGCCGGACTCGGCGGTCAAGAAGGGTTTGAAGGCTGGCGACTGGATCCGCGCGACGGCGGAGCTGTGCGGCGGGAAGGGCGGCGGCAAGCCGCAGCAGGCTCAGGGCGGGGGCACGGAGCCCGCGAAGCTGCGGGAGGCGTTGCGGGAGGCGGAGCGGTTTGCGTGGAACGCGATCGGGTGATGGACAAGGCGAGCGAGCGGGCTGACAGCCAGGCGGGTCAGTCGGGCGATGAGCGTCCGGCGCGGCGGCCGAGCGGGGCTCCGGAGATTCCGGACGTGCTGCGCGAGCGTCCTCGGGTGGAGGCTCGCCGTGAGGCGTCGACAATGTCGGCTTTGGGACGGGGCTTGGCGCTGGGCTGGGATCTTGTGGGCTCGGTGGCGGCGGGGCTTTTGCTCGGTGTGCTGGTGGACCGCTGGCTCGGCGTTTCGCCGGCCGGGGTGCTGGTCGGGCTCGCGCTGGGGACGACGGTTTCGACGGTTCGGATTATCCGGCAGTCTGCGCGGGACAACCGGTCGGGGTGACGGGTGTGCTTGGCTTGGGCGTGGGCTCTGGCTTGTGGCTGGGCGTGGGCTTGGCGGGCGTGTCGGGGGCGAAATTCCTTGGCAGCCGGGGTCGCCGTTTGGAGGGGCTGGAGCTATGGTTGGGCCCGATTTGGGCCGGTTGCCGACGTGTTCTCGGCGTGGGCTTGATCGGGGTCGTCTGAAGTGCGTTGCAGCCCGTTGGCATCGCTGCATCTGTCCCCTGTGCGAGGGAAGAGCGTGTCGTCCGAACCGATCGTGAGCAGCAATCCGGTGGTGCACGCGGCGGGTATCGCGTGCGGGGCGGTTGTCGCCGGCGCAGCGGCGGGCGGTGTCACTGCATCGATGGGCGGTCCGGTGGCTTGGCCGGCGGTCCTGGTGGTGGTGACGGCGGTTGCCTGCCTGCTCCCGGCGTTGTCGGGCGGGCGGACGGTGCCGTCGCGGTACGGCGCGATGGTGCTTTTCGGTATGTCGGGGCAGATGCTGCTGGCTCTCGGGGGCGCGCTGCTGGTGCGGGTAGCGGCGGACGTGCCGGCGAAGCCGTTTCTTGCTGGTGTGGCGGCGGGTGTGGGCGTGTTGCTGTGCGTGCAGGTGGCGCTGTCGGTGCGGGTGCTGAGCCGGGCGGTGCCGGCAGGGTCGTCTGCCGGGATGTTGGCAGGCGAGGATGGGAGTGACAGGGATGTTTGAATCGCTCGCGACGCTCGGTGCCGCCGACCCGGTGGCCCACGTGATCAACCACTACACGCTGAAGATCGGCGAGTTCTGGGTGTGGTCGAGCGCCCAGTCGAACCTGGTGCTGACCGGGATCATTTTGGTGTTCGGCATGAAGTGGGTTGCGAAGAACGTGTCGACCGGTCCCGAGGCCGACGGCAACGCCCGGTTTGTGACGCGGAACCCGTTTGCTCACTTCATCGAGGTCGTGTGCGTGTATCTGCGGGACGAGGTGGCTGCGCCGCTGCTGCACGACCGGACGCGGCAGATGATGCCGTTTCTCTGGACGATTTTCTTCTTCATCCTCGTGAACAACCTGCTCGGGCTGGTGCCGCTCTTGGATCTGCAGCACTCGGCGCTGCGTGGCCTGATGCTCGCCGGCGGGATCGATCCGTATGAGCCGAAGCTGTCGCTGATCGGCGGCACGGCGACGCAGAGCATCTGGGTGACCGCGGTGCTGGCGATCGTGGCGGGGATCTTCTTTAACATCGCGGCGATCCAGCGGCTCGGCGTGGGCGGCTACTTCGCTCACATGACGGGCGGGGCGCCGATCTTTGTTGCGCCGCTGATCTTCCTGCTGGAGTTCTTGGGTCAGATCGTGATCAAGCCTGCTGCGCTTGCGATCCGGCTGTTTGCGAACATGACGGCCGGGCACATCTTGCTGGCGACGGTGTTCGGGTTTACCGGGCTCGTGGTTGGGACGAACGCGTTGCTGTTTACGTCCGTGGGGCTGATCAGCCTGGTGGCGGGGATCGCGATCATGTTCCTTGAGATCTTCGTAGCGGTGCTGCAGGCGTTTGTGTTTATGTTCTTGACGACCGTGTTCATCTCGCTGATGGACCACCACGGTGATCACGGTCACGAGGAGTCGCACGCGGATGATTCGTCGCACGGTGCCGGATCGAGCGGGGTCGCCGCGGCGGCGTGAGCGTGTGTGTTGTTATTGAGCGAGGCGGGCCGCGTGAAGGGCCCGTACCGATTTCCAGGGGCCCCCACGGATCACGGCGGGGCGAGATCTTGAAGGGATAGGACTCAGATGAAGAAGATGATCAAGACCGTCGGGTTTGTTGGCGCGGCGCTGCTGGCGATGACGGCGGCTCAGGCGATGGGCCAGGAGGCGGCTGCCGCGGACGCGGGCACGACGATCGGCAAGGGCCTTGCCGCGATCGGCGCCGGCATCGCGCTGCTCGGTGGCGGCATCGGTATCGGCCTGATCGGCCGGGGTGCGGTGGAGTCGATCGCACGTCAGCCGGAGGCTTCGGGCAACATCCAGATCAACATGATCCTGACCGCGGCGTTCGTCGAAGGCGCGACGCTCTTCGCGGTGCTGGTCGCGTTCCTGGCCTAGGGCCGGCGGGACCACGTGAGACGACTCCGGCTCCGATCGCGAGAGCGGTCGGGCCGGCTTTCGAGAGCAGCGGCCGAACGCAAGGAGCGATAGCCGATGATGCAGCGATGGATGGTGCTTGTGGCGTTCGTGGTCTCGGCGTGTGCTTGGACGCCGGTTGCCGCGGCTGGGGTCGGTTCGGCAGCGGGATCCGACTCGGGTGCGGTTGAGAGCGAGGCGGTTTCGTCGCCCGCACCGGCTGCCGCGGCCGACGAAAAGGGCGGCAAGGCGGCGAGCCCGCTCGCCGGCGTGAAGCAGGGGTTCGCGAGCGGCATCACGGCGTTGATCGTGTTTGTGCTGGTCGCGGCGTTTCTTGCTCGGGGCGTATGGCCCAAGATCGCTGGCGCGCTCGACGAGCGGCAGCAGAAGATCCTCGATGAGATCGACGGCGCGGAGGCGGCTCGGCAGCAGGCGAAGGACGCGCTCGATCAGTACGAAGCGTCGCTCGCTGAGGCGAGGTCCGAGGCTCAGCAGATGCTGGAGCAGACCAAGGCGGATCAGCAGAAGCTGGCGGCCGAGCTGAAGGCGAAGAGCGAGGCCGAGCTGCAGTCGCTGAAGGAGAAGGCCCAGCGGGATATCGAGACCGCTCGGAAGGCGGCGGTCAGCGAGATCTACGCCCACGCGGCTGATCTTGCGACGGCGGTGGCAGGGAAGATCTTGGCCCGCGAGGTCTCGGCGGATGATCGGCAGAAGCTCGTGGACGAAGCGGTCGCTGAGCTTGGGTCGTCGCAGGGCGCATCGAACAACTGACGTTTCCGCAGATGACCGCGTCGCTCTCTCTGGCGACTCGGGCGGGGACAGGAAGGGATATCCGGCATGCCGCTGACCGATTCGAAGCCCGATGCTTTGGCGCAGATCTACGCGACGAGCCTGTTTGAGATGGCCGAGTCGTCCGGCGGGCGCGACGCTGTGGAACAGGTGTCGGGCGAGCTCGAGGACGTGATCGAGCTGGCGAGGTCCGACGCGTCGTTTAGCGAGTTTTTGTCGTCCCGTGTGCTGAAGCAGGGTGACCGGGCCCGGTCGCTTCGGGCGATGCTCGAGGGCAAGGTGCACGACCTGACGCTGAAGTTCCTGCTCGTGCTCAACGAGAAGGGCCGGCTCGGGCACCTGGTGCCGATCGTGGCGTCGCTGGATGAGACGGTGCAGCGGGAATTCGGGCGCGTTGAGGTGGATGTCTACACGGCCGAGGCGTTGGACGCGGGCGAGGTTGAGCGGATCGGCGCTCAGCTGCGAGAGAGCCTGGGGCGCGAGGCGGTGGTGCACGCGTACACCGAGCCTGGCATGATCGGCGGCGTGAAGATGCAGATCGGCGACCGGCTGATCGATGCGTCGGTGGCTTCGCGGCTGCGGTCGTTCAGGGATCGTCTGGCGAGCGAGGGATCGGCGGCGCTGCGTGCGACGATCGATCGGGCGTTCGACGGCGAGGGCTGATCGGCCTGGACTCTGATGATGAATCGGCTTGGAGGCGTCGGGGTAGGTCGGCATTGTGTTGCTGCGCGCACTACGATCGGATCGGGACAGAACGCAGCCCTCGGGAGGTGATCGGCGATGGCGAAGAAGACGATCGAGACGGTGGATGTATCCGGCAAGCGGGTGCTGATCCGCGTTGATTTCAACGTGCCGCTGGACGGCGGCGCGATCACGGACGACCGTCGGATTCGTAGCGCGTTGCCGACGATCAAGAGCGTGCTCGATCGCGGGGGTTCGGCGGTGCTGATGAGCCACCTCGGTCGGCCCGAGGGCACGGGCTACGAGTCGAAGCACTCGCTCGAGCCGGTGGCGAAGCGTCTCGGCGAGCTCCTGGAGCGCGAGGTGGTCTTCCCGAGCCACGACTGTGTCGACGATGCGGCGGCTGCGGCGGTGGACGGGCTGGGCGCGGGCGGCGTGGTGCTGCTCGAGAACCTGCGGTTTCACGCCGGAGAGAAGAAGGGTGATGCGGAACTGGCGGCGAAGCTCGCGGCGTACGGCGACGTGTATGTGAACGATGCGTTTGGCACGTGCCACAGGCCGCACGCGTCGATGGTCGGTGTGCCGAACGCGATGGGCGGCAAGCCCAAGGTATCGGGGTTCCTGGTCGAGAAGGAGATCCGGTTTTTGACTCAGGCGATCGCGTCGCCTGAGAAGCCGTTTGTCGTGGTGCTGGGCGGCGCGAAGGTGAGCGACAAGATGGCGGCGATCGAGAACCTGCTGCCGAAGGCGGACCAGCTCTTGGTCGGCGGCGCGATGGCTTATACATTCTTGGCTGCGATGGGCAAGGGCGTGGGCGATAGCCGGGTAGAGAGCGATCGGCTCGACGACGCGAAGCGGGCGATCGACCTCGCGGCGAAGCTCGACGCGGACCTGTACCTGCCGGAGGACCACGTGAGCGGCCGGGCGTTTACCGAGAACGGCGGCGGCGACATCGAGGTGCACGAGGGTGAGATCCCCGCGGGTTTCATGGGGCTCGATATCGGCCCGAAGACGCAGGCGACGTACAGCCGGCTGGTGGGCAAAGCGAAGACGGTCGTGTGGAACGGGCCGATGGGCGTGTTCGAGTGGCGTGCGTTCGCGGTCGGGACGAGCACGGTGGCGAAGGCGATGCAGCGGTCGACCGAAGCCGGCGCGACGACGATCGTGGGCGGCGGCGACTCGGCGGCGGCGGCTGAGAAGTTTGGCGTGGCCGACAAGGTGAGCCACGTGAGCACGGGCGGCGGCGCGAGCCTGGAGATGCTTGAGGGCAAGACCTTCGAGGCGGTCGAGCTGCTGGACGAGGCGTGAGGCCTTCCCTCTTCGCCGGTAGGGCGAGCCTGATCTGAGGACGATCACCTACGATCGCCATACATGGTCCGCTCGTCAGCCTTTCTGAAGTTTCTTGGCTTCTGCCAGACGGCGACGGTGGTGCCTTCGCTCGCTTCAACGAGTGCAACGATCGCCACAACCGGGACCGTGCTCGCTCTGAGCGGTCCCGCGGGCTGGTGTGTGGCCGCGGGAATTGCCGCGCTTTCTGCGGCGGTCGTGCTGGATAAGCGGAAGCAGGACAGCAAGGCCAGAGAGCTGCAGGTCACCCTGGAGCAGTATGTCTCGAAGCAGGGTCTGCAGAACCGTGCGCTCGAGGACGTGCTGATCCATGCGCTGGACGACCCCGATCTGGAGGACTTGTTGCCGCCGGGGATCGGGCGCGAGCCGCTCGCGGCGATGCTGGCGATCCTGAAGGCCAAGGGAGACGAGCAGAAACGTCTGCTGGAAGAGAACTCGGCGTTGGTCGAGGCAGTCGAGGCAGCGATTGGGGAACGTCACGAAGAGGTGATGGCTGCGATCAATCAGGTCGCGGGTGGTGTCGAGACGATCGACGATCGCACGGCGGAGATGCAAGCGGAGTGGCGCGCGGGCCGCGTCAGCTCCCCCACCATCCCCGAGGGCGTGACCAACAATCTGCACGCGGCGCTCGTCCGGCGCAACCCTCGCTTCGTCGGGCGCGGCGAGCTGCTGCGCGATCTGCACACCATGCTCACGGCGGGGACGAACGCCTCGCTTTCGCATGCGCTCTCGGCGGACGGGGGCGTGGGCAAGACGGAGATCGCAGCGGCGTACGCCACGAGCGAGCGGTACGCGCCGTCGTGGGAGGGCATCTGGTGGCTCGACGCGTCCAACGATGGCTTCGACAGCTCGCTGCTCTCGTTGCTGCGCGAGCTCGGGTTCGTGGCCGGCGGCGACGGCGACGCGCAGCGGATCACGCGGGAGCAGGCCCAGCAGGAGATTGTCCGCCGGCTCGGCGACGGGCGGCACTTGGTCGTGCTCGACAACGTGGATTCGACGGACACGATCACCGGTTTCCCGTTCCGCGATGCGACCACGCTTCTGGTGACCACTCGGCTCTCGGCGATTCCGGGGGAGATCGCCGAAACGGTCAGGGTGGACAACCTTGGGCCGGAGGATGCGGCGCGTCTGCTCGTGTCCGGGCGTCCGGATCTGCAGGACAGCGGGACCGGCCTGCCGCTGCCCGAGCACCGCGACACCATCGAGGCGATCGCGGCGGAGGTCGGTCACCTGGCGCTCGCGCTGGCGATCACGGCCCGCGCGTTTGAGCGGCGCACGGGCCAGACGCCGGAGCGGATGCTCGCGCGGATCCGGGAGGCGGTGCGGGCGGGCTGGGTGCGGCCGTTCAGCGAGATCGGGGAGGGCGTGGAGAGCCGGAACTACCGCAAGGGCGTGGCGGCGTCGCTTCTGCTGCACCTGCCGGAGCTGGAAGAGAGCGTGCCGCTGTCGGGGCAGCTGCTGCTGCTGGCGTCGCAGTGTCACGCGGAGCGGATCCCGGTATCGCTGCTCGCGTCGTGCGTCGACGCAGACGAGGATGCGGATGCGGTCGAGCGGGCGCTGCTCGCGCTGCAGGACCGGTCGATGATCGTGTTTGAGGAAGGCGCGGGGGTTGATGGATCGGGTCTGGTGAGCCTGCACCGGCTTTCGCAGTCGGCGTGCCGGGCTCGTGCGGGCGCTGACCTCAGCGCGCAGGCCCACGCGGAGATCGTGGAGGCGCTCATCGGCGTGTTCGACGACCCGAGTCATCCGGACCGATGGCCTGCCCAGCGGGAGGCGGAGCCGCACGCGCTCGCGGCGATCGGCGACGATGGACGGGGTTCCGACAGCGAGCCGATGGCGAGGGTGCTCAATCAGGTCGCCTTCGTGCAGACAACCCTCGGCCGGGCGGCCGAGGCCGAGCCGATCTTCCAGCAGGCCCTCGACATGCGACGCCGCCTCTTCGAGGGCGACCACCCCGACGTCGCGCAGAGCCTCAACAGCCTCGCCTTCGTCAGGCAGGCCCTCGGCCGGGCCGACGAGGCCGAGCCGATCTACCAAGAGGCCCTCGACATGGCTCGCCGCCTCTACGACGGCGACCATCCCAACATCGCGACCGGTCTTAACAACCTCGCCTCCGTCAAGGAGTCCCTCGGCCGGGCCGACGAGGCCGAGCCGATCTACCAAGAGGCCCTCGACATGGTTCGCCGCCTCTACGACGGCGACCATCCCAACATCGCGACCAGCCTTAACGGTGTCGCCTTCGTCAAGCAGGCCCTGGGCCGGGCCGACGAGGCCGAGCCACTCTTTCAACAGGCCCTCGACATGGACCGCCGCCTCTTCGGGGGCGATCATCCGAATCTTGTCATCCGACTTAATAATCTTGCCCAGGTGCGGATCAGTCTTGGACGCCTGCGTGAGGCGCTTGGTCCGGCCACTGAGGCCGCGGAGATGGCTCGGCGGTGCCTGCCGGAGGGGCACGAGTACCGGACAGGAAGCGAGAGCAACCTCGCGCTGCTGCTGCAGGAGCTTGAGGGCGATAGCTGAGCCGGGGCTCGCCGGATACGTTCACGGTAGACTGCGAGAATGTTTGATCTCGACGGCGGTTTGGGCGATCTTGGGGAGTTCCGCCCGGTGCGGCTGGTGCTGTACGCGGCGTTTGGTGTTGCGGCGGTGTGGCTGCTGTGGATCGGTGTCACGGCGGACTGGTGGTTTGTCCGCGTGACGCGTGTCGTGGCGGCGGTGCTGGGGCTGATCGCGCTCGGGGCGTTCGTGTATCTTCAGGAGCGGAGCACGGCGAAGCAGTCGTGCCTCGGTGCCGGGGCGGCGTTTTTCGGGAGCCTGGGGATCGGGTTCGCGGCGGTGGTCGTTCTGATCGTGGGCGAGGTGATCGACGACGGGCGGGCCTGAACTCACGTTCTGTGGAAGAGCTTCTCGAGCTGGGCGAGTGTGAGGCGGACGCTGGTGGGTCTGCCGTGGGGGCAGCTTGAGGAGCGTTCGACTTCGGAGCGGAGTTCGAGGAGGCGGGTGAGCTCGTCGCCGCCGAGCTTGTCGCCGGCTTTGACGGCGGCCTTGCAGCTCATCATGTCGACGACGTCGCGCAGTGCCTCTTCGCTCGTGGGCGGGATGAAGCTGGTGGCGGCGCGTTCGAGCAGGTCGCTCATGAA
Organism: Planctomycetota bacterium; assembly: GCA_039821685.1. GTDB lineage: Bacteria > Planctomycetota > Phycisphaerae > Phycisphaerales > UBA1924 > JANQQZ01. The sequence continues at coordinate 9,071 of JBCBNT010000047.1, read as the reverse complement.
TGGGCGGATGTCGACGTTTCGCGAGTAGAGGAAGCTCGGGAAGGCGTGGATGGCGACGGCGGTTGGGCCGATCGGTGCGGCATCGATGCCGATCGCGCTGAGCAGGTCGGCGAGGGTGTCGAGGGCTTCGAGCTGGGCGGGGCTGGCGTCGACGGTTTCGGGGGTGAGCAAACGCTGCGATTCGAGGGGGCCTCTGGAGAGTCGTTCCATGAGGTACTCGAACATCACACGCTCGTGCAGGGCGTGCTGATCGACGATGACGACGCCTTCGGAGTCTTGCGTGACGACGTAGGAGTTGTGGATCTGGAGGATAGAGGGCGAGGGTGTTAGTTTTGGTTCGAGTTGTTGAGTTTGGCGGGATGTCGGTGACTCGGGCTGGGGCGTTGGAGCGTTCTCGATGTGCCTCGCTTGCGCTTCGGCCTCGTCAAGAGGACGACTTGCTGACGGTTCGGTTTCCATGGCGTCGCGGAGGGCGTCGTAGTTCAGGCGGCCGCCGGTTTGGGCGGGGACTTGCCTCGTGAAGAAGTCGACGTAGGCCTGAGGGTTTGATGCGTCGGGCTTTTCTCTCCCGCCGCTGCTGATTGCGCCCATCGTGTTGGTGAACGGACGCGCGGGCTCCGCGACGAGGGGGGTGAGATCGGCGGCTCGCAGGGCGTCTTTCACTGCTCTGTGGACGACGGAGTGCACGTGGCCCGAGTCGCGGAAGCGGACCTCGGCTTTGGCGGGGTGGACGTTGACGTCGACGGCTTCGGGCGACATCTCGAGCATGAGCACGGCTGTCGGGTAGCGGCTGTGCTCCATGAGGCCGCGGTAGGCCTCTTTTATAGCGTGCTGGATGGTGCGGTCTTTGACGGGTCGGCCCGAGACGAAGACGTGCTGCGCGATGGCGGTCGGGCGTGCGATCTCGGGCTTGCCGACCATGCCCCAGAGTGTGATGCCTCTGGCATCGTCGAAGTCGTCGGCGTTGGCTTCGAGGAGCTGGGGCTCGAGCTCGCGACCCAGGATGTCGAGCACACGGTCGCGCGGGGTCTGGTTGGGCTCGAGGTCGAGGACGGTCTTGCCGTCGCTGGTGAGCGTGAAGCCGACGGCGGGGTTGGCCATCGCGAGGTCGCGGGCTGCGGTGAGGCATCGGCCTCGCTCGGTCTGCGGGGTCTTGAGGAACTTGCGGCGGGCGGGGGTCGCAAAGAAGAGGTTGCGGACTTCGAGCGTTGTCCCGACTGGGCCCGAGGCCGGTTTGGTTGGGTGGACGACACCGGCCTCGGCTTCGATGAGAGACGCTCCTTCGGCGTCTGCGGTGCGCGAGCGGATAGAGAGGCGTGCGACGGAGGCGATGGAGGCGAGGGCTTCGCCGCGGAAGCCCATGGTTGCGATGTGGTCGAGGTCGTTTGGGGACTCGATTTTGCTCGTGGCGTGCGCGGCGAGCGCGAGGGGGAGCTCGGGTTCGGGGATGCCGGTGCCGTCGTCGGCAACGCGGATGAGCTCGACGCCGCCGGCTTCAAGGTCGATGACGATGCGGGTTGCTCCGGCGTCGAGCGCGTTCTCTGCGAGTTCTTTGACGACGGACGCGGGCCGCTCGATGACTTCGCCGGCCGCGATCTGGCTCGCAACGGTCGAGGAAAGTGGCCTGATTTGCTTCCGTGCTTGGGGCATCGGGCGATTCTAGATGGGGTAGGCTGTCGGTATGAGCGAGACGATTTTCACGAAGATCATCGCGGGAGAGATCCCGTGTCACCGGGTGTACGAGGACGCGCACGTCTTGGCGTTTCTGGACATCGGGCCGCTGGCCGAGGGGCACACGCTGGTGATCCCGAAGGAGCCTGCGCCGACGCTGGATCGGCTGAGCGACGAGGCGGCGGCGGCGATCGGGCGGGTGCTGCCGCGGGTCTGCCGGGCGGTGATGCGCGCGACCGGCGCCTCGGCGTACAACGTGCTTCAGAACAACGGCGCGGACGCGGGGCAGGAGGTGATGCACCTGCATTTCCACGTGATCCCGAAGACGGCCGGCGGCGGCTTGCAGAAGCAATGGACGCCCGGCCCGTTTGACCATGATGCGGGCGCGGCGCTCGCGGAGCGGATGCGCGAAGCGATCGGGTGAGGTGCGGTCGGCCGTGTTATGTTGGATTTACGGGTCTGGATCGACGGCGGTCGTGAGCGCGGGGAGGCGCTGGATGCCGTCGCGTGTCCGGACGACGAGCGTGAGCGTGGGGTCGATGGATTCGACGACGCCCTCGTAGCGTTGGCCGTCGTGCACGAAGGCGTGGTGCGTGCCGGTGAGGGTGTCTCGTCGCCGCCAGGCTTCGAGGAGCTCGGCTTCGGGTGCTCTGACCGCGAGCGAGAGGTTCGTGAGCAGGGCCTTGGCGGTATCGAGCCGGTCGGCGTCGCTCCCGAGGTCACGGAGTGACGTGGCGGTCAAAAGGCCATCCGCGTCGAGTGCTTCGCGTGGGTGGGAGACATTCACGCCGATGCCGACGAGGGCGATCGGGCCGACGGTTTCGATGAGCACGCCGGCGAGCTTGCGGGCGGTCCGGCGTTCGACGACATCGTTGGGCCATTTGAGCCCGAGCGTGTCTTCCGCGAGCGATTCGGCGCAGGCATCTGCGATAGCGACGCCGGCGGCGAGCGCGAGGGCTGGGGCGTCGTGGGCGTGGGCGCTCAGGGCGAGGGTCATCGCGAGCGAGTGATCGGGTGAGTCGAGCCAGCCCCGACCGAGTCGGCCGCGGCCGGTGGTCTGGTGGCCCGTGATGAGCAGGAGGCCGGGCTGACCGGCCGCCATGCGTGATGCGGCGTCTTGGGTGCTGGCCGTGCTTGCGAGCACGGCGACGCGTGTGACCAGGTCCGTCTCGAGCGACTCGGCGTGAGCTTCGAGCGCGTCGGCCCACTGATGGATCGGCGTCCGGCCGTGCGTTGTCATGCGCTCAACTCCGACTCGCCGGAGCGCGGCTCGGCCGGGGACGGGGAGCGATCGATGTCGAGGCCGAAATCGATCGACCGGGCCTGGTGCGTCAGGGAGCCGACCGAGACTCTTTCGATGCCGGTCGCGGCGACATCGGCGATGGCATCGAGCGAGATCCCGCCGGAGGCCTCGAGCTTGACGCCGGCGGCGACTTGGTTTCTGATCTCGACGGCTTGGCGGAGCTCGTCGGTGGTCATGTTGTCGAGCAGCACGATGTCAACGGGGGTCTGCGCTGCGAGGACGGCGCGGAGCTGAGGGAGCGTGTCGACCTCGATCTCGACGAAGGCAGCGTTCTGAAGGCGGCCCGCTTCGGCGGCGCGGCTCGCGAAATCGGAGAGCGCCCGCTCCGAGAGATGCGCGATGTGGTTGTCTTTGATGAGGACGGCGTCGTGGAGGCCGAGCCGGTGCAGCGCGCCGCCGCCGCAGCGGACGGCGTACTTCTCAAGTGCGCGGAGGCCGGGCGTGGTCTTCCGCGTGTCGAGCAGGGTGCAGCCTTCGGGGATGCGGCTGGCGAAGTCTCGGACGCGTGTCGCGATTCCCGAGAGCCGGCCGAGGAGGTTGAGCAGCGTGCGCTCGACGCGGACGATCTCGGTGAGCGGTCCGCGGAGGGTGAGCACGTCGTCGCCCGCGTGGAGGGTTTCGCCGTCGGCGGCGAGCATGTCTGCCTCGACCTCGGCGCCGAAGACATCGAAGAGCTCGGGGATGCATGCGAGGCCCGCGACGACGGCTTGTTTCCTGCACCGGACCGCTGCGGTGGTCTCCGGCGCTTCGGCAACGAGCTCCGCGGTGATGTCGCGTTGGTCGGGGCCGAGGTCCTCGTCTCGGGCGAGCTCGAGCAGCCGGCGGGTGAGGCCTGTGCCGGCGAGGTGCTCGTAGAGGTCGGGGAGGGAGAGGGTGTTGGGATCGGTCGGCATGACGACCGATCCTAGTCGCGGGCGGCTGCTAAACTCTGCGATTGGTCTTGTTTCGGAGGTGCTGGATGGGTCTTCTCGAGGGCAAGCAGGGTCTGGTGATCGGGATCGCGAACGACCGGTCGTACGCGTTTCATATGGCGAAGGCGATCATCGAGCACGGCGGCGGGTGCGCCTTTACGCACCTGCCGGGCGACAAGAACCGCGCGCGGACGGCAAAGGCCGTGGGCAAGCTCGGCGTGGATGATGCGTGGCTTGAGGCGATGGATGCTTCGAGCGATGGCGAGATCTCGTCGGTGTTCGAGGCTTACGCGGCGGCGCACGACCGGCTGGACTTTGTGATCCATTCGATCGCGTTCGCGGAGCGCGAGTGGCTGACCGAGGGACGGTTTATCGACACGCCGCGGGAGGCGTACCTGCAGGCGGTGGACATCTCGGCGTACACGCTGCTCGGCGTGGCGAGGGCGGCGAGGCCGCAGATGCAGCGGTCGGGTGGCGGATCCATCCTCGCAATGAGCTATTACGGCGCGGAGAAGGTCGTGAAGGGGTACAACGTGATGGGCGTGGCGAAGAGCGCGCTCGAGAGCACGTCGCGGTACCTCGCGAGCGAACTCGGCGTGGACAACATCCGCGTGAACACGGTCTCGGGCGGCTACTTGAAAACGCTGGCGGCGAGCGCCGTGGGCGGGACGGACGAGATCGTGAAGAAAAACGCCGAGGTCGCGCCGCTGCGTCGGAACGTCGAGGGCGAGGACGTGGGACGGACGGCCGTGTATCTCGTGAGCGATCTGTCGAGCGGTGTGACGGCCGAAAACATCTACGTTGATTGCGGCGTGAACACGATCGGCGTGTGAATCGGCGTCGGGACCGGCAGGACCCTAACAAAGACATTGAAGCCTGGTATCGCGGTGCGCCGATAGCTCTTCGTATGAGCACGATCGGAGCCGGTGTTGCCGCGTCCGTTGCTGCCCAGGCTGTTTCAGAGCGGCAGGCGGTCGCCAAGAAGAACGCTGCGGAGCGCGAGAAGCAGAAGCTGCGTCGGGAGCTTGAGGACAGGTTCAACCCTTCCACGGCTCAGATCGAGGAAGCGGCGGCTGTGGTCGATGTCGAGGGCGACGAAGAAAGCCCCGCTGATACCAAGGACCGCGAGCGGCAGAGTGAGCGGCAGCGCAACGCCAAGCACGACGGGGCGTCGGCCGAGGATCAGCCCGGGCACATCGACATCGAGGCGTGATCAGCTCGATACTCGGTTGTGCCGGCTCCCGGTTTACTTCTTTCCGCTGAAGAACTTGGTCACGCTGTGGATCGTCACCGCGCGGCCGATGGCGGCGATGGACTCGGTGAGCGGGATCTCCTTGGGGCAGACCTTCACGCAGTTCTGCGCGTTGCCGCAGTCGGAGACGCCGCCGGCCGACGAGAGCACCTCGAGCCTGTCGCTCTTGAGGCGCTTGCCGGTGTCGTGCTCGTTGAAGAGGCGGGCCTGGCTGATGGCGTGCGGGCCCACGAAGGATTCGTCCCACTTGTCTTCGTCTTCTTCGATGTTGAACTGCGGGCAGGCCTCGAGGCAGCAGCCGCAGGACATGCAGGTCGAGAGCTTGTACCTCGTCTCCTGCTTCTCCGGGGCTTCCTTTGGTCCTGCGCCGAGGTCGTAGGTGCTATCGATCGGGACCCACGCCTTGACGCGGCGGAGGTTGTGGAAGAGGCGTTCGCGGTCGACCCACAGGTCGCGGACGACCGGGAACTTGGTCATGGGCTCGAGGGTGACGGTGTCGCCGTCGTTCGGGGCGTACTCGTCGATGAGGCATGTGCAGGACTGGCGGACCTTGCCGTTGATGACCATGGTGCATGAGCCGCAGACCTCTTCGAGGCAGCCCGAGTCCCAGACGACGGGTGTGACTTGCTGGCCGTCGATGGTGACGGGTTTCTCGGCGATCTGCTTGAGGACGGAGATGACGTTGGCGTTGAGCTCGGGCTTGACGTCGAACTCGTTCCAGTAGCTCGGCTGGCCCGGGCCGTCGCACCGCTTGACGCGGAAACGGACGGTGCGTCCCGGGGTGGCTTTCGGCTTGTTGGGGTAGTTGTCGGAGACCATGTCGGGGATCCTTCGCGGGTCTGCTCGGTGCGCGGGGTCAGCGTGTGCCGGCGGGCGTCCGGCTGGGATCAGGCGCGGCCCGTGGTGCTGTCGACGCCGCTGGCGACAACGGCTGCGGCTTCTTTGTCCTGCTGCTTGGTTTCGGGTTTGGTTTCGGTTTTGCCGTAGGTCCGGGCCCGCGGCGTGACGAGGCGGGTGTCGATCTCGCCGAAATCGATGGTCGTCTTATCGTCGGCGAATTTGGCGATGGTGGTCTTCATGAAGTTGGCGTCGTCGCGGTCGGGGAAGTCGGTGCGGTAGTGCGAGCCGCGGGATTCCTTGCGCTCGATGCCGCCCTTGACGATCGCTTCGGCGAGCACGAGCATGTCGCCCGTGGCGCGGGTGAAGCTGAGGGACTGGTTGGTCCACTGGGCGGCGTCACCCAGCCGGACGCGGCTGAAGCGTTCGCGGAGCTCGGCAAGCTTGGCTTCGGACTTCGCGAGACGCTCGCCGGTCTTGACAACCGTCGACGACTCTGTCATCTCGACGCCGAGCTCGTTGGCGATGGTATAGGGATTTGTCTCGGTTGACGCCTCGGCCGACCCGGAGTCGACGAGCGACTTGCCGAAGGCTTCTTCTTCTTTGACCGCCGAGTCGAAGAGGGCCTGCTCGGGCCGGGCGTCGCCGGTGTTCTTGATGTAGTTGGCGACGGAGAGGCCGTTGTAGAGCCCGTCGAAGATGCAGCTGAGCAGGGCGTTCGCGCCGAGGCGGGTCGCGCCGTGGTAGGCGAAGTTGACCTCGCCGAAGGCGTAGAGGCCTTGGACGTTGGTCATCATGTTGCCCGGTGCGCCGAGCTTCATGCCCAGGCCCATCTCGGTACCGACGGGAGGTGCGTCGCCCGGGTTGTGCATGCCCCAGGGCGTTTGGGGGTCGTAGTTGCCGCGCTCGTAGGTGGTGTACATGCCGCCCATGCTGTAGTGGACAGCGGGGAAGATGCGCATCGGGTTGTCACGCGGATCCTCGCCGACGAACTTCTCGTAGATCTCGAGGATCGCGCCGAGCCGGTTGTCGAGGAATTCGCGGTCTTTGTGGGTCAGGTCGAGGTAGACCTGGTTCTCTCCGAAGACGCCCATTTTGTCGTTGACGCAGACGTCGAAGATCTCGCGGCTAGCGATGTCGCGGGGGACGAGGTTGCCGTAGTCGGGATAGCGCTCTTCGAGGAAGTACCAGCGCTCGCCTTCGGGGATATCGCGGCCCGGCCGGGGGTCGCCCTGCTTCTTGGGGACCCAGACTCGGCCGCCCTCTCCGCGGGCGGACTCGGACATGAGCCGGCACTTGTCCGCGCCGGGGATCGCGGTCGGGTGGACCTGGATCATCTCGGGGTTGGCGTACCACGCGCCGTGCTTGTAGCAGCGGGCGGCGGCGGCGCCGGTGCAGATGACGGAGTTGGTTGACTTACCGAAGACCAGCCCGCAGCCGCCGGTCGCCATGACAACGGCGTCCCCCTGGAACGCGCGGACCTGCATGGTGCGCATGTCCTGAGCGACGATGCCGACGGCGGTGTTGTCCTTGATGACGGGCCGCAAGAACTCCCAGAACTCGTACTTCTTGACCTTGCCTTCGGCCTCGTAGCGGCGGGTCTGCTCGTCGAGTGCGTAGAGCAGCTGCTGGCCGGTGGACGCGCCCGAGAAGTGCGTTCGCTTGAAGAGGCTGCCACCGAAGAGACGGAGTGCGCGGTAGCCCTCGCTCGTGCGGTTGAACGGCACGCCCATGCGGTCGAGCAGGTCGATGATCTTGGGGCCGAAGTTGGCCATCTCAAGCACGGGCGCCTGGTCGGCGAGGTAGTCGCCGCCGTAGATGGTTTCGTCGAAGTGCTGGTACTCCGAGTAGCCCTGCTGCTTGGCGATGTCGTTGGCGGCGTTGATGCCGCCCTGGGCGCACACCGAATGCGATCGCTTGACCGGGACCATCGAGAAGAGGTCGACGGGGACGCCCTGCTCGGCGATGCGGATCGTGGCAGCGAGCCCCGCGAGGCCCCCACCGACGACGATGACTCGTTTCTGTTCCATGGTGGTATCTTATTCGTCCTGCCAGACCGGCGAGTTTCGTGTAAGACAGGATCCCGCTCGGACTTACAGAGCTGTTTGTCCGTCGGTGATCACTCTGGTTCTTTGCCCGCGACAGTTGCGGGCTCTGTGTCTTGGGTGAGCGTTGGATCGGGATACTTCTCTTCGATGTCTCGGAGGTGCGCGTCGCCGTGCGCTTCGGCGATGAGCTTGGCTTCGAGTTCGCGTGCGGCCTTGGGGTCGGTGATGACCGCTGCGCCGAGCGCGGACCACGCAGCGAGCATGAGCCCCGCGCCGAGGCCGGCGCAGGCGATGCCCCACTGCTTTTGGGCGCGTTCGCTGATGGTCAGGCCCCAGGTGATGGCGGCGGTCCAGAGGCCGTTAGCGAAGTGGAAGACGAGCATCGAGATGCCGACGAAGTAGAACAGGCTGACGACGAGCCCGGCGAAGGTGATGCCCTCATACGACCCGCGGAGTGCCGCGGCGAGGGTGCTGACGCTGAAGTGGTGGTTCCACTCCGCGCCGCCCGGCACGAGGAAGGTCCACTGCCAGCGGAGCGTGGCGATGTGATAGAAGATAAAGAGGATGCCGACATAGCCTGAGATACGCTGCCACTTGTAGCGTTTGTTGTCCTGATAGGCGTAGCGGTCGGTGTTGCTCTTGCCGGTGGTGGCGTAGTAGACGCCGAGGATGGAGTGGAAGGCGATCGAGACCCAGAGCGTGATCTCGATGAGCAGCAGGTGCGGGATGCTGGTGTTGATCCACTCGACCTCGTGCCAGAAGTAGGCGGCGCCGCCTTCGAGCTTGGTGAGGTCTTCGTGCTTGCCGCGGTTGGCGAAGCCGCCCCATGCGAGCGAGCTGTTGGTGGTCAGGTGGGCGACGAGGAAGACGCCGATGGGCACGATGCCGGTAAGTGAATGGAGCCGGCGGAGCAGGAAGTGGTGCTTGGCGAGGAAGCCTTGTTCTGCCACCTGTGGTGTCCTTTCGCGGGATGGTCGCTCTGGTAGTCGGTGATCTGCTTGTCGGCGCCCTGGTGGTGTGCTGTCGGTTTCGGTCTGGTCAGGCGGTCG
>JBCBNT010000046.1:0-24069 GCA_039821685.1 Planctomycetota bacterium | reverse complement strand
GGCAGGGCCCCTATCCTGCGGCCTCGCTGCGGATGTGGCGGAATTGGCAGACGCGCTAGGTTCAGGTCCTAGTGGGGGTAAAACCCCGTGGAGGTTCGAGCCCTCTCATCCGCATTGCTCGCCCTTTGAGGCGGGTCGGGCCCATGGACGCGGTCGGAAGACCCGGGCCCAAGCAAGCGCCCCGCGGAGGATCGGGGAGATGAACGAGACGGCCGGCCGAAAGGTCGGCCGTTGTCGTTTTTGACTTGCCGCCCGCAATCACAATGCATGAAAGTCGATATGCAGATATGCTGGTAGGTGAACAGCATGCAAGCGGGGGATGTGGACGTGATGAAGAGCTTTCGATGTTGCGCCTTCGCGTTGTGTGCCCTGCTCGGAGGTGCGCACGCCGAGGCTGACACGCTCAACGTGCCGGGGGATTTTCCGACGATCCAGGCGGCGATCGATGCGGCGCAGAATGGCGACGAGATCGTGCTTGCTGCTGGCACTTACGGAAGCGGCGGCATCGTGATCGATGATGGGCTCACTGTCACGATCCGCTCATCGGCTCCGGGGGATCCTGAGGTCGTCGCGGCTACGGTGCTCACAGATGCCGATGATGCCGATCTCCTTGTCATCAACGAAACTTCATCAGATCCCGTCGATGTCACCTTCGATGGCTTAACGATCAAGCGGGCGCCGGTGCAGACCTCGGATCGATTGATCACAATCGAAAGCGCGTCGGTCCGGTTCCTCCGCTGCACGATCGATGGCGGCTCAGCGACTCTTCCAGCGGGCGGCATGTTCTGGACCGATCGAGGCGCAAACTGGAGCCGGACGGCGTGCGAGTTTGATCGGTGTGAGTTCATCGGCGACGTCGGCGAGATGATTTTCTCCGAGACGGATCTCGTTTGGACAGACGTTAAGGTTCGCGATTCGAACGCTCAGGCGACCTTCGGCGGATCACTGTATGGATCGCTCGATATTCATGGTTGCACGTTTCGGAACGTTGTCCCACAGCGTGGCGCATTCCTCGAAGTGGGCAATCGAGGCTCCGACGCTGATTGGGTTCTCGCCGACTCGGTTTTTGAGGACATCCCGGGTACGGGCGTTCGTGCTGACCGACTGCTGCTTCGCGATGTCGCGATCGAGCGGTGCGGATCGGCCGTCGTGGGCAATTTCGATGGCTTTGTCGATATCGCCGTCGCTGAGATTGACGGTCTGACTGTCCGAGACTGTCATAGCTTCGCCGGCACCGACTCGGGGGCGTTTTTTCTCAACATCAGGGAGGAGTTGACCGCCCGCAACCTGCTCTTCGAGGGCAACACGGGTTCGGAGATGCTCATCCACGCCGGAACCGATCGCCAGCCGGGCGGCTTCCTGGTTGAGGATGCTGTATTTAGAGACAACGTCGTGAATGACAATGTACTCGAAGCCCACCGCAGTGGGGTCTACCGGCGATGCGCTTTCGAGCGCAACACGGTGATCGGATTGGAAGGGTATCGATCCAAGAGCGCCGTGCTCGCAGCTTGGGGACTCAGTTCGAACGGTTCCATCTCCCGCCTCGACAGCATTTTGGTCGAGGACTGCCGCTTTGTGCACAACCGCGGCGGGCGTGCACCGTTTGCAATCACAAAGAGTCACGGCGATCCGATCGTTGTACGCGGATGTGTGTTCGAGGGGAACACGGGTGTGTTCGCAGGTGCCGTTTCTGTGGGCTCAGAGGACGCCCTGGCCTCGCACGAGTTGGACGATCCATGGGTGCGTCTTGAGAACTGTACGATTGTCGGCAATACCGGCGGGCTTGCGGGGGCCCATCTCGGGAGCGCGATCTATGTCAACAGCACGGTCGCGGACAACGTTGGGGTGCAGGCAGAGCTTGGGCTCGCCCCCGCGAGGATCACCGACTCTGTCGTGGTCACGCGAGGGCTGCTGCCGACAGTGGTCGCGGCTGTCGGTCAGGACCCTGCGGACTCGGAAATCGTCTCGTCTTATTCGTTGGTGCCGGCAGACGCGCAGGGGACCAGCACCAGCACGCTCGTCCCGATGTTTGTTCGTGCGCCGTCTGATGGAGGCGACGGCTGGGGCGACGACCTCTCAACGCCCGATTTCGACGAATCGCTGAATGATGACTTCGGCGATCTGCGCCTTCGGCCGGGTTCGCCGGCGATCGATTCGGGCAGCAGGGGCATCATGCGATTCTTTGAGCGCGATGCCGATGGCAACCCGCGGTTGCGCGATGACCCTGGGGTGCCCGACGCTGGGCGGAACGGGTTGGTTGACCTCGGCGCGTATGAGTTCCAAGGCGTGACGTGCCTGGCGGATGTGAACGGGGATGGGCTGGTGTCGCCGGCGGACTTTACGGCTTGGGTGAGCAGCTACAACGCGGGCGGCTCGCTCGCGGACCAGAACCGGGATGGGCGGGTATCGCCCCAGGATTTCACTGCTTGGGTTGTGAACTACAACGCGGGGTGCCCGTAACCGACACGGGGCGTTCACTAGACTGGCGGCATGGCGCTCATCTATGCGGGGATCGATGAGGCGGGGTACGGGCCGATGCTCGGGCCTTTGTGCGTGGGGCTGGCGGTGTTTCGGGTCGAGTCGCACGCGGCGGGGGCGAACGCTCCGGATCTGTGGGACGTCTTGAAGGCTGGTGTGTGCCGGTCGCTGAAGGAGCTGCGGGCGGATGGGAAGGGCCTCGGCGCTGGTTTGGGCCGGGGGCGGGTCGCAATCGCGGACTCGAAGGCGCTGAAGCTCTCGAACCAGTCGAAGACTCGGCACCCGCTGTTTCATCTGGAGCGGGCGGCGCTGAGCCTGCTGGGGTCGGCGGGGGTGTCGTGCCCGGACGATCGGCATCTCTTGGCGGCGCTCGGGAGCGTGCTGCCGGATGAGGCGTGGTACGGGGGCGGGCCGGTGTCGCTGCCTCTTGGCACGACGGCCGAGGACATCGGGATCGCGACGAACGTGCTGGGTTCGTGCATGCGTCGGGCTGGCGTTGAGCTGCTGGAGCTTCGGTGCTCGGTGGTTGGTGAGCGAGCGTTCAACCGCGGGCTGCGGGATGCGGGGAGCAAGGCGGCGGTTGTTGCGGGCGAGGTGGCGGGGCACATCGGGCTGATCCGCGAGCGGTGGGGCGGGGCGCGTGGCGGGCTTGCAGATGGCGACGAGATCCGGATCGCGTGCGACCGGCTCGGGGGTCGGGCGACGTATTCGGGTCTGCTGGAGGCAGCGGTGCCCGGGGTTCGGGTGTCGGCGGTGAGCGAGAGCCCGGAGCTGAGCGTGTACACGCTTGGGTCTGGGCCCCGGCCGGCGCGGGTGCAGTTTATGACCGAGAGCGAGCGGCACCATTTGCCTGTGGCTGCGGCTTCGATCGCGGCGAAGCTGGTGCGCGAGCTTTCGATGCGCCGGCTCAATGCGCACTTCGGCGCTCGGCTGGCGGGGGAGCTGCCGGGGCTGCGGCCCACGGCGGGGTACGTGACGGACGCTCGGCGGTGGCTGGGTGAGGTGAAGCCGTTCATCGACGCATCGACGCGTGAGGGCCTCGTGAGGCTGGCGTAGCGCCAACGATGGGGTTGTGATCGATTCGGAGCAGGACAGGTTGATGCTTGATCTGGCGGCGCGGCTGGCGTGCCGGGGCGCGGGTCGTGTGGAGCCGAACCCGATGGTGGGGTGCGTGCTGGCTCGCCGGGATGGTGATCGGGTTGTTGCGATCGCGTTTGGGCATCATCGTCGGTTTGGCGGGCTGCACGCGGAGCGTGAGGCGCTGGCGGATGCGGCGAGGCGGTGCGTGGATGTGCGGGGTGCGACGGCGTTTGTGACGCTGGAGCCCTGTGTGCATCATGGGAAGCAGCCGCCGTGCGTTGATGCGTTGCTCGAGGCGGGCATCGGCGAGGTGGTGTTTGCTCGCCACGACCCGGGGCGTGAGTCGGGGGGCGGCGCGAGCAGGCTTGCGGAGGCGGGTCTGCCGTGCCGGGTGAGCGAGGCGAGCCGGGCTGCGGTGGAGCTGAGCGACCCGTTTGTGAAGCGGCTGAAGACGGGGCTGCCGTGGGTGATCGCGAAGTGGGCTCAGACGGTGGACGGGCGGATCGCGACGCGGACGGGGCAGAGCCAGTGGATCAGCTCCGACCGGTCGCGGCTGCGCGTGCACCGTCTGCGGGAGCGGGTGGATGCGATCGTGACCGGGCTGGGCACGGCGAGGTTTGACGACCCGCTGCTGACGGCGCGGGTGGGGCGCCGGCCCAGGCGGGTGGCGCGACGCGTGGTGATCGATACCGACCTGATGCTGCCGGCTGAGTCGAAGCTGGTGGCGACCGCGGACGAGGCGCCGGTGACGGTGTGCTGCATGAACGAGCTGAAGAACAGCGAGTACTTGCGCGAGCGCCGCGAGCGGCTGGAGTCGCGGGGCGTCGAGGTGATGGGCGTTCGGAGCGACAACGAGCGTCTGGACCTGGACGTGATGCTGTCGCAGCTGGTCGAGCGGCACGACGTGATGAACGTGCTGATCGAGGCGGGGCCTGGGCTGCTAGGGAGCTTCTTTGAGTTTGATCTGGTGGACGAGGCGCGTGTGTACATCGCGCCGCTGCTGCTGGGCGATGAGCTGGCGAAGGCTGTGGCGACGGGGCGGACGGTGCCGAGCCTGAGCGGGGGTCGGAACTTCCGGCTGACGCGTGTGAAGCGGATCGGCGACGACGTGGAGCTGGTGTACCGTCGGCCGGTGGACTGACGCGCTGCGGTCTGACTCACTCGACGCACGCTTCTCGAATCGGCCGGACACGCGGATGCTCACGCCGAGCGCTACCTCGGGCGAGGTGCCGGGGCTCCTGTGCTGGAACTGTTGTAGCGGGTGACGACGCCCGCGGGCGCGATGGGGCCGGTGATCGAGTAGGAGGTGAGCGATCGGCCGGTGACGCTTGGTGACCTGGAGCCGACGGGCGAGCAGCAGTAGCCGGGGGAGCTTGAGGAGGCGATGGGGTGGCTTCGGGCGGCGCTGGCCGATGGGCCGAAGGGCGCGAAGGAGGTGGTGAAGCCGGCGAAGGCGATGAGGATGTCGGTGATAACGGTGCGCATCGCGAAGCTGGACCTCTGCGTTCGTGCCGACATGGGTGACAAGCGGGAGAGCGCCTGGGCTCAGAACTTAATCGATTAATCGAATAATTCGATTAAATAATTACGCCGGTGGGTAGGAAACATCAAAAGGATAGTGTTCCATGTAATGGGCTTGACTTTCCCTAGGCGGCACTATTCGTCGGAAGCTGTTGTCTCTCGACTTACAATGATATTCTCCCAAAACTCGCGTGCCTTTTCCTGATCGCGAACAACCCAGGACACATCATCGAGCACCACATCGCCCATACGCACATCGACGAGTGCCGCTACGTATTCGATTCCGTTATCATCTCGAAAGTAGCCGCCATAATCTTCGTCGATACTCAGCGTTGTGAATCGTTCAGGGCCGAGCGTCCATGCGCCCATGGGGCATATCGTTCGAAAGCCGAACGATGGTCGTAAGGCATGCGGAACGTAGAATGCCGTCTGGAGCATTCTACGGTCACCGGCGTCTTTGACATATTGAAGATCACGTTGGTTCATGAATTGCGCTGCGTATTCCGTTAATTTCCAATCGGTGGGTGTTTCAAGTGTGTACATTCGGGCTACCTGTCCGCGCAGACGCAACACTCCTGATGGCTCCAGTGTCATGGCGGCGGGGATCGAATCTATTCCTGGCCCCTGTTCCGGCTGGGATACGATTGCTGGTGTCACCAGAGGCACCCAGACTCGCGGCACACCTTCTTGGAGAGCGAGCTCGGCGGCGTGAATGCGCGCTTCGAGCTTCGTGACAATGCCTGCGAACTCTGTCTCGGCTTCCGTCGCCAAAGAGACTAAGGCTCTTGCTTGGGCCAGTGTGTCGTCATCGTTCGCGGATATGTCATCTACTAGGCCCTGGACGCCAGTCCTGGCAGATAATAGGAGCTCTCGGACAAGGCGCTCTTCTTTCTGCGCGGCATTCAGACCATCTTTCGTTTTCGCGGCAATCTCGACAGCTCGTGAGCTTTCTTGTTCGAGTGCCATCATCGTGATTTCAAGCTGTGAAATCTGTGCCTGAGATTTGGCAATAATGTCTGATGTTTCAAGCATCTTGTCGACGAGTCGAGTCGACACACGATCTTCAACGGTTGACTCACCCAATTTCGACGCAACCGATCGGTCGATAAGCCAATTCACGATCGGAAAGAGGAACAGAATAATTGCCAGGAAAGAGGCGATCCAACCAACATTCTGTTTTAAGAATGCCACGACCTGATCCACGCGTGCCTCCAAATCTTCTAGATCAAATATTGAGTAATATCAAAGAATTATATGCTTAAAGAGAGCGGATGTCCTGTTCAATAAAGGCCCGCCGGTGGCGCCATAATCCTTGGCACTGACCTGCCCCGCAGGTCAGTGCTCCGCCAAGCATCCCCGCACGAACCTTGTCGAGCCGAGGTCCGTAGCACGGCCTGCTCATGACCGGGTAGCGTCGCGGATCGAGCCGGCGACCGCGTCAACCCCATCCCTCGAAGTCACCCGCACCAGTGGCACGCCCGCGCCCGCCAGCGCCGCGTCCTTCTTTGCGTCGGCCACTTTCGCCTTCGCGCGTCGGTGACTCGCGTCGTCAAGCTCTACCACGCACACCGGCCGCCACTGGTCGTCCACCAGCACGAAGTCGGTGTGGCTTCGGTTGATCGACTGCCACCAGCTCCGCCATTGCCTGCCCTCGGGCGACTTCGGTGAACCCCTTGGGCAGTCGGGCTCGATCAGGTCCGCCAGGTTCACCTTGGCGAGCACGCGGAGCGGGCCGAGGTCGTCGAGGAGCTGGCGGGCTGCCTTTTCCAGCGTCGGCGCGAACGCCCGCTCGTGCTCGGTCAGCACCGCGTCGGGGCGTTGGCGATACCTCGCGTCGGCCGGGGTCTCGTCATCGCCCGCCGTCGAGGATGATTCCGTGAGCAGCCCCGCCTTCGCGGCCACGACGAACGCCACGCCCAAGAACACAAGAAAGCCGACGGTGATAAGAACGGCATTCAGCATCGCGTAAGCATACCCCAGGCCGTCACCTTCAATGCCGACACCCGCACCCCTCTTCCAGCGGCGGCACGGCGCGGAAACCCAGCACCTTCCGCAGCAGCAGCGGCGGCGTGTCGAACACCGCACGGGCACGGGGTGAGCCGTCCGGATCGCCGCGCTCGGCCAGCACGGGCTCGGCCTCGCCGAGCGGGGTGAACAGGATCGAGAACCCCGGCGAGGTGTCGCGGGCGGCGACGCGTTGCAGCTCGAAGAACGGGATCAATTCGCCCGTGCCCTCGTAGCGGCGGAGCCGGGTGCCGGAGATCGCGTCGATCGAGACCAGATCGAGCGTGCGCCCGGTCAGGCCCAGGCTGGGCATGAAGAAGTGGTTGGTCTGCTTCGCTTCGGTGCGGAGGTTGGAGAACATCGAGAACGACGTCTGCGTCTTGAGCCCGAGGTAGGGGCAGAGGCCGTTGAAGACGACCACGGCGTTCAGCGCAGCCATCGGCCACACCGGTTTCGCGCGATGCTTCTCTGCATCGTCACAGTCGAAGATCGCCCGGGGCGTCATCGCGACGGCAAGGAAGAACACGCCCGAAGCGGCGAACACGAACGCGAGCGACACGCCGCGCGGGATGGGCCCGAGCGCGTTCGTGAGCAGCTCGTAGCGGGTGCCGGGGTCCGGGGCCGCGTCGCGGACGACGTGGAACACGCCGAACGCGATGAGCAGCACGACCACGCCCAGCGGGGCGTAGCGCAGCGCGACGCCGGGGCTGGCGATGAACGTCGGCAGGCGCGAGGCGAGCCGCGCGAGGCGCCCGTACATCGGCAGCGGCAGGAACAGGGCGTACAGCGGGATGATCAGCGTGCTGAACGACATGATGTAGACGTTCGGGTGAAACGCGAGCAGCGCGTGGAAGGCCAGGCCCACCGCGATCGCCGCCGTCCGCGTGCGCCGGAACAGCAGCAGCACCCCCAGCCCGCCCTCGGTCAGCAGCGAGCCGACGATCGCAGGCCAGTCGATCCACGCGCCCGACGGCAGGAGCGGTAGGTACCCCCGCAGGTCGCGGAACAGCACCGGCCCGCACGAGAACTCGGGATCGAAGTAGTCTGTGTTCAGCTTGTGCAGCACCGCGTAGCCGTACACGATGCACAGCGCCACCCGCACCGCCGGCCCGAGCGTGCGCGAGCCGACATCAAGCCACGCGCTCGTCCGCCCCTTCGCGATCGCGAGCACCAGCAGCCCCAGGCAGATCAGCGAGGTGAAGAGCACGTGGTTGGGCGTAAAGGGCATGTCATCGATCTTGACGTAGAGCAGCGCCGCCGCCATGACCCCGAGCCGCCACGCCGAGCGAGGGCTCGCGAGCACCAGCCCGGCCGCGAGCATGGCACCGATGCTCGCAGCGATGACGTCGAAGCCGTGCGTCGCCCACCGGCGCGCATCGAGGATCTCGTGCACGATCGAAAACGCGGCGAAGAGCCAGATAAAGGCGGCAAAGCGGCCGGCATCGGTGAAGGGGGGCGGCTTGTCCATCGGGGCCGATGATAACAGAGGCGGGTCGAGGGTCCCCCGGTCGCGCTCCGGCCGATACCCTCGCGCTACCCAATACCTTGCCTTGCCTTGCCTTGCCTTGCCTTGCCTTGCCTTGCCTCGGAGCCGCGCCATGCCCGACCTCTTCACCTCGCTCCTGCCGATCCTCATCCGCGTCTTCATCGTCGTGCTCATGCTCGTCGGCGGCGCGCTCTTCGCCTTCTCCGCGTTCGTCATGGCTGCGCTCGCTCGCGTGCCGGCGGGCGAGGGCGTCCGCGTCATGCAGCAGATCAACAAGACTGTGTTCACGCCCTGGTTCATGGTGCCGTTTTTCCTGACGCTGCCCCTGGGCCTGGGCGCGATCGTCGTCGCGCTGCTGCACACCGATCGCCCCTGGTGGCCCGTGCTGCTGATCGCGGGCGTGCTGTCGTCGGCGGGTGTGTTCGTGGTCACTGCCGCGGGCAACGTGCCGCTGAACAACCGGCTCGAACGCGTCGACGCCGACTCGCCCGAGCTGACGCCAGAGGCCCGCGAGCTGTGGCAGCACTACCTACGCGTGTGGACGCGGCTCAACCACGTCCGCGTCATCGCCTCGGTCGCGGGCGTCGTGTGCCTCGCCGAGACGCTCAGGCTCCTCGCCTGATCATCAAAGCGGGCAGCGCAGCACAAACCCCCCGCATCATCGGGGGGTCCAGTCGATGACAGGTGGAAGTCCGTCGCGGTTTAGTACACGATCGCCGTGGCGGCCTCGATGCTCTCCACGACCGACCGCACCTGGAACGGCTTGCGCAAGAAGCCCTCGAAGCCCTTGCCGGCGAGGCCCGAGACCTGGCCTTCGGTGAGCTTGCCGCTCATGGGGATGATCTTGGTCATCTGCAGCGTGTCGGAGCCGAGCACGTGGGCCGCCAGCGTCTCGGCGTCGGAGCTGCCGGTGCTCGTCGCGTCGCCCAGGTGCATGTCGAGCAGGAGCACGTGCGGGCGGAAGCGCTCGCACTCGATCCCCGCCTCGAAGCCCGACTCGGCCACCCGCACGTCGTAGTTCGTCCGCTCGGTCAGCACGTCGCGGAGCGTGCTCACGACCTCGGTCTCGTCATCAACGATCAGCACGCGCGTCCGGCCGCCGGTGATCCCGTCCAGCGGGATGCCGTGGGCCTTCATGAATTTCACCAGCTCCGGCACGGGGATCCGCCGGTCTTTCGACCCGGGGATGCGATAGCCCTTGAGCTGGCCCGAGTCGAACCACTTGCTCACGGTGCGGGGTGCGACGTTACAGATCTTGGCGACCTCTCCGGTCGTCAGCACGTCCTTGTCGATGGGCATTGCGTCTCATCCTCGCCAGGCCCGCGGCACTCCGCCACCGGCAACCACGCACCGCCCTGAGCCGCACAGCTCGCTCGGGGGTGCTCCCCGTGGATCGGTCCGCCGCCCGCCCGACTTGACCATCCGGCGCACCCCGCACAGAGATACCGCCCGGCCGCATCCGCTCAACCGCCCATACGGATCGGGTCGCGACGAACAACGCCCGTTTCCGGGGGCCAGATCCGGGGGCCGCCCCAGCCCCACAGACCCCACGACCGAGAAACCACCGGCCCACGAAAGAACCGCCCCCTCCACCCGGCCCACGCCTACGCTCCTGCTCCTTCTTGTACACTGTGCTAGAAGGCAGGCAGGGTGCCCACGGATGACCGCCCCGCCGCACCACCCGCAGCGCCCGCACCGGGTGAGCCGCAAGACATCCCGGCGTCCGGATCGCTCCTGGCAAGGAGCCGCGGCGGCGGACCCGCAGGACAGACCAAAGCCGCAGCCAGACACCGCAGTCAGGACCCGCAGTCAGGACCCGACGAAACCAGAGGAGCGGACCGTGCGCAACCAAAGCCGAACCAACACACGCCTCGGCCTCATCCCCTTCCCTGCCACGCTGGCGGCAGCAGCCGCCCTCGCGACAGCCGGCATCGCAGCCACAGCCGCCGCGCCCGCCGCGGGACAGCCCGCCGCCGACCAATCGACCGACGCCCCGGCCGACGTCAAGCAGCAGGTCCGCGACTTCATCTTCTTCGTCAACATCAACCGCGACGACGCCGCAGCAGCCGTCGCCCAGCAGATGCTCACCAGCGGCCGCTCACCCCAAGAGATCCTCGAGATCGTCGAAGCCGAGCGCCTCGTCGCCGACCTGCAAGAAGCCCTGGGCAAGGCCGGACGCCGAGCCGCCCTCGAGCCCGTCTCCGCCGAGATCGTCACCCTCCTCCGAGACGCACGCCTCCAGCGTGCCCGCGACCCCGGAGAGATCGAGCGCAACATCCAGGCCCTCACCGGCCCGCTCCGCGGCAAGCTCTACGCACGCGACCTGCTCAAGGCCGCCGGCGAATACGCCTTGCCCCAGCTCCTCGACGCCCTCCTCCAAAGGCGCGACGCCAACCTCCGCACCGAGGTCCAGCGGCTCATCTCCGAGATGGGCCGGTCGTCTGTCACGCCCCTCTCAACCGCCCTGCTCGAGGTCGACCCCGCGTCGCAGGAGCTGCTCACCGCCATCCTCGGCAACCTCGGCTACCGAGCCGCCGCACCCGCCATCGCCGAGCTCAAAGGACGCACCGACAACGACGCCGTTGAGGCCGCAGCCGACCGCGCACTGACCATCCTCTCAGCAGCCAACGAGAGCACCGCTGCGCTCTACCTCAGCGTCGGCGAGGCCTACTACGACGAACGAGACGAGCTCACCGCCTTCCCGGGCGAAGAGTTCCAGCTCCTCTGGAACTACGACCCGGCCATCGGGCTGCTGCCCACCGCCATCGACACCTCCGTCTTCCACGAGGCGATGGCCATGCGCATGGCAGAGCGGGCCATGGAGCTCGGAGCCGACCAGACCCGGGCCTACGGCCTCTGGGTCGCGTCAAACTTCAGCCGCGAGCTCGACGAGCCCCTGGGCTACGACAACCCCGCCTACCCGCCCACCAAGCGCGAAGCCATGTACTACGCCGTCTCGCTCGGTGCCACCACCGGCGAGGGCGTGCTCGCCCGCGCGATCGAAGACCGGGACACACCCCTCGCCCGACGCGCCATCGCAGCGATCGAACGCACCGCCGGACCGGGCAGGCTCTGGGCCAACGCCGGCCGCACCAGCCCGCTCGTCCAGTCACTGCTCTACCCGAGCCGTCGCGTCCAGTACGACGCAGCCCTCGCCCTCGCCGCCAGCCAGCCCGAGCGGGCATTCTCAGGCTCCGAGCGCGTCATCCCGACCCTCGCCAGCGCCCTCCGCTTCGCGGGACAGAAGTACGCCGCCGTCCTCGGCGAGTCCGACGAGCGCTACGCCTCGCTCCGGGCCATCCTCGAAGCACGCGGCTACGCCGTGCTGCCCTACGGCCGGGCCGTCGAAGACATCCGCGGAGCCATGCTCCAGGTCCCCGGCGTCGATCTCGTCGTCGTCGAGGCTGGCCAGGGCGCGACCGGCAACCTCTACAGCTCGGTCCGCTCCGAGCCCAGGCTCGCCGCCGCCCCCGTGCTCGCCCTCGCAGCCACCCCCGAGCTCCCCAGGCTCCGCAGGTCGTTCGACCGCGACGTCTCGATCGCGATCCGACCCCTGGGCACGAGCGAGACCGGCATCAACGAAACCCTCGACTCGCTCATCGACCGGTCAGCCGGCGGCGAGATCGGTGAAGAAGAAGCCCGCGAGTACGCCGAGCGGTCCGTCGCGGCCCTCCGCGACCTGGCCGTCGGCCGCAACACCGTGCTCAACGTCAGCGACGCAGCCACCGGGCTCATCGCCGCCCTCAGCGAGACCGACGGCGAGATCCGCCTGCGAGTCGCCGAGGTCCTCGCCATGATCGATCGCCCCGACGCCCAGCGCGAGCTGGCCCAGGCCTCGCTCGATGCCATCGGCTCCGAACGCGTTGCGCTGCTCGACCTGCTCGCCCTCTCCGCCCGCCAGCACGGCGAGCTCATGGGCTCGCAGTACGTCGCCGAACTCGTCAACATCGCCGAGACCGGCGCCGACGACGAAGCCACAGCCGCAGCCGCCGTCATCGGCGCACTCGGCGTCTCGCGAGAAGACGTCGTCCGCCTGATCTTGGCCGGCGGGCGGTAAGACCGCCCGAGGGGCCGGCGGGCGGTACTTCCGCCCACGGGGCCGGCGGACGCTCACACCGCCAAGCCGGCTCGCCGGCTCGTCCAATAAGCGAACCTCCCGTAGCGGGCCGGCACCACGCCGGCCCGTTTTCGTGTCTAACCGGCACAAACCGTCCCAGAAACACCCGGCGATGCCGCCTCGTGCTGGTTTCGGGCCCGTCCGCTCCCGATGTCATCCGTGCCTTGGGTGCGACCCGGTGTGCGGGCGGATTCGGGGTGCCGGGCTGATCGCGTGTGCGGCGGCCGGCAGGGGGGCGAGTTGGCCCGCGAATGTCTCACCGGTGTGTGGTAGGAGGAATGGACGTATGAAGGCTCAAGTGAAGCGCGCATTTACGCTCGTTGAAATTCTCATCGTGGTCGTGATCCTCGGCATCCTTGCCGCGGTCGTCGTGCCGCAGTTCGTCGACGCGGCCGACCAGGCCCAGACGGGCAACACGGAAACCCAGCTCCGCACCCTGCGGACCCAGATCCAGCTCTTCCGTGCTCAGTCGGACGACAACGCCTTCCCCGCCCTTGCAGGCGCTGACGGCGACGCCCAGTGGCAGGAAATGATCGACGAGGACCTCATCCAGGCCCCCCCGATCAACCCCCGCTCGAACTCGTCTGACATCGTCGCCGCGGCCGACACCGAGACCGGCCAGGTCGGCCAGGACGCCGCTGCAGGCCTCGACGCCGACGCGGGCGGCTGGCTCTACAACGCTGCCACTGGCGAGATCTGGGCCGTCGGCTTCAACGAGGACTACGACCAGGACAACGGCGAAGAGTGGGGCTTCTGATCCCTGCTTGACCGAACGATTCCGCGCGGCCGGCCTGAGGGGGTCGGTCGCGTCTTTGCATGAAACAGGACCCGCCCGGCGCGACGGTCGCGCGGGCACAGGCCAGGGCTCTCGATCCGCCGCACGCCGGCACGGGGTTGGGTGATGGAAACCAAGCGTCACAATCGGTTCGTCGGCCGCCTCCAGGGAGCTCTGCTCCCGGCGCTGCTCGTGCTCGTCGCCGCAGACGTCTTCGTCCGCCTCGCGCCGCCCGCGGCCCAGGCCGAAGAGATCGCCGCCCAGCCCGAGACCGACGGCGTCCCCACGCTCGTCAACCCCGCTCGCCAGCGGTCCATGATCCTCGACGAGCTCAAGGCTCTCAATTCGCGCATCTCCGGCGTCGAGCGCGCTCTCGACGGCCGCATCCGCGTCGAGGTCACCAACTTCCCCAAGGTCCAGGCCTCGTCGGAAGACTAAACCAATGAACCGACGCGCCTACACGCTGCTCGAGCTCATGATCGTCGTGGTGCTGCTCGGCATCACCGCGGCCGTCGTCGCGCCCAACCTGCGGGGCTCTGAGCCGATCCGCGTGCAGACCGCCGTCCGCGCGCTCGCCTCGGATATCATGTTCGCGCAGAGCGATGCGCTCGCGTACCAGCAGCGACGAGCCGTCGTGCTCGACCCGGCGTCCAACTCGTACTGGATCGCCGAAGTCACCGGCGCCGAGCTCGATTTCGACACTGACGCGATGTACAAGGTCGACGGCCCCGAGCAGCGGTTCAGCGTCTCGCTCGATGACCTGAGCGGCGGCGCTGCCCAGCTCATCTCGGCGGACTTCGACGGCCTCGAGATGATCATCTTCGATGAGCTCGGAGGCCCGGTGGCAGACCTGACCAGCGACACGCCCGCCAGCGGCGGGAGCCTGGTCGTGGGAGGAGAAGAAGATCGTTTCCGTTTGCGGGTGGAGCCGTACACGGGGCGGGTGACGGTCGCACGGGAGGGCGGCTGATCACCGAACGCGGCGCGCCACAGGCGTCGCCGCAGGCGGGGGAGGGTGTTCTGGTGGGGGAAGGTCGATACCGTCAACGGCGGAGCCACGTGATCGTGGCCGGTCTGCTCGGCGGTCTGGTCGCGCTCGCGGTCTGGGGCAAGCTCCGCTTTGTGAGCGACGTGCCTCGGATGGCCTACGCGGAGCCCGAGGTCGAAGCCGGTCAGGCCGGCGAATCGAGCGAGCCGCTCGCCGGGGTTCATCCCCAGCACGAGGCGGCACGGGTCGACCCGGACTGACTATCCCCCCCAAATTGACAGAAATGTTGCCGCGTGGTCGCAAGTCGTCCGCCCGTGGTGTCGACGTGGGGTGAGGAACCGTCGACGGCGCGTGTGGCTGTCGGCTCTCAGTATGACACGTGCGGCCCGTCCGACCCCGGACGGCTTCGAGGGGACAGGCGATGTTCAAGGATCGTGACAGGGATCGTGGGACGTTCGGTCTCGGTGTTCGCGGGGCGGCGCTCGTGTGTCTCCTGGCCGGCGGCAGCGTCGGCGTGACCCACGCACAAGACGAGCAGCCCGAGCTCAACGAGCCCGGCGGCGTCGTCAACGTCGACGAGAACCTCATCACAGAACTCTTCGTCAACGACGAAGACCTCAACACCGTCCTCCAGCTCCTCGGCATCCAGGCGCAGAAAAACATCGTCACCGGCCAGAGCGTCTCGGGACGCGTCACCGCCAACTTCTTCGGCGTCACCTTCTACGAAGCGCTCGACGCCATCCTCAACGTCAACGGCTACGGCTACATCGAGCGGGGCTCGTTCATCTACGTCTACGGCCTCGAAGAGCTCGAGCGCATCGAAGAGGCGACCCGCACCCGCAAGAGCGAGGTCGTCAATCTGAACTACATCTCGGCGATCGACGTGCAGACCTTCGTCGCACCGATGCTGAGCGATATCGGCTCGATCACGATCAGCGCCGAGGCCGGCGAGTTCCAGTCGCCGGGCGATACCCCGACCGGCGCCGAGAGCTTCGCCGGCGTCGCCACGATCGTCGTTACCGATTACGAAGAGACCGTCGACGAGATCCTCGAGATGGTCGCCCGCATCGACACCCGGCCCGCGCAGGTCCTCGTCGAGGCAACCATCCTGCAGACCTCGCTCAACGAGGCCAACGCCTTCGGCATGGACTTCTCGATCATCGATGACCTCGACTTCGGCGACTTCGTCGGAGCCGGCGGCCCCCTCGGCGTCATCCCGGCCCTCATCAGCGGCCAGGGCGGTACGCTCGTGGGCGGCAGCGAGACCCCGATCGCGGCTCCCGCGGACGGCGGCGGCGGCGGCGTCACCTCGACCGCCGGCAACACCGCCGGCTCGGCGACACTCCGAGCGGGCGTCGTCTCGGGCGATATCGCCGTCTTCCTCCGGCTGCTCGATGAAGTGACCGACACGACCATCCTCTCGACACCCAAGATCCTGACGCTCAACCGTCAGTCCGCCCGGGTGCTCGTCGGTGAGAAGGTCGGCTACCTCAGCACGACCTCGACCGAGACCGCGACGACCCAGACCGTCGAGTTCCTCGATACCGGTACCCAGCTCTACATGAGGCCCTTCGTCTCCGACGACGGCTTCATCCGCATGGAGCTCAAGCCCCAGGTCTCGACCGCTGAGATCCGGACCGTGACCGACTCGGGCGGTGCCGCGGTCACCATCCCCGACGAGCTCACCAACGAGCTCGTCACCAACGTCATGGTCCGCGACGGGCAGACCGTCGTCCTCGGCGGCCTCTTCCGCGAGGCGACCACCGCGACCCGACGCCAGGTCCCGTTCCTGGGTGACATCCCGATCCTCGGCGCCCCGTTCCGCGGCCACGATGACGCGACCGAACGCCAGGAGATCGTCTTCCTCATCAAGCCCACGATCGTGAACGATCAGGTCCTGCTCGATCAGGCCGACCGGGCGCTCGCGACCGTCGAGCGCGTCCGCGCCGGCGCCCGCAAGGGCCTGCTCCCCTGGAGCCGCGAGAAGCTGACCGCGATGTACAACCTCGAGGCCGAGCGCCTCTTCCGCGAGGGCAAGTACACCCGCGCCCTGCACAAGGTGCAGCGTTCGCTCAACCTCAACCCGAACCAGCCTGACGCCATTCAGCTCCGCGAGCGGCTCATCGGCGAGCAGAGCAAGAACCCGCACCGCAGCACCCTGCAGGAGATGATCGACGGCGAGATCCAGTCGATGATCGAGCAGGACGAGCAGCGCAACTCCGACGCGGGCGACCTGACCTACCGGGGCTTCCCGACCGATCGCCCCGACGCGTCGGCGGTCGAACGGATGCTCGCCGAGGCGCAGGCCAACGCCCAGGCACGCATCGACGCACAGATCGCCGAGCAGAACGCCGACAACTCTGCAGCCGAAGGCTTCGAGGCCTGGATCGATGGAGCCGATGCCAAGGAAGAGCCGGAGATCGCCGATTTCCCGGTCGATTCTGAGGACTGATACCGATTGAACCGCGCGGCGTGCCCTCGGCGGAGGGCGCGTCGCATTGGCGGCGTCGTGGGGGCCGGGCCGGGCGGGCCGGGTCGAACAGAACCTGTCTTCTGGGAGTGGACGCGATGCCGCGAATGATGATCGGAATGCGCCGAACGAGCTTCGGAGCGACGCTGGCGGTGGGGCTGGCAGCGGTTCTTGGGTCGGGCCTGACCGGCTGCATGGGTCACGGGCGGAATACGTCCGAGCAGATGACCCAGGCGCAGCTGCGGATGGCTCAGATCAAGAGCGCGACCGAGTGGGAAATGGCAGAGCAGGCCTTCATGGCGGGCGACCTCGATCGCGCGCTCGAAAAGGTCAACAACTCGATCTCGATGAACCAGTCCGTCGCCAAGAGCCACGTGCTCAAGGGCCGGGTGCACCTCGAGCTGGGCGAGCTCGAGCGTTCGCGTGAGTCGCTGCTCACGGCCGAGGTCATCGATCCGATGTTCATCGACGCCCATTACTACCTGGGCGTCGTCAACGAACGGCTCGCCCGCAAGGAGCGTGCGCTCAGCCGGTACGAGCGGGCCGCCTCGCTCGATCCAGATGAGGCCCAATACGCGCTGGCCGTTGCCGAGGTCCTGATCGACCTCGATCGAGCCGACGATGCGCAGGCGTATCTCGACGAGCGCGGCGGCGTCTTCGAGCACAACGCCGGCGTGCGGCAGACGCTCGGCCATCTCGCGATGATGCGGGGCGACGCCGAGGCCGCATCCGCCTTCTTCCGCGAGGCCAGGCTGCTCTCGCCGGAAGACGCCTCCATGCTCGAGGACCTTGTCATCGCGCAGATGGAGATCGGCGAGTTCGCCGAAGCAGAGTACGGCCTGAGCCGACTGATCAACGAGGACGGCAACGCCGACCGGCGCGACCTGCTCCGCATGCGTGCCCGCTGCCTGCTCGAGCTCGACCGCGTCATGGAGGCCCGCGAGACGCTCCTGACCCTCACGGGCAGCGACGGCGGCGACGTCGACCTCGTCTCCTGGCTTGACCTCGGCGCACTCGCGTACCAAACCAACGACCAGACCCGCCTGCGTCAGGCGGCGTCGAAGATCATCGCGCTCGCGCCGACCCGCGCGGAGGGCTACGTCTACCGGGCCGTCTGGCTCAGGCAGCACGGCGACCACCGGGAGGCCCTCGCCGTTCTCGAGCGCGGGTTCAATCAGGCCGAGATGCCCGTTGATGCGATGCTGCTCCGCGGCGTTGTCGAGCAGGATCTGGGCATGGAAGGTGCCGCGAGGCGGAGCTACGAGGCGGCAGCGGTCATGGACCCCGCCGACTCGCGGGCCGGGCTGCTCCTGGGCCTGCTGTCCCAGGCGTCCGACGGCATCGCCAGCTTCCCGAGCAACGACGAGATCGGCGGCTGACGCGGCACGCACCGGTCCCTAGCGGGCCGGGCACCAGTCCTCGATGACCGGCTCGACCTGACCCGACCACGACGAAACCTGAGGCGTGATCACGAGGTCGATCGTTCGGCCTCGTTTCATATGTGGGCAGTCGTCGCCGCGGTTCCACGCGATGCACCGGAGCGACGGCCGAGAGCCGATGTGCACGCCCAGGTGCTTCGCCGCGTTGCCGAACGTCGCCGCATCGCGATCAACGGTCACGCCTCGGAGCACGAGCCTGACCTTGGGGTTCCCGCGGCCGAATGGCTTGAGCTGATCGATCAGCGCAACGCTCTCGGGCGTGAGCTCATCGAGCGACGCTACGCAGTCCGCCGAGATTCGCGTCACGAGGTCATCGTCCGTGAGCGTGCTGTTCGCGTGGGCCAAGAACGCCTTGGCGAACTCATCGAAACGCGCTGAGTCGACTGCCATGCCCGCCGCGGCATCATGCCCGCCGTACTTCAGGAGCGTGTGCGAGCAGGCGTCGAGCCCCGCGTGCAGGTTGAACCCCGTGATCGACCGCCCCGACCCCTTGGCGGTCGTGCCGTCGTCGCAGAGCAGCAGGGCGGGCCTGGCAAACCGCTCGACGAGGCGCGAGCACACGATGCCAACAACGCCCGGGTGCCAGTCGGCGTGCCGGAGCACGATCGCCCGGCAGCCGGGCTCGGTCATGCCGGCGGACTCCGCGGCGTCGATCGCCTGCTCGAGGATCCGCCGCTCGGTCGCCTGCCGCTCGGTGTTCTGCTTCGCGAGCTGAGCGGCGATCTCCTCCGCTCGTTGCCCGGTCGCGGTGGTAAAGAGCTCGACGGCATCGGCCGCGTGCCCCATGCGTCCGCACGCATTGAGCCGCGGGGCAAGACGGAAGCCGACCGCGTCGGTATCGATCTTGTCCGAATCGAGCCCGCTCGCCGCAACAAGGGCGCGCAGCCCTTCGAAACGCGAGTGCCGGATGCGTTCGAGGCCGAACCTCGTCAGCACCCGGTTTTCATCAACGAGGGGCACCACGTCCGCGATCGAGCCGAGGGCTGTAAACGCGAGAAGATCGAGCAGCAGCCGACGCGTCGGCTCGTGGGCCTTGCCGTCCGGTCGATCGTCGTGGAGCACCGCCGTCCGCCACGCGAGCTTGTACGCCACCGCCGCCCCGCAGAGCTCATGAAACGGATACTCCGAACCGGGTGCCCTCGGGTGCACGAGCGCGTAGGGCTCGGGCATCAGGCCGTCGGACCGGGGGTTGTGGTGATCCGTGATGATCAGGTCGACGCCCAGATCCTTCGCCGCGCGGGCCTGATCGATGGCGGTAATGCCGCAGTCAACAGAGATGACGAGCGACGCGCTGCGAGACTCTGCGAGCTCGCGGAGTGCCGACTCGTTGAGCCCGTATCCCTCGTCGAGGCGGTGGGGGACGTAAGTAATGACCCGGGCGTCCGGGTCGATGTGCTTGAAGGTGTGGTAGAGCGTGGCCGTCGCGGTGATGCCATCAACATCGTAATCGCCGTAGATCGCGATCGTTTCGCCGCCGGCGATCGCGTCGAGAATCCGCCTGGCGGCGCGATCGGTACCGGGCAGGTCCGACGGCTTGTGGAGGCTCAGCAGCGAAGCATGGAGTACGCTCTGCCGGACCTCAGGGTCGTCCAGCCCCCGCGCGGCGAGGATGCGGTCGATCAGCGGCCGGCCTCCCGATGCCTCGTCCGACCGGAGCGACCACCTCGTCACAGGCTCTCCGCGGCCGGCTTGCGTGGTAGGTGCGATCATTGGGTTAGACTATCCGAGCACCGCACGGGAAGGAGTCCAACGCATTGGTGAAGCTCACGAAGATCTACACGAGGACGGGCGACGAGGGCCAGACCGGCCTCGGTGACGGCTCCAGGGTCGACAAGTGCGATCCGAGGGTTGAGGCCTACGGCACGGTCGACGAGGCAAACGCCGCCGTCGGGCTCGCGGCGGTCACCTGCGGCGACGGCCCGATGCAATCGCTCCTGATGAGCGTGCAGAACGACCTCTTCGACGTCGGCGCCGACCTCTGCACGCCGATCAAAGACGGGGAGGCCCTGGGCGATGCCCTGC
The DNA here is from genome assembly GCA_039821685.1 of Planctomycetota bacterium. GTDB lineage: Bacteria > Planctomycetota > Phycisphaerae > Phycisphaerales > UBA1924 > JANQQZ01. The sequence continues at coordinate 3,689 of JBCBNT010000046.1, read as the reverse complement.
GCGTCACCGAGGCACAGACGGCTGCCCTCGAAGACGCGATCGATGAAACGAACGCCGGGCTTGGCACGCTTACCAGCTTCGTCCTCCCCGGGGGCACGGAGCTCGCAGCCCGCCTGCACGTCGCTCGCACGGTCGTCCGCCGGGCCGAGCGACGCGTGATCGAGTTTGCAGGCACCGCAGAGGGTGCAGCCGCCGCCGAGCCGATCCGGTACCTGAACCGGCTGTCAGATCTTTTGTTTGTGCTCGCAAGAGCCGCAAACGGCGGTAGAGACGTGCTCTGGGTCCCTGGTGGCGAAAGGGCCGGCTCGTCCCAGAGCGGTACATGACACGACAAGACGGGCGCGGGCCACGTCGCGCATTGGGTCAATGCAGGGCAGAGGTGTACAACGGTGCAGGTCCCTGAAATCCACGCCGCCCGACTCGGAACGAGTCAGACGGAACGCGGGGTGCCGGAGTGAGCGGAGCGAGCAGCCCATACACGACCGAATACCACTACGAGCTCGCCTCGCACACCCGGCAGCTGCTGAGGCGACGCTTCCTCTGGTTCACGGGTGTGATCGCGACGATCGGCCTCGCCGGGCTCGCGTTCGTCACGGTGCAGATCGCTCGGTCAGACATGCCAGACAAGGCATCGCTCACGCGGGTCGTCGGCGATCACCCGCTGCTCATCCTGGTGCTCTCCGTCGCATCAGTCGTGATCTACATCGGCGCGTTTCTGTACGCGATCTCACGCAAACAGTCGGGCGAGCAGATCCTCAGATGCTCGCTTGCGCTCGTGATCATTGACGGGCTCATTAATCTCGCGGGCAAGTACCTCGGCGGCCCGCCGCCGATGGGCATCTTCGGATTTCTGATTTCCTACTCCGCGGCCGCCGCGGTGCTGCCCTGGACGGTCCGCCAAGCGGTCATCCCCGCTGTCACGGTGCTCGGCATCGCGGGGCTCTACCGCGTCTCACCGCTCGGCGATGGTCCGACGGGCCTCGCCATCGGGCAGAGCGCGTTGCTGTTTCTCGCGGCCGTCCCGGCGGTGCTGAATGCCTGGTGGCGGCAGTCCAGCCGCGTCAAGCAGTTCCAATTCAGCTTCATGCAGCGCCGCTACGGCGACCTCCGCCGGGAGCTCACCGACGCCCGCCGGATCCACGAAGCCATGTTCCCAGCGCCCAAGATGGACGGCGCGGTCAGGTTCACCTACCGCTACCAGCCGATGAGACAGATCGGCGGCGACTACCTGCACGTCGCGCTCTCGCCGACCGACTGCGGCACCGCCGAACGGCTCTGCGTCGTCGTGCTCGATGTCACGGGCCACGGCATCCCCGCCGCGCTCAACGTCAACCGGCTCTACGGCGAACTCGAGCGGATCTTCGCCGAGGATCCGTGCATCGATCCCGGCGACGTGCTCAAGCTCCTCAACCGCTACGTCCGTCTGACGATGAGCACGCATTCGGTCTACGTCACCGGCCTCGCGGTCCGTATCGATCCGATCACGGGCGTGCTCGAATACGCGAACGCCGGGCACCCGCCCGCCTTCCACCTTGGAGTAGACGGCACGATCGATCAGCTCGATTCGACGACGTATCTCCTCGGCGCTGTCGGCGATGAGGACTTCGACCCGCACACCCGCGAGGTCATCATCGCCGAGGGCGATCGGCTCATCGCCTACACCGACGGCGCAACAGAAGCGACGAACGACGCCGGGAGGATGCTCGGCATCCGCGGGATGCAGGGCGTGCTCGCATCGAGCGAGAAGCAGCCCGAGGGCGGATGGCCCGCGGTGCTGCTCGCCGCGGTCGACGGCCACCGCGACGGCCCGCCGAAAGACGACACGCTCCTGATCGAGCTCTTCAGGCCGATCGGTGTCGCGGTCGAGCGTGCTGACCCGCTCCAGAGCGCCAACGACGAGTCCCACGTGCCCGCTGTCTGATCAACGGGGCGAGGAGCGACTTAGTCCTTGACACCCTCGACGCGGGTCTCGTCCGTGTACTTCTCGAGCGTCGAAGCAAGGTCGACGCCGTTGATGTTCGCGAGTGTCGCGAGCCACGCGAGGACGTCGGCGAATTCTTCTTCCAGATTCGCCCGCTCGGCCTCCGTGGGCGGCGTGCCGGAGTGTTTGTTGTTCGCGGCGAGCGCCGTCGCCAGCTCCCCGAATTCTTCCGCGAGGTAGAGGAATGTCGCCGCGGTGCCACGGGCGTTGTCCGTCGCAAAGTAGCGGTCTTTGATCAGCCGCTGGAGTTCACGGATCGAGACGTCGGGTGCATCGCTCATGCCATCAGCCATGGCATCAGCGTAGCTCGGCCGTATGTTTGAAATATGTTTGGACACCTGCTTTCTGGGCAGGGTTGATGCTTGACCGCTGTCGGCTACACTTCTCGGCTCCGCGGGACGACGATGGTTGGCCCGCGGTGAAGTACGAGACGACTCATCCCTGTTGATGGCGGCCTGCCCTGCGTGCCGCCGAGGTTTGGATTCCCGAATGCCGACGATCAACCAGCTGGTTCGCAAGCCTCGCCGCACGCCGAAGGCCAAGTCCAAGGTCCGCGACCTCGAGTCGTGCCCGGCACGCCGGGGCGTCTGCCTCAGCGTGAAGACGACCACGCCCAAGAAGCCGAACTCCGCACTCCGGAAGATCGCCCGTGTCCGCCTCAGCAACGGCAAGGAAGTCACAGCCTACATCGGCGGCGAGGGCCACAACCTGCAGGAGCACTCGATCGTGCTCGTGCGCGGCGGCCGGGTCCGCGACCTCCCGGGTGTGCGGTACCACGTTGTCCGCGGCGCGCTCGATACCCTCGGTGTCGACGGCCGCAAGCAGGGTCGTTCGAAGTACGGCGTGAAGAAGGGCAAGTAACCCTCCCACGCCGTGGCGAGTAATCCCGCGGGGCCTGCCCGGCACGCGGGGTGAACACGGGGCCGGACACACCGGCCCGCATAGCCTGGAGATACCAGATGGGTAAGAAGTTCACAGCCAGCCAGTCGCAGCTCCGCCCGGACCCGGTCCACAAGGACCTCATCCTGTCGAAATTCATCAACTGCATCATGTACGACGGCAAGAAGTCAGTCGCGCAGCGGAACATGTACAACGCGCTCGACGACATCCAGGGCCGGCTCGAGAAGCTCAACGACCCCGCAGCGCCCGAGACGTCTCTCGAGGTCTTCCACATGGCCGTCGAGAAGGTCAAGCCCTACGTCGAAGTCCGCAGCAAGCGGATCGGCGGCGCGAACTACCAGGTGCCCATGCAGGTCAACCGCAAGCGCCAGCAGGCCCTCGCTTTCCGCTGGATCATCTCCGCAGCACGCAGCGAAAAGGGCCGCCCGATCGCCAAGCGTCTCGCCGACGAGATCTATAACGCCGCACGCGGCGAGGGCAAGGCCATCACCAAGCGCGAAGAAACGCACCGCATGGCCGAAGCGAACAAGGCGTTCAGCCACTTCGCGTAACTGCGAAGCCGGCGGGCGTTCAGCCACTTCGCCTGAGAGCCAACCTCCGAACGAATCACGCGGGCCTCGCCGAACCGGCGGGGCCCGCTGTCGTAGTTGCGTGCATCGCGTCGTAACGTCATGCAACGCGGTAGCGATCTGCCGGCGCGGCCGACAGTTAGGTCGCGCTCGACAGATTGGCGTGCCAAGTCGCTACGGGCAGAAGTACGCGAAAGGACTCGTCCGAGGCCGGTCATGCCCGGTGCATGTTTCGGCAG
>JBCBNT010000045.1:0-24969 GCA_039821685.1 Planctomycetota bacterium | reverse complement strand
TGGGGCCTCCCCTCTCCCGACCTCGCTTCGCTCGGCCACCCTCTCCCCGGAGGGGCGAGGGAGGGAGAGACCCCCTCCGATCCGCCTTGCGGCGGACCACCTCCCCCGTCGGCGACGGGGGAGGATGTGGTGCATTGCTCGGCCTTTGCGATCATGGAGGGGATTGTGGTGATCGGCGGGGCGGCGTCAATGGGTTTTGGGGGGAGGGCGCGGAAGTGTGGGATGGGGTGGGGTGATGTGGGTGGGTTTGAGTGCTGAGCCGCGTTGTGGGTATGAGTTACAGATGGGTGGCGAGCTCGGATCCAAAATGTCGCGTGCCTCGCTACTGCTTTGCATCGACAAGTGAGAGGAACTGCCCGAAGACCGCAATCGCCAACGGCGTGCCCAAGAATAGGAGGGACAACGGATGCCTTGCTGCACTGTCTGAAACGACTGTGATCGGACGGGCCGTGCTTCGCAACCACGAAAGCCATTCTAGATCTTTATGATTCGTTGCTATTTTTAGTATATTGTAATACCATCGGATATACGAAGACGCTATCAGAAATAAAGCAATCACGCTTGGTAATACGACTACTGTATGACCTATCCAGATGATCACAAGCAACCGGCCACGGGCACCACCCTCTAAGTCCGCCACGTCTTGAACCACGAATGAAATGAGTTGATAGAATATAGTTGCCAAATAGATGATAGCCACCTGAATGTGCCGATGCGTTTCGGCGATAGCGCTAAACCGATGGCCCATCACCCAAGTATCTGCGAAATGACGGCGGAACTTTCGAAGAGCCATGAACGCATCGCGCCGCTGACTTTTTATGGAGTTCCTCGCACCGCGATGCAGGGCGTAGAGCACCAATGGAGTGAATATGCACACATTAATGAACGTGTGCGCATGGCCGACCAAATTAATAAGGAATTGGGTAAAATTTCCGCTTTTGATCCATTCCGATTCTTTATGTACAACTCCAAATGAAATAACGATTCCGATTGCAGCCACCCATTTCGTCAACTTAGCTCGCCGTCGGTGATTATAGATTATTTCGCATATCTCTTTTTTAAAGAGCTCTGTCACCCAGACATATGTCGCCATCGCGATTAGTATCGAGCGGGCTGATGCGAGAGCGTTCCCTCCAAACCCGGGATGACCAGATTCTGGTACGAAATGTGACAATACAGATACGGTTCCAAGAAAAATCAGTATTCGATTCAATGGAGGGAGAGCCAAAGACGTACGCATTACAACTCCGGTGCGAATCCTCGCCGCATGGTGTTTTCGCAGATGGCACGCGGCTCGACGAATTGTAACAGGTAGTCGCTGCCGCCGGCTTTGGAGCCGACGCCTGAGAGGCCGAAGCCGCCGAAGGGTTGGCGGCCGACGAGTGCGCCGGTGCAGGATCGGTTGATGTAGAGGTTGCCGACGCGGAATTCGCGTTTGGTGCGTTCGATGTGTGCTGGTTTGCGTGAGAAGAGGCCGCCGGTGAGCTTGTAGGTGTGGGTGTTGGCGATGTGGAGTGCTTCGGTGAGGTCTTTGGCGTGCATAACGGCGAGGACTGGGCCGAAGACTTCGTTTTGGGCGATGGGGTTGTCTGGGGTGATGTGTGTGAGGATGTGTGGGGGAATGTATTGGGAGGGGGCATGGGGCGTGGGCAATGGGTAATGGGCTTCGACACCTTCGAAGTCTTCGGAGCCGAGGAGTTGCTTGCCGCCGTGTTCGACACCGAGGTCGATCATGCGGCGGATGTTGTTGGCGGCGGCCTCGTCGATGACTGGGCCGAGGTCGCAGGAGGGGCTGGTTGGGGGTGCGACGACGAGGGCTCGGGTGGCTTCGACGAGGCGGTTGGTGAAGCGGGTGATGTGTTGGCCTTGGGGGCCTTCGGGGTCGATGACGATGCATCGGGAGCAGGCGGAGCACTTTTGGCCGGCGAAGCCGAAGGCGGAGTCGCGGACGCCGATGACGGCTTCGTCGAGGTCTGCGGAGGTGTCGATGATGATGGCGTTTTTGCCGCCCATTTCGGAGATGACTTTTTTGACGTGGGGCTGGCCTTTGGGGGTAAGGCCTGCGGCGTTGATGATGTCGAGGCCGACTGCTTTGGAGCCGGTGAAGGCGATGATGGCGGTGCGTGGGTCACGGACGAGTGTGGAGCCGACGGTTTCGCCGCGGCCTGGGAGGAATTGGAGGACCTGCTCGGCGTAAAGGATTTTGTCGTGGCGGGTGATGGTTTTGCGGATGGCTGAGGTGAAGATGTCTGCCATGAGCTTGGCGATGAAGGGGGTCTGCTCGGCGGGCTTGACGATGACCGTGTTGCCGGTGACGAGCGCGGCGGCGGTCATGCCGGCGCAGATGGCGAGGGGGAAGTTCCAGGGGCTGATGATGACGGCGGGGCCTCGGGGCTGGTAGAAGGTTTCGTCGAGCTCGCCGATGAACTTGCCGAGGCGGTTGCGTGTGAAGAGGTCGGGGGCGAGGCGGGCGTAGTACTCGCAGAAGTCGATGGCTTCGCAGACGTCGGCGTCGGCTTCGCGCCAGGGCTTGCCGGCTTCTTTGGTCATGATGGCTGCGAGCTCGTCGCGGCGGTGTCGCATGTCGGCTGCGGCTGCGACGAGGGCGTTGGCTCGTGCGATGGGGTCGGCGTCGCGCCAGCGCGGGAAGGCTTCGGTGGCGATGTCGAGCGCTTCGATGGCGTCGGCTTCGGTGGCGGCGTTGTTGTCGACGGGTTCGAGTGTTGCGTTGTTGATGGCGTGCTGGAAGTGGGCGCGGTCTTCGTGGTCGGCGAAGTCGCGTGTGGGTTCGGTGTAGAAGGGGCGGGAGTCGCCCACGCCTTCGACGGCGGGGCTGAGGTTGTGGCGTTCGTGGGCGAGGTCGACGAGGTCGGGGTTGGTGGCGCCGGTGTTGAGCGAGGCGGGGTTGGCGAAGAGCAGGTCGGGGTCGGCGTTGTCGAGGAAGCCGGCTTTGAGCCAGGACTCGTTGGAGGTGTTTTCGAGGAGTCGGCGGACGAAGTAGGCCATGCCGGGGATCATCTCGCCGACGGGGACGTATTCGCGGACGCGGATGTTTCGCTGCGCCGCGGCGTGCTTCAGTTCGTCGGCCATGCCGTGGAGCATCTGGAGTTCGAGTGATTCGGGTGGGAGGTTGCGCTGCTCGAGTCCGGCGATGGTGTGTGCGATGGAGCGGACGTTGTGTGAGCCGAGTGCGAGCTTGATGCCGCCGGAGGTGGTGTCGCGTGGGCAGGCGTCTAAGAAGATGTCTGCCATGTGCTCGAAGCAGGCGTCGGTCTGCCATTTTTCGTTCCAGACGGGGCATGGCCAGCCCATCTGTTCGGCGTGGATGGTCTCGAAGTCCCAGTAGGCTCCCTTGATGAGGCGGACGGTGATCTGGCGGCTGTTGTCCTTCGCCCACTCGGCGAGGTCGTGGGCGTCGTCGGGGCCTGACTTGAGGTAGGCCTGGATGGCGATGCCGAGGTGGGCGTCCGCGTGCTTCAGTGCGCAGCGTTTGAAGAGCTCGATGGTGAGGTCTTTGAGCTCGTAGTGCTCCATATCGAAGTTGATGAAGACGCCTTTGGCTTTGGCGGCGTCGAGGATGGGGTCGACGCGTGTCATGACGGCGGCGATGGAGCCTTCGAAGTCGATGGGGTCGGTTTTGCCGGAGAGTGAGGAGACTTTGATGGAGACGTTGCAGCGTGGGACGTTGTTCTCGCTTTGGCCGAGGTGGTCGCGCTCGAGGAGGGGCTTGGGCTTCCAGTCGTTGACGGCCTCGGGGAGGTTGTTGACGAGGTCGAGGTATTTGGCGAGGTAGTCGTCGGCCTCGGCTTCGGAGATGCAGGCTTCGCCGAGGAGGTCGACGGAGAAGGCGATGTCGTGGTCCCAGAGCTGTTTGAGGCGTGGGTGTGCTGAGGCGGCGTCGGTGCCGGCGATGAAGTTGGCTGCCATCGATTTGATTTGGCTGGAGATGGTTTTGGCCATGAGGCCCTTGGCCATGCCGCCGGCGCGGAGGCCCAGGTCGATGCCGGGGGGCGGTGTGACGCCGGGCTGGGAGAGGTAGTCGACGAGGTGGTCGTGGACCATGTCGGGCGTGGTGAGCATGGGGAAGACGTCGACGAATCGGAAGAGCTGGACCTTGAAGTCCTGGTCCTGCATGGACCAGTCCATGAGCTTGTCGGAGTAGAAGCGGCTGGAGAGCAGGCCGGCTTTCTGGGAGCGTGCTTTGGTGAGGAGTTCTTCGCCGATGGCGCGGATGCGGGCTTCGTGTTCGGCGTCGGCGGCTGTGGGTCTGGGTGCTGCGGTGAGCGGACCTGGGGCTGTGGAGAGGTTGCGTTGCTTGCGGCTGAACCAGGCCATGGGGTGACTCCTGATTTGAGGGCCACCGAGTGTATACAGGACCTGGTTGTGGTACGCTTTCGCCGGCAGCTGGCGGTCGCTGCTTTTGCTGAGTGGCACCGAATGCAAACAGGAGGTTGGCATGCTGTCTCGACGAACGGTCTTGGTTTCGGCTATGGCATCGGCGGCGGTTCTTTCGAGCCAGCCGGCCGCGGCCCAGAGGGGGCGACGTTTCGATGCTGCGCCGAAGCTTCGTGCGCTTGAGACGGGTCAGGCTCGGCTTGGTGTGTGCTTGCTTGACACGGTGACGGGTGAGTTCAGTGGGACGCGTCTTGACGAACGATTTGCGCTTTGTTCTACGTTTAAGCTGGCGCTCGCGGCGCTGTGCCTCTACAAGGCGGAACGGGGTGTGTTCAGCCTCAAGGAGATCGTGCCATACACGAAATCAGATCTGGTTTCGTGGGCGCCGGTGACCACTCAGCGGCTTGCCGAGGGTGGGATGACCGTCTTGGATCTCGCTCAAGCCACACAAGAAACGAGCGATAATACGGCGGCCAATCTGCTTATTCGTCGGCTCGGAGGGCCGGGAGTCGTGACCGCTGGCTTTCGTGAGATGGGAGATGCGGTGACGCGCCTCGATCGCTACGAGCCCGAGATGAATCTGGTGCTCTCGGCTGATCTCCGCGATACGACCTCGCCTCATGCGTTTAGCGAACTGACCCGCCGGATCACGACCGGTGATGTGCTCGGGAGCACGTCACGGGAGCTTCTTTTGGGATGGATGTTCAACACGCGGACGGGCACGGCAAGGCTGCGCGCCGGGATTCCTTCCGATTGGCGGACCGGGAACAAGACGGGTACAGGCCTTGCTCCCGGTCTGACGAACAAGTGCAACGATGTTGCCATTTCGTTTCCGCCGGCGGGTGGGCATCCGGTCGTTGTTGCTAGTTTTTATGACAGCGGAGAGTATTCCGACGTCATCGAGGATCGTCATGAGGCGGTGCTTGCTGACGTTGGGCGGATCGCCGCGGAGTGGGCTGCGAGCTAGAGGTCGTGATAGCTTCAACTGTCGTGCGAGGTGCTGCGGTAGAGGTCAGTTCGGGAGACAGCATGCATCGGACTGGGATGGTGGGCGTGGCGGTGTTCGTTGCGGTGCTTGTTGCCGGGGCGCTGGCATTGACTCGTGCGGACGGCGCGGACGGTGCGGGTGATGGCGTCGCGCAGCCGGTGGATTCTGGTCGAGTCGTGGAGCATCAGCCGGATTGGCGGGAGACGGCGGTTCATATGCGGCTCAAGGATGATCTCGATCGGCCTCAGGATGGGTGGTTCCTGGATGTGGTTGGGTCGGGGCCGCACATTCGGTTTGATATGCCGTTGATTGCGCACAACATCAAGCCGGGGTTGTACGCGGATGAGGCGGTGGAGTTCACGGCTGAGGGGCGGATCCTGTTCCCGGCGTACCCGGGGTATTGCGTGACGGTGATGGGGCTGAACGAGTTTGCGTTGCCAGGGGCGGCGCTGATGCTCAAGCCGTGCGGGGAGGACATCCCGTTTCTGAATGCGTCGAAGTTTCAGACGTTTGAGCTGCTGGACGACGGCATGGTACAGCTGAAGGGGACGGACCTGTGCATCACGGTGGGTGATGAGTCGGAACGGACGTTTGATCCGACGCATCGGTGGCGGACGCTGTATGTGGAGCGGCGGGCGGATTGTGAACCGAGTCGGTCGAGGTGGGCGTTTGTGCGGCCTTGATTTGCTGGCATGATCTTCCGGGGAGCACGCCCCGTGGGGTGTGTTCGGCGGATGCTCCCCTTTGGCGACGGGGGAGGATTACGATCTGCTATGAAGGTTCTCGTTGCGATGTCTGGCGGTGTGGATTCGTCGGTGGCTGCGGCGCTGGTGCGCGAGGCGGGTCACGAGGCGGTGGGTGTGTTTATGCGGCTGGGGTCGCCGGATGAGAAGCTGGATGAGCCGGTGGAGATCTGCGACCTTCCCCCCGCTGCGACGAAGCGGACGCACAAGCAGGGCTGCTGCTCGGTTGGTGATGCGGCGGACGCGCGGGCGGTGGCGGCGGAGCTTGGGATCCCGCTCTATGTGTGCAACTTTCGGAACGACTTCCGCCGGATCATCGATTACTTCGTAGAGGAGTATGCGGGTGGGCGGACGCCGAACCCGTGTGTGCGGTGCAACGACTGGCTGAAGTTTGGGAAGCTGCACGGGTACGCGAAGCGGCTCGGGTGCGATGCGGTGGCGAGCGGGCATTACGCGCGGGTTGCCGAGGTGGATGGTGAGCGTGGCCGTGAGTGGGCGATGCTTCGCGGGGCGGATGCTGGGAAGGATCAGAGTTATGTGCTCTTTGGTGTGCCGCGGGGGCAGCTTGGTGAGACGATGCTGCCGATTGGGGGGTACGAGACGAAGCAGGAGGTGCGTGATCTGGCTGAGCGGTTTGGCTTGCCGACGTTTGACAAGCCTGATTCGCAGGAGATCTGCTTCGTACCGGGGCAGGATTACGCGGGGTTTATCGAGCGGGAGCGGCCCGGGCTTGTGTCGAGCGGGGCGATTCTGACGCGCGACGGGACGCCGGTGGGTGAGCATCGTGGGCAGCATCGTTTCACGATCGGGCAGCGGCGTGGGCTTGGGTTGTCGCAGGTTGGTGAGGATGGTGGGCCGGTGTATGTGGTGGAGAAGGACCCGGCGCGGAACGCGGTGATCGTTGGGAGTGGTGAGGATTTGTTGGCCGGGTCGTTGGTTGCTGCTGAGGCGAACTGGCTGGTGGATGCGTGGGATGGGTGGCGCGAGGTCCTGGTGCAGCATCGGTACAACAGCGCGGCGGTGCCGGGGCGGGTGCGGATTGTTGAGCCGATGGATGTTCCCAATCACTCGGGGCGATCGGGCGCGTTTGAGGTTGTGTTTGACGAGGCGCAGCGGGCGGTGACGGCTGGGCAGGCGGTGGTGCTGTTTGAGGGTGACCGGGTGCTTGGGGGCGGATGGATTGCGAGGGTGGGCGGTCCGGCCGGCTAGGGCTTCTTCATGATGAAGAGGTAGTTGAAGCCGCGCATGTAGAAGTTCTGTTCGATGGCGGCCTTTCGCCAGTTGCCCTTGTCGAGCTTGGCGTTTTTGCGGTTGACGGCGATGATGTCGACGGGGTCGAAGTGAGTGCGCAGCCTCGCGAACAGCTCGAAGCCGATGGGCATGAACTGGCCGCCGAGGACGGAGCCGGCTTGTTCTGATTTGGGTTTGTTTTTGCCTTTGCGTTTGCGCCAGGAGTCGGAGACGTAGAGGGCCATGTATCGGCGTGGGATGAGCACGCGGTCGAGCTCTGCGATAACTTGCTCCATGGCTTTGTAATACTGAGTGCCATGATCTTGACCGCCTGCGTCGAGCTTGCCGATGCATCGTTCGTCGTCGGAGTAGTCGATGTGTGTGCTGTACGGCGGGTCGATGAAGGCGAAGTCGACTGAGTTGTTGTCGAGTGGGATGTGGCGGGCGTCGGCTTGTTGGATGTCGCTGCGGCTTGGTGCGAGGTCGAAGCCGATGGGTTTGCGTGCGAGGTCGTTGCAGACGTCGATGGTGGTGCCCGAGCCGACCATGGGGTCGAGGACGGTGTCGCCCTCGCGGGTGTATCGCTGGAGGAGCTGCCAGATGACCCAGCTGGGTGTGGCGCCTGCGTAGTGCTTGGAGCCTTGTTCGCGGGAGCCGTCGGCGGCGTCGTAGTGCTGGGAGGCGTATTCCCAGAGTGTGGTGGCGAAGAGCCTGAGGGTTGGCCTGCGTTGGTAGGTGTGCCGACGTGGTTGCATTATTGGGTGAGCGCCTTGATGAGGCGGGCTTTGGCTTCTTCGACGGAGCAGGCGAGTTTGGCGCCTGCGGCGTTGGCGTGGCCGCCGCCGCCGAGTTTCTTGGCGACCTCGTTGACATCGATCATGTTTGGGCCGGGCTTGGATCGGAGTGAGATCTTTGCGGCGGGCTCGGGGTCGACGGTTTCGACCTGGGTGATCGTGGCGGCGACGCGGACGGTGCCGATGGAGAGCGGGTAGTTGGAGAGTCCTCCGGTGTCTGAGGGGCCGGCGTGCGCGGCGTGGGCGTCTTCGGTGGTGATGGTCATGATGGCGATGCGGTCGCGGTCGATGAGGTCGAGCGATGCGAGGGCTTTGGCGACGATGCGGAGGCGCGCGGGTGACTCGTTGAGCTCGATGAGGACGTGGAGCGCGGCGTGGTCGACGCCGGCCTCGATGAGGCATGCTGCGAGGCGGAGGGTGCTCGGCTTGACGTTCGAGAACTTGAACCAGCCGGTGTCGGTCGCGAGGCCCAGGTAGAGGGGTGTGGCGACGGAGGTCGGGAGCTTGGATGGTGTATCGGCGCTCAGGATGTGCTGGCAGATTTCGCTGATGGGCTCGCAGGCGGCGGCGGCGGAGGTCGCGAGGAGCCTGCGGTCGGCGATCTCGGCGTTGCCGGAGAGGTGGTGGTCGACGATTGCTGTGTCGGCGGCGCGTTCTTTGACGAGCTCGCCGAGCGCGTCGAGCTGGGACCAGCTTCCGGTGTCGACGACGAGGATGCGGTCTGGGTTGAAGTCGGCTGGCGGTGTTGAGGCGTCGACGTGGGTGTGCGGCGTGTCCTGGATGATGTCGTCGGCCCATCGTGGCATGCCGCCGGTGTAGTAGATGCGGGCCCGCTTGGTTTTGGTTGCCTGGTTGAGTGCTCGTGCGACGGCGGTTGTGGATCCGATGGCGTCGCCGTCGGGCCTGGCATGGGTGAGGATGGCGATGCTTTGGCCGGTGCTGAGCCACTCGGCGATGTTGGCTGGGGTGGTGTTGGATGACCAGGCGTCGGTGGGCTGGTCGGCTCTACTGGGGGTGGTTGTCATCGTGTTTGGCTCATGCGGTGGCGAGGCGTGTTCGGACGGTACGCATGTCTCGGTCGAGCTGTGCTCTGAGGTGGTCGAGCGATTCGAATCTGACCTGGTCTCTGACGCGTGCGGCGAGGTCGAGGTGGATTCGGAAGCCGTACTCGGGGAGGCCTGGGAGGTTGGGTGCGTTTGGCTCTGTGGGAGCGCCCAAGAGGTGGGCTTCGACTCGGAGCGTGGTGCCGCCGACTGTGGGTCGTTTTCCGACGTTGATCGCGGCTTGGTGCTGCGCGCCCGTTGGAAGGGTGGCGGTGCCGGCGTAGACGCCCTCGGCGGGTGGGATGGTCTCGGGTGTGATGTTTGCGGTTGGGAAGCCGATGGTCCTGCCGAGCCGGTCGCCTCGGGTGACCTCGCCTTCGATTCGGTGTGGCCTTCCGAGCACGCGGGCGGCGTCTCGGACCCTGCCGTGGGCGAGGAGGAAGCGGGTGAGCGTGCTCGAGGCGGTTGGGGTGGTGTGGTCGTCGAGCGTTGCGGTGACGGCGTCGATGGCGTGGACGGCGAAGCCGTGGTGGTCGCCCAGGGCTTGGAGGACGCGGAGGTCGCCGGCTCGCTTTCGGCCGAAGCGGAAGTCTTGGCCTTCGACGATGTGGTCAGGGGCGAGCGGGAGGACGCGGGTTTGGATGAAGGCGGCGGGGTCGAGCGCGAGGAGGGACTCTGTGGGCACGAGCTTGTGGACGTGGTCGGCTCCGGCTTCGCGGAGGAGCCTTTCGCGGGTGGGCCACGTGGTGAGTCGGGCGGGTGCGGGTGCGGCGGCTCTGAGGACGGTGGCGGGGTGTGGGTCGAAGGCGAGGGCGTGGACGGTGCCGCGGGCACCGGCGAGGTGGCGGGCGTGCTCGACGAGTCGGCGGTGGGCGAGGTGGACGCCGTCGAAGTTGCCGATGGTGACCGCGGTGGGCATGGGTGAGGGTATGTGGTCGGCGAGGGGGCTGGTCAGCGCAGGGGGTTGTTGTCACCGGATGATTTTTCGTCGGGTGCTGGCTCGTCGGGTGCCAAGTCGTACGCGTCCAGATCGTCTGCCGACTCGATGCGTTGGAGCTTGCCGATGGCGGGCTGGGGCGCGAAGGGGTCGGTTGCTGGTTCTTTGTGCTGGGATTGGATGACGTCGCCGTAGAGGTCGGCTGGTGGTGGCGCGCTGAACTGCCTTTCGGTGGCGCTCTCGAGCTCCTTGGCTCGTCGCTCTGCGATGCGTGCGTCTCGGGCGATGGTGGCCTTGCTTGCGGAGATGGCTCCGAAGGCGTTGGCGGCGAGCTGGAGGACGCCGATGACGGCGACAACGACCGCGAGGTAATAGGCGATGCGGATGAAGATGAGCAGGACGCGGATGAAGTTGTCGACTGGATCTGGGAACAGGAGCATGAGGGTCGCTCCGAGCACGATGAGGACGGAGCACGCGGCGATGATCCAGATTGAGCCGCGGAGCCGGTTGTCGAGGCCGGTGTCGCCGGCCCAGTTGGCGTAGGCCGAGTGCGTGAGCAGGAGCGGCACGAAGCCGAGGTTGGCGAGGAGCTTGAGGATGTCGTCCGCTGCGCCGAGGGCGGTGAGCGCGCTTTGCGATGCGGTGGGCCCTTGGCTGTTGTAGAGAAAGATGAAGGCGGCGTAGGCGGGCCAGGTGAGCGATGCGCCGCGGGTGATCAGGCGGAGCTTGGGGTTGTCGAGGATGTTGTCGTTGATGGACCGCTCTGACTTTTGTCGTTGCGCGGAGACGAGCCAGACTGAGAGGACGTAGAGGGCGGCGATGCTGACGCCGATGGTCGGTCCTGCCGGGCCTTGGGAGCCCTTTGCGAAGCCGGTGCCGAGTATGACGGCGGGGAAGGCGAGGGCGTGGAAGAGGCACGCCCAGGCGAAGCGGCGGAGGAATCGGAGCGGTGCTTCGGCGAGGTTGTCGCCTTTGACGGTGGCCTTCCGTTTGAGTGGTATGTAGGTGCCGCACTCGGGGCATGGTGAGCCGGGGGTGAGGCCGACGAGGTTGTAGCCGCACTCGTGGCACGGTGTTTCTTTGGTGATGGCGCCCGGTGCGGCGGCGGCGAGTGTGGAGGGATCGATCGGCACGCGGAGAGTGTAGTGGAATCGGGGGCGTGGTCTTGGTGGTGAGGTTTCGGGGGTGGGGTTTCGGGGGTGGGGTCGGTTGGCGGGTGTGGGCGTTAGGCGACGGGCGTTTCGGCGCGGACGGCGTTTTTGAAGAGCGCGAGGCCCGGGGGATCGTTCGACATCTGGTCGCTGCTCAGGCGTGTCCAGAAGGGGTGGCGGTTCCAGTCGGTGTATCGCTCGGGGTGGGGCATGAGGCCCAGCACTCGGCCGGTGGGGTCGGTGATGCCGGCGATGCGGTTGGCTGAGCCGTTGACGGTTTCGGTGTATCGGATGGCGACGAGGTTGTTGGTTTCGAGGTGGTCGAGCGTGGGCTGGTCGGCGACGAAGCGGCCTTCGCCGTTGGCGATGGGGAGGATGGCCGTGTCGGGCCCGCCGCGGTCGAAGAGGCTTTGGAGTCCCTGTGTCCAGAGGCAGGGCGAGGCGTGGTTGATCTCGACGCCGACCCAGCGGTCGATGAAGCGGTTTTCGGCGTTGTCGGTGAGTGCTGCGGTGCGGTGGCGTGGTGTTGGGATGAGCCCGGCTTGGACGAGGATCTGGAAGCCGTTGCAGATGCCGATGATGCGGGCGCCGCGGTCGACAGCTGCGTGGAGGTGGTCGGCGAGGGCGAGCCTTGTGCGCATGGCGAAGATGCGGCCGGAGGCGACGTCGTCGCCGAAGCTGAAGCCTCCGGGGAACGCGATGATGTCGGCTTGGTCGATGGGTGCTGGGTCGGTGCAGAGCTTGTCGAGGTGGACGGTGCTGGTGCGTGCTCCGGCGAGGGTGAGGGCGCGGTCGAGTTCGGCGTCGCAGTTGGTGCCGGCGGCGCGGGCGATGAGGGCTCGTGGGGCGTCGGTCGGGAGCTGGTGGGCGTGGTCTGGCATGTGGGTAGGATATCGGGCCCTGGCGTGTATGTCGGGTGTGGAGGTGTTGCGATGCCGGAAGTGTTTGCGTTTCGTCCGTGGCAGTATGGTGGCGGCGGGGGCGATGTGAGCGCGAAGGTATCGCCGCCTTATGACGTGCTCGACGCGGCATCGAAGGCATCGCTGCTGGCTGGCGATGGTGAGAACATCATTGCTGTGGACCTGCCGCATCTTCCGGCGAAGGAAGAGGGGCCGGCGTCAGCCTACGAGGGCGCGGCGGGGGTGCTTGCAGGCTGGATGGAGTCGGGGGTGCTGAGCCGTCGGGAGCGGCCTGCGATGTTTGCGTATCGGCAGACGTTTGAGTTTGGCGGTGAGACGCACCGGCGTTGCGGGATGGCTTGCACGCTGGAGACGGTGCCGGTGGGCCCTCGGGATGGCGGGGGCGTGCTGCCTCACGAGGAGACGTTTGCCGGTCCGAAGGCGGATCGTTTGTCGTTGATGCGTGCGACGGGCATGCAGCTGAGCCCGATCTTCGGGATGCATCCGGACGCCGGGGGTGAGGCGACGTCGCTCGTGCGGGGGGTGATAGAGAGCCGGGCGGCGGACCAGCGGGCGGAGATCACCGAGGCCGACGGGTCGGTGGTGCTGCACGAGGTGTGGGCGGTCGAGGACGAAGAGACGATCGAGGCGTATCGGTCGGCGCTCGCGGGGGAGGACGTGTTCATCGCGGACGGGCATCACCGATACAACACGGCCGTGAACTACCTTGAGGGACTGGGGCTCGAGGGTCTGGGCGAGATCGGGTCTGATCATCCTGCGCGGCGGACGATGTTTGTGCTTGTGTCGATGTCTGACCCTGGGCTGGTGATCGGGCCGACTCACCGGGTGCTCGGTGGCATGAGCGGGTACTCGCCTGATGCGTTTATCGATGCGTCGGGCGGTCTGCTTGAGGTGAACCCGGTGGTGAACGATCCGTCTCAGATCGAGGCCGAGATGGCGAAGGTCGAGGCGCGCGGGGAGCGGGACGTTTTCGGGATCATCGACTTTGCGACGGGGCTCTGCTGGACGGCGACGACCGTTGATCTTGACCCGCTGCGCGATGAGTTTGAGGAGAAGACGGCGGCGTGGCGAGGGCTCGATGTGGCGGTGATCCAGCACTTCATCGTGCCGGAGATCTGCGTGCCGGAGCTCAATGCTGGCGAGCCGGTGACGTGGGCGTTTCCTCACACGGTCGCGGAGGCGATCTCGATCGGGAAGGGTCAGGAGACGGGCGCGGGTGGCGGCGAGGGGTTCGCGCAGCTGGGGATCATCGTGCGCCCGGTGCCGCTGGATGTGGTGCGGGAGGTGTGCCTGGCCGGCGAGTTGATGCCGCAGAAGGCGACGTTCTTCTTTCCGAAGATGGGGACGGGGTTCTTCGTTCACTCGCTGACGGATTGATCGCGTGGGAGCGACTCGATCGGTTACGACTAGGCGGCGTGCGCGGGGTTGCAGCTTTTAGTTTGCTGCTGCGGCGGCGGCTTTGAACCAGTTTGTGAATCGGCTTGCGGACATGTCGCCGACGGTGGTGGCGAGGACGTTGTTGCTGTTATCGATGACGTAGAGCGCCGGGATGCTGGAGACGTTGAGCGTCTGGGCGAGCTGGGAGTCGGCGGGTGACATGGTCTGGCTGTCGGTGACGTCGAGCTTGTAGGCGACGGCTTGGGCGTTGACGGCCGATTGAACTCCCGCGTCGGCGAGTGCGCCGGCTCGGAGCGATCGGCAGGGCGGGCACCAGTCTGCGGTGGCGAGGACGAAGACGAGCTTGTCGTCGGCGGCTGCGCGGGTCTGGGCTTCGGTGAAGCTGGTGGTGGTGAAGAGGCCGTCTTGGATGCTTTCGGCGGGCGGGGCGTTGTTGCCTCGGACGACGATGAGCACGGCGACGATGGCGACGATGACCGCGAGGAAGATGGCGTTGGCGGCGGAGATGAATCCGGCTCGTGTCGTGGTGGGTGTGGCGGCGGCTGCGGTGGCTGGCATGGGGGTGTCCTTGTTTGTGGCCTGCGCCCCAGGTGGGCGCTGTGTGCAGAACGGTGTATCGGTGGATTGGTATTCCGGGTCGTGCTGGATTCGGTGGTTTGTCGGGCGTTTCGGTGTGTTGATGGCGTGCTCGGCTGGGGATTTACCAGGCGGTGAGCTCTCCGGTGAGGGGCTCGACGAGGTCTTTGGCGGTGACGACGCCGACGGGCTGGCCGAGGCTTGTGACGACGGCGATTGGCGCCCTTGCGGCGTGGAGCGCTGCGAGTGCGTCCGGGACCGGGGTGTCGGCGTCGATGGTTGTGGGAGGCGTTGCGAGGTCGCGGGGTGCCTGGCCTGGGTCGGCGAGGAGGAGGTCGATGGTGCGGACGATGCCGACGGGCTGGCCTCGGCGGTCGGTGAGGGGGAGTCGTGAGACGCCGGCTTCGACGGCTCGGCGTTTGGCGGTCTCGGGCGCTTCGGTATCGCGGAGCCGCTTGACGCGTTGCCAGGGTGTCATCTCGTCGGCGACGGTTGTCGATGAGAACGCGGCGGCGCGGTTGAGCAAGTCGGCCTGCTCGGAGCTGAGGACGCCGGTGCCCTCGGCTTCTTGGAGGAGGGCGCGTGTTCGTTCGGCGGGGTCGGTGCTCGGGGCTTCGACGCCCAGGACGCGTTCGACGCCTTTGGTCACGAGCAGGACCGCGGGGACGATGCCGACGGCGGTGAGGACGGTGCGGACGAACGCGAGGACGGGGATGAAGGTGTAGGCGAGGGTCTCGGCGCGTGAACGGAAGATCTCTTTGGGGAGCGTTTCGGCGAAGACGAAGAGCACGGGGGCGAGGACGGCCGGGATGATGACGGTGACGGCGATCGGTGAGAGTCCTGCGGCTTCGAGGACCTTGCCGAGTGCGTAGGCGGAGATGAAGTTTGAGAAGTTGTTCATGACGAGCAGGGTGGCGAGCGCGTTCTTTGGCTCGTCGAGCTGCTTGCGGAGTCGTTTGGCGGCTCGGCTGGCGTTGGGCGTGGCGAGCCTTGCTTCGAGCCGGAGCCGGCTGACGACGTAGAGGGCGGTTTCGAGCCCGGACCAGACGGCGGAATCGACGGTGCCGAAGATGGCGATGAAGAGCCAGACGGCGAGCATGATGGTGGACATGTCGTCCATCAGGCGTCTCCGTCAGTGGCTTGGGTGTCGTTGGTTTCTGGCTCTGCGGCGGCGTGGAATGTGACCTCGACCTCGTCGACGACGCGGCCGGTGATGCGGGTGACGGTGAGGGTGGCCCCGGGGAGGTCGATGGTGTCGCCCTGATCGGGGACTCGGCCGAGCAGCGCGAGGGTGAGCCCCCCCACCGTTGAGAGCCGGCTGAGGAGTCTTTCGGCTTGGTCGTGCGGGAGGTCCAGGTCTTCGAGGAGCGCCTGGGCGGGCCAGCGTCCTGGTATGGCGAATGTGCCGAGCGCGACGAGACGGGGCTCGTCGAGCCGGTCGTGGGCGTCTGGCTGGGCGCCAACGCCGGCGCATGGCTGGTTGGGGTCGGCGTCGATCTCGATGAGCGTGGCGACGATGTCTTCGATGCGGATGACGCCTTCGGTATTGCCGAGTTCGTCGACGACGACGGCGCGGTCGACGCCGGCTTCTCGGAGCTGGGAGAGTGCGTTGTCGAGTGTTGCGGTTTCTGGGATAAACCGCGCAGGCTCGACGAGGCGTCGGCGTGCGCCCGGGTCCTGTGGCTGGTTGGCGGCGAAGTAGGCGATAGCGCTGAGCCAGCCGAGGGGTCGGTCGCTGTCGTCGAGCACGAGGGCCCTGCTTGTGGCGCGGAGGGTTGCATCGACGCGGTCGTGGTCGGCGGCGAGCGTGAGCGTCGGGATCTCGATGCGCGGGCGCATGGCGAGGCGAACCCTGCGGTCGCCGAGGTTGATGATCTGTGCGAGGAGCCGCTGGTCGGACTGATGGGCGGGGTGTTGAGCGGGCTGGTGGTCAGCGTGTTGGGTGTGGTGCGGGTGCGGGTGCGGGTCTTCAGATGGTGGGCGGTCTGGCGGCTGGGCGTTGAGGATGGCGGCGAGGTCGCTGGCGGTTGGCTGGTCGGTTGTTGGGGCGCGGGGCGAGGAAGCGAGGCGGACGAGGGGCCTGATGACGAAGGCGTCGAGGGATGACCAGAGGGGCCAGCCGCCGCGGATGATGACGAGCCAGAGGCCTGCGACTGCTTTGCAGAAGGCGACGGTGCGTGAGGCTGCGAAGAGCTTCGCGGTGATCTCTCCGACGAGGATCATGCCGATGAGGGCGGCGATGGGGAGCGCGACGGCGAGGGCGGTGTGGCCGTCGCGTTCGAGGCCGAAGCCGAGGACGGAGGCGACTGAGAAGTAGGTGATGTTGATGACGTTGTTGAGCGCGAGGAGGGCGGCGAGGAGGTGCCTTGGGTATTTCTGGAGCGCGGCGAGCGCCTGGCCGGCGGCTGGGCTTGCGTTGGCGAGGCGGGCGCGTGAGGGGTGATCGATGCCGAAGATCGCGGTCTCGGAGCCGGAGACGAGCCCGGAGAGCAGGAGCATGGGCGGCAGGAGGATGGCGGCGAGGATGATCTCAGTGGGTGGCATGGATGTGTTGTTGTTGTGGGGTTAGCTCGTGGGCGTGCTGCGCGGGGGGAGCTGCTCGATGAGCCTTTCGATGTATCGCCATGCGTTGAGGGTGGTCCGGATGTCGGCGAGTTGGTTTGGCTCGGCTGGTTCGGCGAGGCTCTCAAAGGCTTCGTTTACGGCGGAGGTGTAGCTCGCGCGTTGCTGTTTGGCCCAGTCGCGGAAGCGGTCGATGGCGTCGGCGTCTTTGGACTGGACGGCTTCTTCGAGCTCGAGGCGGGTGTGCATGATGTCGCGCAGGAAGCCTTGGGGGAGGTCTGTGTGATCGGAGGATGAGGGGCCGCCGAGGTGGTCGAGGAGTGCGTTTGCTCGGCGTTCGGCGCTGATGAGGGTCTGGCGGGCGAGGTTGAGGTCGGCCGCGTGGCTTTGCGATTCTGGGTCGGCGTGTTCGGGTGCGGCGTTGTTGGTTTGCAGGTCTGGGTGGGCGGCGGCGGCTTTGGTGAGGTAGGCGCGTTCGATGGCGGCGGGTGTGAGGTTGAAGGTCGGCGTGAGGCCGAGCATGGCGAACGGGGTTGGGTGTGGCTGGTCCATGTGCGAAACAGGGTATCGGTCGGCGGGGCGGCTTGGGCCGGGTTTGACTCGTGGTGGCGGGGAGCGCAGGATCGGTTTATGGATGGCGAGGCGACAGGTGACGTGCGTGGTCTGGGGCACATCGGCATCGCGGCGGTGAGCCCGGAGGGTGCGGCGCTGGCGTATCGGGAGATCTACCGGGCTGCTGCTCGGCTGTATCCGGATCTGGATCCGCCGCGTGTGACGGTGCACAACGAGCCATTGAGCGTGTACATCCGTGCGGTGCGGAGCGAGGACTGGGAGCGGGTGGCTTCGCTTCTCGGGCGTTCGGCTGAGGTGCTGTCTCAGGCGGGTGCGGATGTGGTTGTGACGCCCGACAACGCGGTGCAGCACGCGGTTCGGATCGTGGAGCACGGTTCGGGGACGCCTTGGCTCGCGGTGACGGATCTCGTGGCTGAGGCGGTTGTGGCCGACGGGCGGGGGACGGTGGGCGTGCTCGGGACGCGGTGGGTGACGCAGGGGTCGGCGTATCAGACGGCGATGGGGCTGCGGGGTGTGAAGGTGCAGGCTCCGGAGGGGGCGGACGTCGAGACGCTCGAGCGGGTGATCTTCGACGAGCTGATTCATGGGGTTGTGACGGCGGAGAGCCGGGCGGCGCTCGCGGGGATCGTGTCTCGCATGGCGGCGGCTGGGGCGGAGGGCCTGGTCATCGCGTTGAGCGAGGCGCCGCTGGTGCTTGATTTGGCTCAGGTGGAGCTGCCGGTGTACGACGGGGTGGCGATCCTGGCTGAGGGGGCGGTGCGGCGGGTGGCTCGCGCGGACGATTGCTAGGTCTTTGATTGGTATTGGTGTGGGGATGCGTCACGCGGATGGGCCGGGTGGTCGTGGACGCTTGGCGTGCGGGCGTGATATGCTCAAACTGCGTTGGGCCCTTTGCGAGCGGCGAGCAAGGCTGTTTGTGGATGGGCGGATCTGGATCCTTTGCGGGTTTGGATGCGGACCGGCGTGTGCTGCTGATCGAGGGAACGATCGGCGGGGTGGCTACCGAGGGGTCTGCGGGTCCTGATCATTGCTCGAGCGGCTTTGACGGATCGGGACGGTTGGACCGGACTCGGGGCTGGTTGCTGGCGAGACAGGGATGCTCGTTTCGGTGTGGCCGGCGTATCGCTGGCGTGTGTCGGTGGAGCGTGCGCGGTGTTGTCGCTGCGTGTTGCTGCTTGTCCGAGTGCGGGATCGGTGCGCGTGCGTGTCGGCCGGCGGAGAGCGTTGAGCAATGAAGACTGCTTTCTCTTTTGTGACGGAGCGTGGTATGCAGGTCCGTGGTTCGCGTGTTGACGGTGTGCTCGGTCGTTTGGGCAGCCGGCTTGGATCCGGAGCTCGGTTGTTGCTTTCGAGCGCTGGGAAGGCGACCGGGGGCGCTTCGTTTGAGGCGCTTGAGCCGCGGGTGCTGCTGGCGGGCGACGGGCTCTCGGGGGTCGACGCGCCCGGGCTTGATGATGTGTTTCCGGGTGGAGGCGGCGGGGTCGTGCCTCGCGATCTCGACGTCGAGGACTTCGACGGGACGGGTCTCGGATTCATCTCGGGCACGCTTGATTCGGACGATGTCGATGATGTCTTTCGGTTTACGGTGAACACAACACGGTTTGTGTCCGTGCTCGCCTTTGAAGACACGGCCGTTTTGAACACGGCGGTGGAAGTGTTTTTGCCCGATGGAACGGAGCTGACAGGGGACAGCGAGGGGCTGAACAACGCGGGGACGAGCCGGGGCACGGCTTCGGATGGCTGGTACGGGTTTGTCGCGCAGGCGGGCCAGGAGTACTACGTCCGGGTGTCGGCGCAGAACCCGGGTCTGTTTGATCCGTCGAGCCCAGCGCTTTACACGCTGCAGATCAATGCCGGGAACACCGAGGTGACGCTGACCGATGGCATCGGCCGGACGGGCTCGGATACGGGGGATGAGCAGAGCTTGTCGCAAGCGCAGCAGGACCTGCTGTACACGTTCACGACCGGGTCCGAGGCGTCGCTCGGGTACGTGCTGACGGGTGACGTTGTCTTCGGCAACGACGGCGACGGGTATATCGCGGGTGGCGCGGGTGCGACGCCGCGAGACCTGGTTGATACGCGTGTCGAGGTCTACGACTCCACTGGTACGCTGATCACGGCGGATTCTGACAGCGGCTTCCTGTTCGACGCGTACGCACTTGTGCGGTTTGACGCGAACTCCACGTATTACGTGCGGGTGCGGTCGGATGCGATTGCGCCGACCGATGTTGTCGATCCGCAGGACAGCTCGCTTGACGATGTTGCCTTCGGTGACTTTGAGCTGCGTGTGCAGACGCTGGCGACGGAGATCGTGCTCGATACGGAGACGCGGCAGGGGCAGATTGATCGGTCGTCGAGCGGTACGGCCGTGGCGGACGGCGCAAGTGCAGTGACGGTCGATCCGGCGGGCCTGCTGCGGGATCAGCACTCGGCGCAGGTCTTCGTGTTTGATTCGCTGAGCGACGGCGAGACGTTCATCAACTTCTTCACCTATGCGCTTACCCCTGGCGGTCCTGCGCCGGTGCTCGATACGACGATGAGCCTGTTTGATGAGAGCGACAGCGTGGATGCGCTGATCGTGAACGACACGCTGATCGGCGGCGATCCGTTCGATCGGCCGGGCATCCGGTTTGAGGCGGACGGCGGCGAGCGGTACTACGTCATCATCGATGGGTTTGATGGGACGTTCTTCGGGACGGGCGCGACTCCGGCTGACGTGGAGGCGGTGCAGTTTGACTACCGGATCGCCGTCGAGTCGGCGGCGGTGCTGGACCGCTCGAGTGCCGCTGCTCCGCTGGATGACCACATCGATCTGGTGAACATCGACACGGACGGGGACGGCGAGGCGGACGGGTTCAACGCCGCGCTTGCAGCGCAGTTTGCGACGCCTCTGGTATGGGGTGATCTGCTCACACCTCGCGGATTTTCAGATCCCGCGATCTATCTGCCTTTGACGAACCCGGTCGACGGATCGAACAATGATCTGAATGGCAATTTGGTGCCGGACTCGTACTTCTTTCCCGGGTTGCTCGACCCGCGGCTGTACGACGATACGAATCCGTTGAACCCGGCGAACTTTGAGGTGCCGGACCACTCTCGTGTGGTGCAGGCGTTTGGGAACGGCCGGCTTGACAACGGCGGGGACACGGACGTGTTTACGTTTGTGCCGCAGGTCGACATGCTTGGGACGTACGAGGGCGTGGTCGATCCGTCGTCGGGCGACGGTGAGGGCAACGCTCCGAATCAGGAGTGGTTCGAGAACGGCCGCCCCTCGACGCGGCTGACGGTGAACGTGTTCTTCGAGGCGGAGTGGTTCGGGTTTGCGCGGCCCGTGGTGCAGATTTACGACTCGAACTTCACGCTGATCACGGAGGAGCTTGCAACACCGATCGGAGATGTGACGAGCGGCGGAGGCGGCGCCTTGACGATGCCGACGGGTTTGAACTCGCCTTCGCTTCTGCCGCCGGAGGCCGACGCTGGGAGCAACGTCGAGCAGACGACAGCGTTTGAGGTGTCGGCGGTCCTCGACGAGACGCAGTACTGGGCGGGCGAGTCGTATTACGTGGTGGTGCAGGCTTCGGGGTCGCAGACGCGGTACTCGGTTGCGATCCAGGCGGACGGGTTTGACCGAACGGGCGCGTTTGCTGGTGACTTCGACACGGCTGAGGACCTGAGCTTCGGGCAGGCGCAGGAGCTGATCTTTGACAGCTTCTCGGGCGTGGCGACGAACAACAACAACCTGAACAACACGGGCGACATCCGCGCCCAGCTCACGATCTCCGATACGTTCATCGACGACGACATGGACCCGATGGACGGCATGCCGGACACGGATGACCCTGGGTACTTTGATCTGGTCAATTATGTTGGTCAGCTTGGCGTGATCCATGATTTGAACGACACGGATATCTACCGCTTTACGGGGCAGAGCAATGGCACGGCTGAGATTCTGATCAGCACGACGCAGATTTCGGATAGCTCGACAGAGCAATTCTTCGACTCGGCGGATAACCAGGTCATCGTTCAGAACGACTTTGCTAAGACGTACAACAGCCCGCTGGATGCGGCGATCCGGGTATATGACGGGTCGGGCAACCAGATCGCTTATGTTGACGACTTCCTCGGGTACAACTCGTTGGGGCAGACGCTTTCGTTTGGCAACTCTGGCCAGGCGAACGTGGACGACGTGATCGTGCAGCGGAAGGACCCGCGGCTGGTCGTGGACGTGGTCGAGGGCGAGCAGTACTTCGTTGTGGTCGAGAGCTCGCAGCGGTACCGGGCGAACGCGGACGCGGCGGCGTTTGGCGATCGCGACTTGGCGAGGCCCGGCGAGGGCGAGGTGGATTGGCGGATCGCGACGGGGTCGTATCAGCTGATCGTGAACACGACGCCCAACCAGGGCGGGATCGACGACCACTCGGACTTCGACTTCGCCCGGCAGTTCCAGGCGACGGTGATCCCGATCGATTCGGACCCGGCGAGCCCGACGAACGGTACGGGCAGCGTGACGGGCACGATCGAGCAGGCGGGCGATGTGGACGTGTTCGAGTTCTTGGCGCCGACGACGGGGACGGTGCGGCTCATCCTTGATCCGGTCGCGGGGCTTTCGACGTCGCTGACGCTCTTTGATGGTGATACGACGCTGATCCCGCTGATCAACAGCACGGCGATCGACGGCGAGCAGCTGATCGCGGACTTTGCGGTGACGCAGGGCGAGCGCATCCTGGTGCAGGTGTCGAATCTGATCGGGACGGGGGACTACGAGATCTCGCTCTCAGGGCTCGCGGTGCAGGACGATCTGCCGGACGCGGGGAACCCGGCGGAGGCGACGGAGCTTTCGTTTGCCAACTTCAACCGGACGGTGAGCATCTCGGCGGATCTGGAGCAGGTGGGCGATTCGGAGCTCTACGTGTTCGAGGCTCCGGAGACGGACACGATCACGATCGAGGTGGCGAGCGACTTTACGGATCTGCAGTTCTCGGGCGCGATCGAGGTGTATGAAGAGACTGATGATCCGTCGGGCCGGATCGAGGGCGGGCTGGTGGTGCAGAACCAGTACCTCGTGGGCTACGCGCTCAACCAGGACGACGACCCGGTGACGCGGCTGACGGTGGCGACACAGGCCGGGCGGCGTTACTTCGTGGTGGTGCGTGGTTCGGACCCGACGCTCTCGCAGGGCGGGTACACGGCGACGCTTTCGTACAACCCGGACGACGACCACGCGGATATCGGCGAGCTTGCTGAGGCTTCGTTTGTGAACGTGGTGCCTTCGACGGGCACGGGGTCGATCACGGGCGTGCTGGAGCAGCAGTCGGATTCGGACCTGTTTGTGTTTGGCGCGCCGGCGGCTGGGCCGGTGACGCTGACGCTGGCCTGGGCGTCGGCTCCGCCGGCGACGTTTAGCCTGCGTGCGTTTGACGTTGATGGGAATGCGCTGGACATCGACGGGAACGGGAACCAGGACATCGTGTCGGGTTCGGGCGGGACGATCTCGTTGCCGAACTTCAACGCGGATCCGGGCGAGATCTTCTACGTGGCGGTGACCGGGCCGACGGCGACGGACATCGAGTACACGCTGACGGTGAACACGGGGCTGATCGACGATCACGCGAACGAGGGTGACTTCGCGGGCGCGACGACGATCACGCTCTCGCCGACGACGGGCGACGGCTCGCGGACGGGCACGCTTGAGGTCGACGACGACACGGACCTGTTTACGTTTACGGTATCGGACGGCGCGTCGGTTGATGTGACGCTGGCGACGAGCGACATCACGACGCCGGTGCTGCGGATCTTTGATTCGATGGGCGTGGAGCTGACGACGACGTCGATCACCGACGGCGTGCGGTTCGTGAACACGAGCGGGATGGACGGGGCGTTCTTTGCTCTGGTGGGGTCGACGTTCCCTGGGTTCCAGTCTGGGGACTACACCGTGCTGGTGGACGGTCCGCCGGCGCCGCCTTCGCCGAACGACGACCACGCGGACGAGGGCGACCTTGCCGGGGCGACGGTGGTGACGCCGAACTCGCTTACGGGGAACGCGGATGTGGCGGGCGTGATCAACGCGCCGCTTGATTCGGACCTGTTCCGGTATGTGACGACGAGCGCCGGGAGCGTGTTTGTGCAGGCGGTGACGGTGGCGGAGACGTCGCCGGACTTCGGGATCCGGGTGTTCGACGCTTCGGGCGCTGAGCTGACTGATCTGGCGGACGCGGATGGGATCGCGGGGGCGAGCGGCGTGACGGCGGCGACGTCGTTTGAGACGCTGGCTGCCGGCGAGACGTTCTTCGTGCTTGTCGAGTCGGTCGGTGACGAGGACATCGGCGAGTACACGCTGCGGATCGACGGCGTGGCTGCGACGAGCGTGCTGTTCTACCCGGAGGGGTTCGCGAACGCGTCGATCCAGGAGTTTGTGTCGCTCGCGAACCCGAATGATGAGGCTGTGGACTACACGATCCGGGTCTTCTACGCGGACGCCGGGCTTGGGTCTGCGGTTGTGGCGACCGGGACGCTCGCGGCGGGTGCACGCGGCGGGGCGACGCTGTCGTTCGGCGGGGACGTCGACGGCGACGGGAACGCGGACTTTGCGCCGGGGATCGTGCCGAACGCGGCGTACGCGATCTCGGTTGAGTCGACGGCGCGGCTGGCGGCGGGGCTGAGCCACTACGACCGGGGCATCCTGTCGTCGAGTCTGGATCCGTCGGGCCTGGACCGGACGCCGGGGGCGATCGGCGAGGTGTTCACGGAGCGCCTGTCGACGACGTGGGCGTTCCCGGATGTGGAGCGGAACCCGGGCGTGAGCGAGGAGTACCTTGTGTACTTCAACCCGAACTCGTTCGACGTGGACCTGACGGTGACCGCGTTTACGACCGCGGGCGAGATTTCGCTCTCGACGATCACGCTTGGGGCGAACCGCCGGGGCGGGCTGGAGATCCACAACACGGCGGCGTTCCCGCTCGGGACGTTTGCGGTGGAGCTGACGGCGGCGGCCTCGGATCCGGCGGACGAGCCGATGAATGTTGGCGTCGTGGCGTCGATCAGCCGGTACGACCTGCTGGATCTGACGGCTTATGGGTACCTGGGTGTGCCGGACGGCGGCAGCACGTTCAACGTGGTGCCGACAGTGACCGAGGGGCCGAGCATCGATTCGGAGATCAGCCTGTTCAACGCGGGCGACACCGCGACGACGGTGACAATCACCGGTCAGTACATCGGCGGAGGCATCCCGGACTTGGTCCGGAACTTCACCCTTGCCGCTGGTCAGCGGTTCACGCTGACGGGCGATGCGCTGGCGTTTGTGCCGAACGAGGCGCTGGGCGTCACGCTGACATCGGGCTCGGCGATCGCGGTGTCGGCGGTGCAGACCGAGCGTGGCGATGCGACGGCGACGGCGGCGTTTACGGAGGCGGCGAACTCGTTCTTCTTCGGGGATGCCTTCTTGAACCCGACGCAGGCCGGCTCGCTGTACTCGGAGACGCTGACGCTTTACAACCCGAGCTCTTCGGACGCGGACGTGACGGTGACGTTCTTGTTTGCGGATGGGTCGGCGGCTCGGACACGTGTGGAGACGGTTTCGGCGGGCGGGTTTACGCGGCTTGAGCTGGAGAGCTTGAGCGAGGTTGTGAACAACCGGCCGCAGCTGAACTTCTTCTCGATCCA
>JBCBNT010000044.1:0-25088 GCA_039821685.1 Planctomycetota bacterium | reverse complement strand
GTTCCTCGACAAGCGCAGCATCGTCGGGCGTCCGGATCATCTCGGCGAGCTCCTCGGCGAGCTCGAAGTACTCCGTGGGACGACCGGGCTCAAGCGAGCTGAGACGATCGGCCGAACGCTCGCGCAGCGGCTGGGCCTCGGCTGCTGCCGGCAGGAACCAAGCCGCGATGCCGAGGCTGATCGCAAGGAGGAACGGGAAGGGGCGCATCACGGCACCACCCCCAGCCGGATGGCCCAGAGCCTGAGCGACGCCCGCTCAGCCTTCGCGATCTGCTCAAAGGCAGACGACGCCCCTCGCTTGTCGCTCAGCATTTGGGTGAGCGCCGCATCGACTGCCGGAGACGAACCAGGACGCTCAGCTCGCACGATCGCCCCGAGCAGCTCGATGCCCGCTGCCTGCGACGCAACGGTCCGATGGACCGAACCGCGGGCGAGGGCGAGACGCCCCACGCGCGACCGCTCGATGGCATCGATCGTTGCTTGGCCCTCGCCGGTCCGATCGAGTCGCGATAGCTCAACTGTTCGGCTGCGCATGAGGTCATCGACGAGCGCTTCGGGCGTGGCGCTCGCCCCGGGGGATGTACCGAGCACGCCTCCGATGGCTTCGGCGTATTCGGCGACGGCGGCCTCGATGCGGTTGTCGTCTGCCCGGACCGCAAGAAGCTGAAGCAGCCGCGCTGAGACAGCACGCCTTGATGCCGCCGGCCATTCGGGCGAATCGATGGGCGGCAGCGCGTCGCCCGAGACCCGTTCGACGAGTTCGCCGACGCTTTCAACCCGCGGCGCCGTCGGGAGCTGCTCGTACACGGCGTTGACGATCGCCGGCTGGCGTGCCAGGCGTCTCACGACTGTCTGTGCCTCTCTGCGGACCTGGACCGGCGAACCGCTGAACGCTTCGGCAACAATCAGCTCGGCTCCGATGAGGCTGAGATTCTGTCGGCTCCGGAGCACATCGCCGAGAAGCGCCTCACGGGATCCGATCCGCTGACCCGCCGCGAGGTATCGCTCGGCCCAAGCGGAGCTCGCTTCGGGCCAGCCAGCCGAAGCAGGCCGCGTGCGGTTGCGAGGAGCGGTTGCGCGTGTTGCAGAGGCGATGAGTGCATCAATGTCCGAGGCCGTACCCCAAAGCACCTGTTGAGCGATCGCCGCGAGACGGGCGGAGCGTGCGGCGTCCTCCAGCCAGCCCGCCGGCCCTGATGGGTCGGACTGCATGGCAAGGTGGTCATCGATCGCGGCAGCGAGCCGTTCGACGTCGCCTCCGAATGTGCTCCCGCCGAGCCAGAATTGCTCGAGCGCGATGCGTGTTTCCGCCCGCTCGGTGCTCGTCGCGTTCGAGCGCAGGCGGAGCGTGCCCTGGGAGGATGACGCCGGCCCTTGCCTAAGAACCGCGTTGACCGCAGACGCGACAACGGAAGCGGGGATCGTATCATCGGCGAGAAGGCCCAGCACAACGGCGGCGGAGTCCCGATCCTCGCTCGGCCGGAGCGCGCCGGCGACTGTTTCGATCACATCGGCCGCATCGAGATCGCCCGATGGGTCGATGCCGCTCCGCGACAGATGCTCGAGGGCCCGCCCGGCGGCGGCCTGCCCGAGGGACGGATTCGATCGGGCCAGTCGATGGATGCCCGCCGACCAGTCGGCAAGTGTGCCCGCCGGGACCGGCGCGGTCCAGCCTTTCGGAGCGTGGGCGAGAACCGCCCCGGCTCCGGGTAGGAAGAGGTCGCCGCCGGCCGCCGGTGTCGGCCCGCCCGCGCGAGACATCGTTGCGACGATCGCGTTGTCGACCGGGATCGGAAGTGCACGCTCCGACGCGAGCCTATTGATGAGCCCCCCGTACCAGGCTGCGACGAGTACGGACTCACCGGCCATGCTCGCGCTGCCGCGGTTGACAAGCCCGACGGCCGTGTCCGAGGGGAGCCGATAGACAACATCCACAAACGTGCCGACGGCGCGGCCGATTGCGTCGTCAGAGAGGCTCGTCCAGCTCTCGCCGAGCCCGTCGAGGATCTGCACGAGCGTGTCAAATTCGGGCGGCTCGTCGAGAAGCGAGACGCCGAGGAGTGCTGCAGCCCAGTCGGGCTCTTCCGGTGCCGCGACGCCCCGTTGGTCCGGACGAGGAACCACGGCAGGATCATCGTCGTCGGATACCCCGGCCGATTCGAGCGACGGGGGGGCGTCACGCGAAGAACTCCGCTTGGGAGCGGGTGCATCCGTACCTGACTGGTAAGCTTCCGACGATGCGGAGGCGTCGTTTTGCGGCAAGCGGGCCGACAGCAGAAGCCACGTGCCGCCGAGCGCAGCGATCGCGATCAGCGCGAGCCCCCCCACGATCGGCCACTGCGGCGACGCATCGGATGCGGAGGAGACGCGGCGGGAGGGCGTGCGGCCTTGTCGACGACCAGGAGACGGCGCCGGCTCCGTCGATGAGGACCCGAGCACATCGTGGACGATCGCCGGGATCTGGGCCGAGGGGATGCCCTGCGCATGAGCAATCATCGTGGAGCGGCGCAGCGACCTTGAGTTCCATCCGCCTTCACCGGCGACGATCCGGAGAAGCTCGGGCCCCAGCCGTGCGGCATCCGGGTGGCGCGGACCGCCGACCTGTGCTGACGCCGGGCCCGTGGACGAATCACGCTGGCGCTGCATCGAAACGCCGGCGCGTTCGAGCAACGCCGCCCGGATATCCGAGTCGAGAAGCTGAGCCGCGGCGGCGTGCACCGCCAAGCGGGCATCGTTCGCCGCCGGGGTGTCGCTCTGGGGATGCGAAGCGATCTGCGCCATCCGTCGGCCGACAGCATCCAGCACGGTGGCGTCGTCGATCCCGCCGACATCGAGGCCGAGCACATCAAACGGGTTCGGCATCGAACCGATGCGAAGGATGTCACGGTCGCTCTCGTTCCTCATCCGCCGCCCGCCTCTCGGCCCAGCAGGTCGGACGTGAGCTCGAGCAGCGGCTCGCGGTACGGCGGAGCCCCGCCCTCCGGATGGAGAACGATGAACTGCTCGGCGGCCGCGGTCGCGGCTTCACGGTCGATCTCCGCGAGAAGCCTGAGCGATTCGAGGCGCGCCCTGTACCAGGCGGGCGTCGCCGGCTCGGCGCGGCTCAGCAGCGTCAGCCATGCCTCGGCGGCTGCAGCCTGGTCACCCGTCGCAGCGAGATCGCGAGCGAGCGCGCGGAACGTGGAATCGTCACCCCGATCCATCGCGACGAGCGATCGTCTGGCTTCGATCGCGATCTCGCGGTATCGGGTCGCGTCACCTCCACGGGCCACCGCGTCCGCGGCACGCGCGATCGTGAGAAGCACGCTCGCGAGCGCGTCCGGATTCCCCTCAAGCTCGGGCCTGATCGCCGAGCCAAACCGGAGCACGAGCTGCGCGGCGTCGGCGTCGTCTGGCGAGGCCAGCCATGCGCGGGTCGCGTCGCGAAACATCACCCGGGCCGCTGCGTCGGCGTAGGTGCCGCCCATCTCGTCAAGCCGGGAGGCAATCTCGATCGCTTCAGTTAACCGGCCCTCCGCGGACGCGATCTGCAGGCGACGGAAAAGGATCTCATCACGGACGGCCGACGTATCGATGCCGGCGAAGCTCGTCGTTGTCTCGATCATCCGGATTGCATCGGCGGCCCGATCGAGCTGGGGCGGCGTCAGGCCGAGCGCAACATCGAGGATGCGCCTGCTGTTGAGCACGAGCACCTCACCCAGCGACGCGGCGTCGCCCGCGTCGGCCGAACGCAGGTCCGACGCGATCGTTGCGATCAGTTCTTCTGCGACGCTCAAGAACTGCTCGGATGCAACGTCCCGGTCCAGGTCGGTTGCCTCCCGGTACCGCCGGTAGAGCAACGCCGCCGCCCGCTGTCGGGCTGCGCGGTACGACGGCGCATCACGCGGAACGCTGAGCAGCAGGTCCGCGGCCTGCCCCTCGGTGAGGAGCCTCGCCGTGCTCGGGCGGAGGGCGAGCTGCGCGGCTTGGTCGGACGCCGGATACGCCGCGATAAAGAGGAGGGCCGCTTCATCGCGCACCGACGCGAGATCGCTTCGGCCAGCATCGACAGCCTCTTCAAGGCACACGATGCGCATCCACGACGCACGCTGCTGCAGGTCCGTATCGGAGGCTGTGGCGGCGCATTGAGCGAAGATCTCAGCAGCGCCACCCGGCTGCCCTGCACGCAGCAGCGCCGAGCCGGCATCGAACAGGGCGCGAGAACGGAACGCGACAAAGGATCGCGGATCGCCGTCGGCCGCGGCTTCGGTCAACGTGCCCGCAGCATCGAGCAGCTGTCGCCGCCCAACGCCGTCATCGTCTCCGAAGCGGTCAAGCCGCTGCTGAGCATCGCGGAGCTGCATCGTCCCGCGGACGTACACCGAGACGAAGCCGGATTCGCCGAGAATGTCGGTGCCGAATCGCTCGGCCAGATCGATCACATGACCAACCTCTCCCGCGAGCACGAGGTGCTCGATGCTGTCCCGCCCGAGGCGCTTTAGGAGCTGCGCGTGGCGGGACGCATCGGCGTCCGTTTGCGACAGCGCGAGCACGCACAGCAGCCTGGCGAGCAGAGCGTCCCCGCCCGACTGAAGCTGGCTTCGGCCGATCGTGTCCACGTCGGGCCACGCCCCGGCCCGCGCCTGGACCCGGATCCTGTGCTTGGGAATCCCCGCCCGGATCGCCTGGTCGACGTCCGTCGAGCGATCAACCAGATCGAGCCAGCGGGCGGCGGTGACCGATTCATCCATCAAGGAGCACGCCATCGCCGCGCCGATCGCCGAGCGCGCGACATGCTCGAACCGCAGCAGGGTCTTCTGGAGCTCGTCGGGCCGGGCGGGCTCGCCCTCGCCCTGGCCGAGGATCCAGCCAAAGTGCGAGAGCGCCCGTTCGGCGTGCTCGGCGCTGCCGGTGAGCTCGGCGAGGTAATAGCTCGACCAGCCCGCGTAGTAATACGCGATCGAGCGGAGCCGCCGGGCATCGGAAAGATCCTGCGCGAGGCGGTCCTCGTTGCTGCGCGAGGTCGCCCCGGTCAGGTCTCGCTCGATCCGGCGCGCCAGAACATCGGCGTTTCGGGCCAGATCAACGAAGCTCGGCTCAACCTCTCTCAGAATCCGCTCGGCCTCCGCCGCTTCGCGTTCGCTGCTCAGCAGCAGGATAGAACGATCCGCCGACGCTTCAGCGCGGCGGTACGCGGAGGTCGACAGCCCGAGCCGCAGCTCCGCCGTGTCCGCCTCGGGAATCGTCCGTAACAGGCGGAGCGCCTTGGATGCCCACTCCTGCCGTTCATCCGACGGGCTTTGCCGCTCAAGGAGCATGACGTACACGCCCGCGAGCTCTTTCGCGAGCTCGATGCGTTCCTCGCCCCGAGCCGACCGCAGCCGGTCATCGAGGTACGCCGCGTGCACTTCCGGAAGGCCGAGGTCTTGAAACACGTCGGCCCGCCGAGTCGCCTGCGATGCCGACGCACCGCAGAGCATCATCACGGCGACAAGCAGAACACGATGCCACATGCGCGGCGCGCACAACCAAGCCGCTCGACGGCATGTGCTACTCCGGCGCGACATACGTGATCCTATCAAATCCGGCGTCTTTGCCCGCCTGCAAGGCGGCGGCAACATCGGCCACCACCGCATCATCATCCGCCCGGATGAAGAGCCCGGGCTCCTTCGGCAGCCGTGTCAAGAGGTCAACAAGACCCTGCTGGGACCCAAGGGTCCGGCCGGACACCTCGTACCGCGGCGACGAACCGGACCGCAGCCCAACGACAACAACCTGGCGTTCGAGACTCGCCGATGCTGCATCTTCGGTCTCGGCAGAGAGAGCCGCGGCGAGCTCTTCTTCCGGCGGGGTGATCGTCGCGCTCGTCAGGAAGTAGACAAGCAGCAGAAAGAAGGCATCGATCATGCCGATGAGCGGGAGTGAGGCTTGTCGTCGCTGGTTTGCGCGAGGGAGGAGGTTCATCCGCCGCCCCTTCCCGCGGGGTCCGTTGCGATGCGGTACGACGTCGTGCCGGATTCCGTCAGCTGCCTCGTCAGGTCGTTGAGCGCCGACGCTCTCGCGTCGAACGCGGGCCTGATAAGGATCTCCGGCCTGGGCAAGCCCGCGTCGCGGAGCATCGCGAGCAGCGTCGGCATGTCCACCGTTTCGCTCTCGACACGCAGCGAACCGTCGCTCAGTAGGTCCACGATGAGCGCACTATCGCCGTCATTGATCGTTTCCTCGGCACCGGCCTGGTTGGGCAGATCGATCGGCTGCCGGATCGAGCGCGAGATCTGCGCCGAGACAAGGAAAAATATGATGAGCAGCAGCACCACATCGATCATCGGTGTGAGGTCGAAGCCCGAAACATGGGACCGGCGCCCTGGCATCATGCCGCGGAAGCATCCGAGGTCTGATGCGTCTCGACGTATCCCAGGATCTCTTCCGTCCGCTCGGCGACGCCCGCGGCGAGGCTATCGATCCTGTTGCGAAACAGAGACACGGCGGCGGTCACCGGGATCGCGACTACGAGCCCGAGCACCGTGGTAATGAGCGCGACGGAGATGCTTCCGGCGAGTTCATCGGGGCGGGCAAAGCCACCGGCCGACGAACCGAGCCGATCGAACGCGCCCACCATGCCGACCACCGTGCCGAGCAGGCCGAGCATCGGACTGACCGCGGCGATCAGCGCGAGCGCCTCGGTCGACCGGATCAGCCTCGCGACCTCTGCCTGGCCGGCTTCTTCCAGCGCGGACCGGAATTCGAGCAGTCCGAACGGCGAGCGGGCACACCGCGTGAGGGCCGAACCGACGACGTGCGTCAGAAAGCTCGGCTGCGAGTGATCCAGGCAATAGGCCCGGGCCTGATCGATCTGTCGGTTAACGAGCAGATCGGCGAGCCGCTGCGCATGGGTTTCCGGGGCGAGTTTTTCGAGGCGGAGCTGCAGGAACTGGATCACCGTCAACGCCAGCGCGGCGAACGAAAGCAGCACGATCAGAAAGCCGATCGGTCCGCCCGATGCAATGTGCTCGAAGAGCGTTTTCCGACCGACCGGGTCGTCCTGAGCAAGCGAGACGATCAGCATGAATGGCTCTGGGTTCATCGTGATCCTTCTCTTGAGGTTCCGCCGTCGGCCGAGAGTGATTGTGCCTGGTTCGAAGCGGCCGCGAGGAGCGTGCGGATACCGGGCCTCCTGAGGCTCGGATGCAGCGGCGCTTGCAAGCGGAGCCGCTCGGCTGTGCGGATCGCCTGCTCGGGATACCCCGCCGAATCGAGCGCCTCGGACGCGTCGGCCAGCGCCGTGCCTGCGAGCGAAGGGAGACCGCCCTTCGCAAGATCCGCCGCCATTAGCAGGTGGCCGACGCCGGCGAGGGCTGTCGCGTCATCCGCCAGGAGCGCCCGGCCGATGGCGGCGTGGCTCCACGCGTCTCGCCATGGCTCTGGATCGGCGTTCAGAAAGCCTTGCAGTGCCGCGACCGCTTCGACCCGTTCTTCCGGGGTGCCCGCTTGGGATGCCACGACCGCGTGGACCAACGCCTCGCCGGGCCCATCGCCTTGGACGGGCACCGGGGGCGACTCGCCCGCGGCAACGAGCAACGCGACGCAATACAACTCCGCAAGCCGACGCTGGCGCCCCGCTGCCCAGTCGACGAACCCCTGTCCCGCGATATCGGCAACGGCTGACCTGGCAGGGCCGGCAGCGGGCTCGAAGATGGGTGGGAGCGCCGGCAGCAGCTGCGTCTCCCGATCGATCTGCAGCCTCGCCCCACCCGGCAGCGGGCCGGGCCGGCCTGTCCGTTCGAGCCAGGGGATGACCGCACGCGTGTGACGGCCCGTTGCGATGAGGGTCGCCGCGAGAGCCTCGGCCGCGACCGCCGCCGTCTCGCCGTCGAGCGGCCGAAAGTACTCGAAGCCATCGGACAGCGGCCCGAGCGCGGTGAAGGGGTCGCCACGCTCGAGCCGAGCGATGCCGCGCCACAGCATCATCCCGTACTCGGTGTGAACGGTCCCGCCGGACGAGTCGTCTGCTCCGACGAGCCCCGCGACGGTATCCCACGTCAGCGAGACGCGGCCGCCATCGACCTGGCCGGTCACACCCGAGCCGCTCACGACGGCGTCCTGTATCGTCACGCCGCGGCCGTCGCGGAGCGTCACCCCCAGCTCGGGCTGCAACCCGCAGGTCGCGGCGGACACCAAAGCGAGGGCAGCGATCATGGCCCGACACTCTCGACGTGGGTGTAGGAGCCGCCCGTCGCGGCGGCGATGCGCTCCATGCGGTCGCGCGCGGCGTCGGTCACGAAGGTGATGCAGTGGATGGGCGTCCGCCGAGACCGATTCATCGCGATGATCGTATCGACGTCCGCCTCGTCGAACTCACCATCGGTCATGAAGTAGATCGCGTCGGCGCGGGGGCGGATGCGGCTCACGAGCTCGAAGCCCGGCACCGGCTTGGTCTGCCCCAGAGATGACTGCGATCTGAGCTCGTCGCGCGCCCAACGCTTGCCGCTGTTGGTCGCGTCGGTCCATTCGGTCCGCCCGCCGAGCGGGTACGCCTCGTTGCTGTAGAACACGATGTAGAAGCTCACGTGCTCGCTGAGCTCGGTGACCGATCGGCGAAGCTCCGCGAGCATCGCGTCGATGCGATTATCCTGGGCCATCGATCCGGAGATATCGACGATGTACGCGAATCGCGTGCCTCGCGCCTCGATGCCGAAGAAGCTCGCAGCTCCGGCCGCGCCCGAGCTGCTCTCGGGCACCGCATCGACAGAGCCCGCTCCCGTGCCGAGCGAGACGTCCGCGGGCAGCTCGATCGTGGTCAGCGGCTCGATCGAAAGCTCCGAGAGCTCCGACTCGATCGGGAGCGCGTCGAGCAGCGAGGTGACCTCCGGCGTCGAGAGCTCGACTTGGGCGGGCTCGATCGCTTCAAAGTCGCTCTCGGGCATCACGGCAAATTCAACGACTTCGGCAGGCGTCTGTGTCGGCCCACCCGTGCCGCCTCCGCCAAGGCTCAGCAACGCCGCCGCGATCAGCACACCCAGATGCACGAGGAGCGAAATCGCGAGGCCGCCGATCGAAAGCCGCAGCAGCAATGAGCGAGCCCGCGGTTGACGAGGCTGATCTTGTGGCGACCGCGTCCCCGCGTTCACGGGAGCTTCCGGTCCCGCCTCGGGGTGAGCCGCCGAGTTCGTCGTCATGGCAACACGCCTTCACTCATCCTGAGCAGCCTGACGCCCGGAGCCTTCCCTGGTTCCGTGTCCCCCGTCCGGGCTATGGTAGACCCGGCCCGCTGCCCGGCGCGACGGAAGCCCGGCCCGAGACCATAAGGGAGCCCACACGTGCAGCGAGTCCTGCTCAAGCTCAGCGGAGAGGCCTTCAGCGGCAAGCAGGGCTTCGGTATCGACGCCGAGGCTCTGACAGCGATCGCCAACGAGATCAAGCGGGCGCACGCCAGAGACGCCCAGATCGCCGTCGTCGTCGGGGGCGGAAACATCATCCGAGGAGCGGCGCTCGCGGAGTCAGGCGATATCGAGCAGGCC
This sequence comes from Planctomycetota bacterium, assembly GCA_039821685.1. Lineage (GTDB taxonomy): Bacteria > Planctomycetota > Phycisphaerae > Phycisphaerales > UBA1924 > JANQQZ01. Next base: position 15,591 of record JBCBNT010000044.1, on the reverse strand, counting down.
ACCGCGGACTACATGGGCATGCTCGGCACCGTCATGAACGGCCTGGCGCTCCGCGAGAAGCTGCAATCGATCGGCGTGGACAGCCGGGTGATGTCCGCCCTCGAGATACGCTCTGTCGCGGAGCCCTTCATCCGAAATAAAGCCATCAGGCACCTCGAACGCGGCCGCGTCGTCGTCCTCAGCGCGGGGACGGGCAATCCGTTCTTTACGACCGACACGTGCGCCGCGCTCCGCGCAACGGAGCTGCGCTGCGACGTGCTGCTAAAGGCAACGAAGGTCGACGGGATATACGACAAGGATCCGAACCGCTACCCGGATGCCACGCGGTTCGATACGCTCACGTACGACGAGGCTCTCGCGAAGCAGATCGCCGTGATGGACGCAACAGCCTTCACGATCTGCCGCGAGCGGGCGATCCCGATCCGCGTGTTCCGGTACGACGAACCGGGCAACATCGAGGCCGCCGCCGCGGGCGACGCCATCGGCACGCTCGTGAGCGAGGGCTAAGCAGCAACCGCCGCCCCGCGAGCGCGGCGCACGCGACACCAGAACCGACCCAACGGAGGAGACCCACACATGGCTGACCCCGACACGATCCTGCTCGAAGCCGAAGAGCAGATGACCAAGGCGATCGACTACCTGACGCAGGAGTTCAAGGGCCTCCGCGGCGGCCGGGCGTCCACGGCGCTCGTCGAGTTTGTGAAGGTCGACTACTACGGCGCCCAGACCGATCTGAAATCCCTCGCGGCCGTCAGCACGCCCGAGCCTACGCAGATCCTGATCAAGCCGTTCGACGCCGGCGCTGTCAGCGAGATCCGGAAGGCGCTCGAGGAATCGGACCTCGGCCTGTCGCCCAACGTCGATGGGAAGCAGATCAGGCTCAACGTCCCGCCGCTCTCGACGGAACGTCGCCAGCAGCTCGTCGGCAAGGCCAAGAAGCTCGCGGAAGACTCAAAGGTCGTGATGCGCAACGCCCGCCGCGACGCGAACAAGGCCGCGGACGCGCTCGGCAAAGGCGACAGCAACATCTCCGAGGACGAGGTCTCGACGCTGAAGGACGAGATTCAGGAACTGCTCAAGAAGCACGAGGCCTCGATCGACTCGCTCGTCAAGGACAAGAGCGCCGAGATCATGGAAGTCTGACCAGCAAGGGCGGCCCAATCATCGGGCAGAATGATTTACCGGATGTGGATCACCCGGTGCTCCATGAGCTGGACGGGCGCGTCGCGGAGCATCACGGCGGCATCGATCCGCTGGCGAAGCTCCGGCCACGCCGGCCCGACCATCGCTTCGATCGTCTCGCCGATGACCGATGCCCCGCTGAACATAGCTCTTGCACCGGTTGACGGCGCTGAAACGCCCGCCGGGAGCATCTGCTCGAACAGGTCCTCAAGGCTCTGCGGCCCGGGGTAATCGAGCACGTCGTATGAGGCGAGATCCAGGTCAGCCGCGAGGGCTTCGATCGTCGTGTCCAGTGAGCCGACCTCGTCGATCATGTTGAGCTCGACGGCATCGCCGCCGGTGAAAAGCCGGCCTTCGGCGACCAGGTCGAGGTCAATCCCGTCACGCCCTTCCTGCACGCGGCCGGTGAAGAGCTCGTAGGTCTCGGTCATCCGCTGCCGGACGAATTCCTTGTCGGCCTCGTCCCAAGGCGCGGAGCCGAACAGGGCTGCCCGAGGCCCCCTGGCGCGGCCGACGACGTTGATGTTCATCCTGTCGTACAGCCCCTGCATCGCCAGCTTGCCGCCCACGACACCGATCGATCCGACGACCGAAGACGGGTTCGCGTAGATCCGGTCGCCGCCCACCGCGATGTAATACCCGCCGGAAGCGGCCATCGAACCGATGGACACGTACACCGGCTTCTCTTCCGCGAGCGACCTGAGCGATTGCCAGATCACCTCGCTCGCGGTCGCCGACCCGCCCGGCGAATCGATGCGGACAACGACGCCCTTGATCATCTCATCGTCGGCGAGCTCACCCGCGACCCGCCGGATCGTCCGGCTGCCGACCGACGACGATCCGAACAGGCCGCCCTCGACCGAGTCGCCGTCAACGATCGGTCCGTTCACGTGCAGCACGGCGATCGTCGGCCCAGACGGATCGTTCGAAGGATCTTGCGAGAGCATCGTGAAGAGTGCGAACGGGTTGGAGCTATCAAACTGCAACCCGCCGGACCCGCTACCAAGGCCGGTCGTCCAGGAGATGTCCCCGAGCTCGTCTTCCATCGCGCTCGCGAGCTCGTTGAGGTCCAGCGCCTCGTCGACGAGCCCGATCTCGATGCCGTCGTCGGCATCCGCGAGCCACGCACGCTCGAGCGCATCATCGAGTTCGCCGTCGGTCAGGCCCCTGCCATCCATGAGCTGGTCGCGCATGGTTCCGTACAGCGAGTCGAGCAGGCCGGAGATGTTTTCTTCCCACGGCGCAGTGGGCTCCGAGCGGTTGAAGGCCTCGTCCGCTCCCTTGTATGCACCCACCTGCACAAAGCTCGGCTCGATCCCGAGCCACTCCAGCGCGTCGCGGAGGTAGAGCTCTTCCATGTACATGCCCGGGATCATCAGGCCCGTCCCGTCCTGCGCAATGAGCCGATCGGCGTACGCACCGAGCAGCACCTCGCCCGTGCCAAGCCTGTCCGTCACGACGTAGACGGGCGTGCCGGCGTCTTGCGCGTCGCCCATGGCATCGCCGATCTCTTCGATCTGCGTCCGGGAGAGCGCCGCGTCTTCGAGCCGGATCACCATGACGTCGAAGCTGTCATCGTCGAGCGCTTCGGTGACGGACCGGAGCGTCGCGGCAGGCTTGCCCGTGAGCCAGTCGAACGGCCCGGGACGCTCCGCGAGACCGCCGCTAATGGTCACGACGCCAACACGCGCATCGCTCTGCGCAACGCCGGCCCCGCAAACCAGCGCTGCGGCCATTCCGATGATCCACTTTGTCCGACTTGCATTCATGGAATCACTCCTTTGACTGCGATCACTATATCGGAACGGCGGTCTGCGGGTTGCTAGGCATAACCAAGAGCGTCGAGGTCGTCCTCGTCGAGGCCATAGTGATGTCCGATTTCGTGCAGCAGCGTGATCCTGATCTGTTCTCGAAGCCGCTCACCATCGATCGTCCCATCGGCAGATGAAGCCTCAGCGAGCAATCCGGCCCGGAAGAGGTGCACGATCGGCGGCGAAACGCCGTGGTCCTCGACGGACTGCTCGGTAAGCGGGACGCCCGTGTGAAGACCGAGGAGCGACTCGGCCGGCTCGCCTGCCATGCCAACATCCGCGAGCATGTCCGCCGTCGGCTCATCTTCAACGATGACGGCAAGATCCCGCTCGATCATCGACCTGATCGCGGGCGGCAGCGCCCGAAAGACCTCCTCAAAGCACCGGTCGAACACCGTGCGATCCCCGGGTGTCATCACTCGCCACCTCGGCGTTTGATGAGGTCGCGGAACGCGACGGGTACACGCCAGAGCGTGCGGGCGACAGCCTGAGAATCGAGCACCGCACCCACGAGCGCCGCGAGCAGGACGCCGGTCGAGACAAAGAGCAGCGCCGACCCCGCGATGACGGCAGGCGTGTACGGCTCCGATGACGCCCGGCTCGCACCGAGCAGGAGCAACCGGCCGACCAGGGACAGCCCGAGCGACGCGGCGATCGTCAGCAGCCTCTGTTTATTGTCCTGCGTCTCATCGAGTCGGAAAGCAACAGAAGAGATCCGGCGCACGTTCATCCTGTACAACATCGCCGCGGCGATCAGTGATCCGGTCGCCGCGGCCGTGAGTTGCATCTGACCAGCATCGAGAGCTCCGAGCGACGAGGAAGCAGCCTGGCCCTGGCTGACGATCGCGAGCCAGAGCAGAGACGCGGAACAAACGACCAAGCCTGCTGCGCCCAACGAAGATGATATCGCGAGCCTCTTCTTCGCGTTCTCCGGCCTGACCAGCGGCAGCCCGCACACCGCCCCCGCGATCATGAGACCAACCCCGATCGGAGCCAGCACGGTCCGGACAGGCCGCCCCCCGGTGGTCGCGGTCACCCAATCGATCGCGCGGTCTGCAACGATCATCGTCGCCGCGACAAGAAAGGCGCACGACCAGCCCATGATCGCTGCCGCCATGAGCCTCGGACGTTTGATGCGGGTCACATCACCGGCCGCAGGATCGACAACCACCAGCAACGTCTCACGAACACGCGTCCCGCATTCCGGGCAGGCCGCGAGCACCGAGAGGCCCGCGAGGTCGTACCCGCACCCTGCGCAGGGCAGGCGGCCCGAAAGCTCGTACGCGAGCGCACGATCGCCCGTGCTAGGCTCCCCGGCTCCGGCGCTCTCGGCGCTGGTTGGTTCGGCATCGGTCAACGCGCTCGCCCCCCGCTTCGGCCGCTGATGATAAACGCATCGACGAGGAGAGTCCCGTGACCGAAGATGGCAGCGCGAACCAAACGATCGAGCGGCTCCGGGATGTCATATCCCGGGCGTTTCTGGGACACGCCTCCGCGATCGATCGCGTGCTCTGCTGCCTCCTCGCGAGGGGGCACCTGCTTATCGAGGACGTGCCGGGCGTCGGAAAGTCCGCGCTCGCCATGCTCGCGGCTCGGGCGATCGGCGGCGACGTGAAACGGGTCCAGATGACGTCCGACCTGCTGCCATCTGATATCGTGGGCGTCTCGGTCTTCGAAGACGCCTCGGGACAGTTCCGCTTCGTGCCCGGCCCGATCTTTGCCAATGTCGTCATCGCCGACGAGGTCAACCGGGCCCCGCCGAGGACACAGAGCGCGCTGCTCGAAGCGATGAACGACCATGCCGTCTCGATCGACGGGGTCACGCACCGGCTGCCCGAGCCGTTCATGGTTATCGCGACGCAGAACCCATCGGAGCAGTACGGCGTTTTCCCGCTGCCAGAAAGCCAACTCGACCGCTTCCTCGCGCGCATCTCGCTCGGCTACCTCGACGCCGAATCCGAAATCCGCGTGCTGCTCGACGAGCCGGTGGCCGAGGCGCTGCACACGATCGAGCCCATCACAACCGCCGAAGGCATGACAGCCCTGCAGAGGCTGACCGCCACGACCACCGTTTCGAAGGCGATCGCCGAGTACGTGCGCGCACTCGCGGACGACACACGGAACGACCCCGACCTTTCAGCGGGCCTGAGCACGCGCGGCGCGCTTGCGATGATCAGGATGGCCCGGGCCAGCGCAAGGCTCAGAGGACGCGACTACGTCACAACCGATGACATCGTGGACAACTTCGTGAGCGTCGCGGCTCATCGCCTCATCGTCGCTGGCAGCGACGACTCGGGCCGGGCCGTCGCCGCGGCAGAGGCCGTGCTCAGCCGGGTTGCGATGCCGGTCTGATGCCGCGAGGCAAAGTCCGGCGCGCCTTGCCGTGCTAGCGAGCGAAGAGCGGCGCGTGGTCGTCGCGATCGATCCGGCTCTCGGGTGCAAGCCGTTGCGCGAGCAGTGTCACGGGGTGGACCGCTTCCCGGCCCGTCCCGTCGAGGATCTGGTGCCGGCACGACGTTCCAGGTGCGACGACCGCGGCATCGTCGGCCGTCGCTCGCACCGCCGGGAAGACCGTCAGTTCACCGATCCGCATCGAAAGGTCGTACTTCGAGTCGATATATCCGAACGACCCGGCCATGCCGCAGCAGCCGGTATCGGGCACGGTCACGGCATCGTCACCCAACGCGCGCCGCAGGAGGTCTGCCGATGATCCTGCCCCCCAGAGCGCTTTCTGATGGCAGTGACCGTGCAGCGTGACCGGGCCGGCATCGCTTCGGAACTCCGGATGCCTCGGGTGCTCGTCCCACGCCGATTCGAGGAACTGCTCGACGAGCATCGATGCGTCCGCAACCTCCTGGCGGATCGACATGTCGAGGTCGGATCGCAGGTCGAGCCAATCATCAGTGATCGCGGAAAGGCACGACGGCTCGAGAACGAGGATCGCCTTCGCATCGTGCCGGCGGAGCGCGTCACGAAGCCGCACCGCGCCACGCTCCATCGATCGGATGGCTTCGGGCAGCAGACCCGTTGACATCATGGCACGGCCGCAACAGCCGGCATCGATGTACTCGACGCGATAGCCGAATGCCCGGAGCAGCGTGGCCGCCGCGACGCCGATGTCCGACTCGTTGTAGGTGCTGAAGCAGTCGCCGTAGAGCAGAACGACCGGGCGGGCCGAATCGACGCCCGGCGCCGACCTCGGAAGCCGCTTCGGAAGCGGGACGCTGAAGGCGGGCAGGCTGCGGTGCGGGCTGAGCCCGAGCACGCGGTTCATCACCATCCGTACCGGCGCGAGCCTGCCGATCGCGTTCGAGAGCCGGGGCAGCATCGCGCCCATGCGGTTTGCTCGACGCACGTGCCCGAACACCCGAGCCGCGAGCGGCGCACCGCCCGACGCCGCGTACGACTGCGCCTGGTACTCGGCCTTCAGCCGCGAGATGTCGACGTTGCTCGGGCACTCGGTCTTGCACGCCTTGCAGCTCAGGCAGAGATCGAGCGTCGCGGTCGTCTCCGGATCGTTCCAATTCGGCGAGCGATCCGCATTGACCGAGTCACCAAACTGGCCCGTGATCGCGAGCCGGAGCGCATTCCCCCGGCCGCGCGTCGAGTGCCGCTCGTCGAGCGTCGCGATGTACGAAGGGCACATCGTGCCGCCGGACGTTTTCCGGCAGACGCCCGCGCCGTTGCACCGCTCGATCGCGTGGGCGAAGCCGTCCTGATCAGCGAACCGGTAATGGGTCTCGATCTGCGGCACCCTCGCCTCGTGGTCCCTCGGATGAATCCGGGTCTTCTCGACGATCGTGGAGGGCGGGCCCGGGTCGACGATGTTCCCGGGATTGAGCAGCCCCTGCGGATCGAACGCAGCCTTCACCTCGCGGAACGCCCGCATGAGCTCGGGCCCGAAGTACCGCTCGATAAATGGACCGCGTGCGCGGCCGTCGCCGTGCTCACCCGACATCACCCCGCCGAGCGATTTGGCAAGGTCCGCGACCTCGGTGGCGATCTCCACCGTCGCGCGGCGATCGCTCTCGCTCCGTAGATCCAGCAGCGGTCTGACATGGAGCACGCCAACCGAAGCATGGGCGTAAAACGCCGCACGTGTCCCGTGGGCCTCGCAGATCGCCCGGAACAGTTCGACGAACTCGCCCAGGTGCTCCACCGGAACGGCGTTGTCCTCGACGAACCCGAGCGGCTTGCGATCGCCCGGGATCGCGTGCAGCAGCGGCTCCCCCGCCTGCCGGAGCTTGAGGGCTTGGGCCATCGCAGTCTCATCACGATGGAACGCGAGCGGTGCGCCGCTCGCGATGGTCCGGATCGCCGCCTCGGCCTCATCGACCTCCTCATCACCGAACCCGAGGACCTCTACGTAGAGCACCGCCGCGAGCTCGCCCGAGCCAGGCTGGGGCATCAGGTCGACGTACCGGCGGTACTCGATGTTCTTCCGTGCGAGCGAGATCACGAGGTCATCGAGCAGCTCGACCGCACCGGGCCGCGCCTCAAGAAGCGCGGGGACCATCGCGACCGCGGCATCGACGCTCGGGAACCCGAGCACGGCCAGAGCGCGGTGCGTCGGGAACCGGTGCAGCTTGAGCCTCGCTCCCGCGGTCAGAGCGAGCGTGCCTTCTGATCCGCAGAGCAGCGGCGCAAGATCCGCGTTCGACATCGCATCGCCCGGCTCGTCGAGCTGGCTCAGCACCAGATCGAGCCCGTAGCCCGCGTTCCGTCGGAGGGTCTTGGGGAACCGCTCGCGGATAAGGCCCTCGTGCCTCCGGACGATGTCGACGACGTCTGCGGTGATCCGGCGGACGATCGGGTCGCGGGTCGCGGCGCCGCGATCGAAACGCACCCGCTCACCCGAGGCCAGGATGGCGTCGACCGCCAGCACGCTCTCCGATGTCCGGCCGTACCGGATCGATCGCGTCCCGGCCGCGTTGTTGCCGATGCACCCGCCGATGTTTGCCTGCCGGACGGTCGAGGGATCGGGCGCAAAGAAGAGCCCGGTCGGGCCGAGATGCCGGTTCAGCTCGTCGATGGTCGTGCCGGCGAACGCCTCGCACCATTTCTCTTCGGCGTTGACGCGTGTCACGCCGCGGCAGCGGGCAGAAACGTCGATCACCACCGATCTGTTCACGCACTGCCCGGCAAGGCTCGTGCCGCCGCCGCGGGGCAGCATCGGGATGCCGCGTCCGGCGCAGAAACGCACGGCCGCGGCCGCATCGTCGACCGAGTCCGGCACCACGACGCCGATCGGCTCGACCTGGTAGATCGAAGCATCCGTGGCGTAGAGACCACGATCGTGCGCCGAGAACCGCACCTCGCCGCTGATGGCGTTCGAGAGATCCCGAGCGATCGCCTGCCGATCGCGCTCGAAGCGCGCGATGTCCTCTTCTCGCAAAACAGGGAGTTCGGGCATATCGAACTGTAGTTCGTCGCTGGGGCGCGAACCGATGAATGTGTCACGCGGTCGGTACCTTTGGGAGAGCCCCAATCCGGAGGAACGCATCATGACTCTGCTTCTCGGTCCTCGTTCGCGGCGTGGTGCCGCAGCGCTGCTCATCGCCGGTACGGCCGGCTTGCCGGCCGGCCTTGCGTCGGCTCAGGACGCGGACTTCCCCGTGACCGCGGTCACCCTCTACCGGTCCGGCGTGGGCTCGTTCGAACGCGAGGGCGCCGTGACCGGCGCGGACTCGATCAGGCTCCAGGCCTCGGCCGATCAGATCGACGATCTTCTCAAGTCACTCGTCGTGCTCGACCTCGACGGGGGCCGGGTCGGCGGCGTGACCTACACCGCCGACGAGCCCGTTGCGAGGCTGCTGGATGCCATGGGCGTCGGCTCGCCCGACCAGCTCACGCTCACGAGCATCCTTCGGGGCTTCAAGGGCTCTGCCGTTCGGATCGGCGTGACAGGCCGCGAACCGATTGTGGGTCGCATCCTGGGCGTTGATTCGCGTCCGACCAGAGACGCCGCGGGCGAGATCACCACGCGCAACCGCGTGAGCCTGATGTCGGCCGAGGGGATCGTGACGGTCTTTGACGACGAGATCGGCAGCGTGTCGTTTGATGATCCCGAGCTCCGCGCCGACTTCGATACGCTGCTCGCCTCGCTCGCAGAGCAGCGCACCGAGCGGAACCGGTCGCTGGATATCGAACTGCTCGGCGATGGCGAGCGCCGGGTCAGGGCGGTCTACACCCAGGAGACGCCCGTCTGGAAGACGAGCTACCGCATCGTGATGCCGGCGGACGATTCGGAGGCGGTCCGCCTGCAGGGCTGGGCGATCGTCGAGAACACGACCGACAGCGATTGGCACAACGTATCGCTGTCACTCGTTGCCGGCCGTCCCGTGGGCTTCACAATGCCGCTCTCGCAGCCGCTCTACGCCCCGAGGCAGACGCTCCCCGTGCCGGTCGAGATCGCGGCCGCCGCACGGACTTTCGAGCGGGGCCGGGGAGGCGTCGACCGTTCTCTGGCGAAGTCAGAGCTCGAGCAGGCGATCGCGGCCGACGCGATGGGCCGCGGTGCACGTGTCGGCGGAAGCGATCCGGAGTCCGCACGCTTTTTCTCCTCGGCCGAGACCTCCGCAGCGATGGAGAGCTCCTTCGCCGCGGCCGCGTCCGCCGGCGAATCGGGCGAGGTCTTCTTCTACCGCCTCGACGACCCGGTCTCGGTCGGCCGGCGGCAGTCGGCCATGCTCCCGATCCTGACCGAGTCGATCGAGGGCCGACGCGTCTCCGTCGCATCGCCCGGCGCGGGCGGCGAGCACCCGATGCTCGGGCTCGAGATGACCAACACCTCCGATCTGAAGCTCATGCCCGGGCCGGTGAGCGTCTACGACGGCACCGCCTTCGCGGGCGACGCAAGCCTCGGGTACGTCGGCGCCGGCGAGGACCGCCTGATCGCCTTCGGCGTCGACCTCGACGTCGACATCGACCGCCGGACGACCAACGGCCAGGAACGCATCGAGCAGATCACGATCCGCGACGGGCTCTTCATCAAGCGCGTCTTCAACCGCGTCACCGAGACGGTGTCGATCGAGAACAAGGACCAGGGCCGCGACCGCACGGTCATCGTCGAGGTCAACGCGCTCGACGGGTGGGACCTCGATTCGAGCGAGCCGCTCTACGAGACGACCTCGTCGCGGCACCGGTTCGCGGTCGACGTCGGCGCCGGGGACGAGGCCTCGCTCGACGTCACGCAGAGCCGGAGCGTCTCCACACGCGTCGCGATCGGGTCGTTCCGGCTCGACCAGATGGTCCGCTACAACCAGCGGGGGTCGGTGTCAGACGAGGTGCTCGCCGCGTTCCGCGGGTATGCCGAACGCCAAGCGGCGATCACGAGCCTCGAGACGCAGATCGCCGAACTCGATCGCGAGACCCAAAGGATCACCGCGGACCAGAACCGCGTGCGCGGGCTGATGGGTGCCGTGAGCCGCCAAGACGACCTCTACGCCCGCTACCTCCGCATGCTCGCGTCGCACGAGGATCGGCTCGAAGAGATCCGGCCGCTCCGGGCCGAGACCGAAGCCGACCGCGCCGCGCTGCAGGCCGCCCTGGATGCGTACGTCAGGTCGCTGAATGTCGAGTAGCGGTCAGGATTAGTCGCCGCCGCCAGCACCGCCGCCGCGGGTCGACAGGTCCCAAGGGGTCGCGGTCACCTCGCCGGCTGCGGTGACACTGATGTCCGACCAGCCGCGGACGTAGGAGTTGGTGCCCTGGCTCACGTCGTTTGCGCGGCCCGGCGCGCCTGGGGCCGCCGACTCGTCCTCGTTGAAGAACACGTTGTCGCCGATCGTGTCCGACCCGTTGTTCACCGCGATGCGGAGGCCCTCGGGGTCGGGGCGGTTCTCGAAGGCGACGCTCTCGTCGCCGAAGCCGATGTTGCCCGACCACCCGTCGTCCGGCGTAAAGAAGCCGAGGGTGTTGGAGTCGAAGCCGTTGGGGAAGCCGAAGTCGGAGATCTCCCAGTCGCTGATCGACGTGTTGTAGGCCCAGAGCGTGCTGCGGTTGGCGGCCATCGCGACGGTCGAGCCCTGCCCCTGCTGCCACAGGTCTCGGCGGGCGCCGAAGGGCGCAAGGTGCGAGTACGACGTGTTGCCTTTGACCACGCCATCGATCTGGTCGCGGCTATCGCCCCCGCCCGTGCCGGTCTCGGCGGTCACGCCCGCAAAGCCCGCGTCCCACAGGATGAAGTCGGACCGCGAGCCATCGCTCGACGCCGTGACCTTCTTCGGGTTGTAGTCCTCGTCGGCCTCCACCTCGGTGTTGGTCTCGACCGGGCTGACCAGCTGGACCGGCGAGGTGATCTGCCCGTTGGCGAGCATGAGCGAGAGGATGTTGCCCGTGTTGTCCTTTTCGAGCGGGTCGGCGGCGTCGCTGATCGTCACATCGCTCGCGTCGACCACGCTAGGCAGCGGATAGCTGCCGTCGTTGTCGCCGGCCCAGGCGTTGAAGCCCTTGAGCAGGCCCCGGATCTGGGCGGCGTCCGCTCCCTTGCGGGCGGCCTCGCGTGCGCCCGCCAGCGCGGGCAGCAGGATGCCGATCAGGAGCGCGATGATCGCGATGACGACGAGGAGCTCGATGAGCGTGAAGCCGCGGCGGGGCATGGCGGGTCTCCGGTGGGTGGCGGCCGGTCTGTCGCGCAGCCCGCTCGGGCGGGGCGCAAAGCCGGGGCCCCCGGCTGCTGACCGGGGGCCCCAGAAGAGTATCAGATTCGGAAGGGCATTAGTCCTTCCAGAGGCCGAGCGTCTGCTCGGTGCCGCTCGCGCGGTCGGTGCTGTTGGCGATGATGTTGAGGAACGCGTTGCGCTGGCTCAGACCCGCATCGATGTCGTCCGAAACGACTGGGAAGTTCGAGACGGCAGCGCTCCAATCCCCGGCCGTGCCTGACTCCGAGTTGGCCGCGTCACCCTCGCGGTCATTCTCGGAGACGAAGATGTTGTCGTTGACGGTGAAGGGGTTGCCACCCGCACCGGCTGTCGAGGTCACCTGGATCTGCGACGCCTGATCGGGCGAGGCGGTGTTCTCGAAGTCGACGTGAGCATCGTTGTAGCCGATGTTGCCCGACCAGCTGTTCCGGTTGCCGTGGATCAGCAGCGTGTTGGAGAGCAGGCCGAACTGGTCGGCTCCGCCCTCGGCGAGCTCCCAGGTCGCATTCTCACCCGTGACCGTCTGCTGGAAGACCGGCCCGCGGTTGGCGAGGACGGGCTCCGAGGCGATGAAGGTGTTGCTCCACTGCGCGAGGCGGCGGCCGACGGGCAGCGTGTGGGCGTACGACGTGTTGCCCGTGCCGTCGTTGAGGGTTTCGGTGTAGGTGATGTTGAGGCCCTGACCCTCCAGCGTATCGGGCGTGCCGCGCATCGCCGGGTCCCAGAGCGCCCGCTCGGGGATCGCGGCAGCCTCGGGCTCGTCGAGCTGGTAGTTCTCGTAGTCGGCGATGCTCGGGTTCTGCTCGACCGGGCTGATGAGCAGCTCGGTGGTGATCGAGCCGTTGTTGATCAGCGGAGCGAAGATCTGGCCGGTGATGTCCTTGGCCTCGTCACGCTGACCGATCGTCGCGGAACCGGCGATCGTGTTGTTGTTGCGGTCGAGCTTGCTGGGCAGGGGGTACTCGTCGTCGTTGTCGCTGGCCCAGGTCGCGAGCGACTGGATGGTGCCGCGGATCTGCGTCGAGTCCTTGAGCTGCTGCGCCGACTTCCGAGCCTTGCCGAGCGCCGGCAGCAGGATGCCGATGAGCAGGGCGATGATCGCGATCACGACCAGCAGCTCGATCAGCGTAAACGCGCGAACGTTCTTGCGGGTGTTCATGATGAACCTCCATAAGTCTGTGCAGGGGCCGCGTTCGCGGTGCGGCCCGTGCGACCGTACGTGTGAGAGCAACGCACAACCGTGCGGGCTCTCGAAACCGACAAACCGAACGCCGCTTCGGACGCCGCGGTGCCCGCGAGGGAGGCGGCGACGCCCATCCGGGGCGGGCCGCCAGCGCGGGGCTTTCGAGATGTCGGCGTGCGGCGCGGCTCAGGAAGGCCGGTGTATCGCACGAGCGGTCGCTCGCAGGTATAAGTGCATTGTCAATGCCAACCCGCAGTCGTCCCGCACGCCTCGGCATGCCGGGAAACGATCCGCACCGGGCGGTGCGGAGTTCCCTTTGGGAGTATACGGACTCTGCGGGAGGATGCAACGGGGAACGAGAGCGGGGCCGCTGAGGACGGAGGGACACCAGACATGAACCAAAAACAGATCGAATCGGCGCTGGAATCGCTCGGTCACGTGCTGCCAGAGGTGACGCCGCCCGCGGCGTCGTACGTCCCGGCGCGGCTCGCGGGCGGCCTGCTCTTTGTCTCCGGGCAACTCCCGATCGCGGACGGCGCGCTGCTGGCAAAGGGCGTCGTGCCGAGCGAGGTCACGCCCGAGGAGGCGGAGGCCTGCGCCGAGCGGTGCGCGATCAACGCGATCGCGGCGGGCCTGAGCGCTGTGCCCGCCGGCTCGGAGATCGCCGGCGTGGTGCGGGTCGGCGTGTGGGTCGCTTCGGACGCGGGCTTCAAGGCCCAGCCGGAGGTCGCGAACGGAGCGAGCGAATTGCTGCAGCGTGTGTTTGGCGATGCCGGCCGGCACGCGCGGGCAGCCGTGAGCTCGAACGCCCTGCCGCGGGGCACGCCGGTCGAAGTCGAGGTGCTGTTTGAGGTTGTTTTGGCGGGCTGACCGCGACCCGCGGGCTAGGCGAACGCCTTGGCGTAGTCGGCGATGAAGGTCTCGAGACCCGAGTCGGTGAGCGGGTGCTTCAGCAGGCCCTCGATGACCTTGAAGGGGACGGTCGCGACGTCTGCGCCGGCGAGCAGGCAGTCGAGCATGTGCTTCGGGTGCCTGATGGAGGCGGCGAGGAGCTTGGTCTCGTAGCCCTGCACGTCGTAGGCCTCGCGGATCTGGTGGATGAGGTCCATGCCGTCTTGGCCGATGTCGTCGAGCCGGCCGATGAACGGGCTGACGAGAAACGCGCCGGCCTTGGCGACCATCCATGCCTGCAGGGGCTGGAAGCAGAGCGTCATGTTGGTGCGGACGCCGCGATCGGCAAGGGCCTTGCACGCGCGGACGCCGTCGGCCGTGCACGGCAGCTTGACGACGATGTTCTCGGCGATGCCGATGCGCGTTTCGGCCTCGGCGATCATGCCCTCGAAGTCGGTGGCGATGACTTCCGCTGAGACCGGGCCGCCCACAACCTCGCAGATCTGCGCGAGGCGGTCGCCGTAATCCACGCCTTCCTTCGCGATCAGCGACGGGTTGGTGGTCACGCCGTCGAGCACGCCGAGGTCCGCAGCGGCTTTGATCTCATCGAGGTTGGCGGTATCGACGTAGAGCTCCATGGGTGCGCTCCAAAGGGGGTGGTCTGTCCGGGCAGCACGGCGCCGGGCGATGCTATTCCGCGGCCGCTGCGTCCTGCGTCGGGATCAGGCTGGAAAGCTCGCGCCGCATGATTTTGCCGGTCGGGTTGCGGGGCAGCGCGTCGACGATGTGCACCTCCCGTGGGCACTTGTAGCCCGCGAGGTGCTCCCTGCACCATGCCCTGAGCAACTCCGGAGTTGCCTCCGAGCCGTCGGCCTCTTCCGCGCATTCGACAAACGCGATGACGACCTCGCCCCGGACGTCATCCTGCATGCCGGTGACGCCCGCCGCCGAGACCGCTGGGTGCCGGGTGAGCACCTCTTCGACCTCTCGCGGGAAGACGTTTTCCCCGCCGACGATAATCATTTCTTTGAGCCGCCCTGTGATGAACAGGAAGCCGTCCCGGTCGATGCGGCCGATATCGCCCGATCGGAGGTAGCCCTGCTCATCGAGAGCGCGCCGGCTCGAGTCGGCGTCGCGGTAGTAGCCCCGCATGAGGTTGGGGCCCCGCATGCGGATCTCGCCGTCTTGGTCGTTGCCGAGCGGGGCCTCAGTCTCCGGATCGACGATGCGCTGCTCGACCCCCGGCAGCGCGGGGCCGACCGAATGACGCTTGCGCCGCCCAGGCGTCGCGCAGTGCGTGGCGGGCGCCATCTCTGTCATCCCGTAGCCTTCGCAGATCGTCTTGCCGAACTTCTCTTCGAACCGCTGCAGCACGGCATCGGGGAGCGGCTCACCCCCTGACACGAGCAGCCGCATGCGCGCCACATCTTGAGGCGACGCGTCCTTGCTCATGGCCAGGGCGTTGTACATCGACGGGATGCCGACGAATGTTGTCACGCTGTGCTCACGCATGAGAGTCAGGATCTTTTTGGGCTGGAAACGCGCGGTGTAGACCACTCGGCCGCCGACGGCGAGCGGCGTGAGCGTGAGCTGGGTCACACCGAAGCTGTGGAACTGGGGCAGGACACCGAGGAACGTATCACGCCGGGAAATCGCCATTCCCTCGATTCCTTGGCGGATGTTGGCCTTGATGTTGCCGTGCGTGAGCATCACGCCCTTCGGCAGCCCTGTCGTGCCGGACGTGTAGAGCACCATCGCCAGATCGCCGTCATCGGCGGAGGCGGGCCAACGCAGATCGGGTACGGATCGGAAGTCGATCGAGTCGAGCCGGATCAGCTTCACGCCTTCGGGCTCGTAGCCCAGAAAGTCAAGCATCGGCTGG